>JBDTMF010000006.1:0-44917 GCA_039934455.1 Solirubrobacteraceae bacterium
GGGCGCGCGCCATCCGCCAGCGCAGGAGCGGGTGCAGCTCCACGGGCATCAGGCTCGCCTCGTGGCCCCAGTACTCGAACAGCCGCCGCGGCGCGGAGGAGGCGGCGCGGTCGAGCGCCTCGCGGTCATAGTGGCCGAGCCGCGCGAAGCCGGGCAGATAGTGCGCCCGTGAGAGCACGTTGACCGAGTCGATCTGGATCAGGCCGACGCAGTCGAACAGCCGCCGGATCGCGCGGCCGTCGTGCCGCCGCGAGACGGCGAAGCCCTGGGCCGCGAGCGCAACGCGCCGCGCCTCGGCGGCGGAGATGCGGGCGCGCGGCACGCGCGCATCATGCCGGGGTGGCTCGCGCGCCGCTGCTCCGCGGGCCGTGCTGCATGCGAGCCGGGCGATCTACAGGGTCAGTGTGTCGGGACCGGAGCGCTCGCGCTCGGCCTCGTCGGCGCTGATCTCGTCGTCGTGCTCGAGCGCGATCGCGATGTCGTCGAGGCCCGCGAGCAGGCGCCGGCGCGTCTCCGCGTTGATCTCGAACGGCACGGCGCGGCCGTCGAAGCGGACCTCGAGCGCCTCGAGGTCGACCTCCGCCTCGCTGGCCTGCATCAGCGCCCTGACGTCCGCCTCGGGCAGCACGACGGGCAGCAGGCCGCACTTCGTGCAGTTGGAGAAGAAGATGTCCGCGAACGAGGGCGCGACGACCGCGCGGAAGCCGTAGTCCTCGAGCGCCCATGGCGCGTGCTCGCGGCTCGAGCCGGAGCCGAAGTTCGGCCCGGTGGCGAGGATCGGGTTGGGCGGCAGGTTCCAGCCGTCCTCCTTGGCCCAGTCGTAGAACAGGAACTCGCCGAAGCCGGTCCGCTCGACCCGCTTGAGGAACTGCTTGGGGATGATCTGGTCGGTGTCGACGTCCGCGCGGTCGAGCACGGACACGGCGCCGGAGATGACCGTCACGGGCTGCATCTAGTTCTCCCACTCGCGGATGTCGACGAAGTGCCCCTCGATCGCCGCGGCGGCGGCCATCTGCGGCGAGACGAGGTGCGTGCGCCCGCCGCGGCCCTGGCGGCCCTCGAAGTTGCGGTTCGAGGTCGAGGCGCAGCGCTCGCCGGGCTGGAGGATGTCGGGGTTCATCCCCAGGCACATCGAGCAGCCCGCCGAGCGCCAGTCGAAGCCCGCGGCTCGGAAGACGTCGTCGAGCCCCTCCGCCTCGGCCTGGAGGGCCACGGGCTGCGAGCCCGGGACGACCATGGCGTTCACGCTCGCGGCGACCTTGCGTCCCTCGACCAGCGCGGCGGCGGCGCGCAGGTCCCCGATCCGCGAGTTCGTGCACGAGCCGATGAAGACGCGGTCGAGCTGGATGTCCTGCATTCGCGTCCCGGCCTCGAGGCCCATGTACTTCAGCGCGCGCTCGTCGCCGTCGGACCGGGGGTCGGGCACCGAGTCGGTGATCGGCACGACCATCGCGGGGGTCGTCCCCCACGTCACCAGCGGCGAGAGCGCCGCGGCGTCGACGGTCATGTCGCGGTCGAAGGTCGCGTCGTCGTCGGTGCGCAGCTCGCGCCAGCGCTCGACGGCGGCGTCGAAGTCCCGCGGCGCGCCGGGGCGGCCCGCGAGGTACTCGAACGTCGTCTCGTCCGGGGCGATCATCCCGGCCCTGCCACCGCCCTCGATCGTCATGTTGCAGATCGTCATCCGGCCCTCCATCGAGAGCGCCTCGATGGCGGGGCCGGCGTACTCGACGACGTGGCCGGCCGCGCCGTTGGTCCCCATCTGGCCGATGGTGCCGAGGATCAGGTCCTTGGCGGTGACGCCGAAGCCGGGCTCGCCCTCGTACCGGATGCACATCGAGCGCGGCTTGCCCTGCGCGAGGCACTGCGTGGCGAGCACGTGCTCGACCTCGCTCGTGCCGATCCCGAAGGCGAGCGCGCCGAACGCGCCATGCGTGGCGGTGTGGGAGTCGCCGCAGACGATCGTCATGCCGGGCTGCGTCACGCCGAGCTCCGGCCCGATCACGTGGACGATGCCCTGACGGTCCGAGCCCATCGAGTAGAGCGGGATCCCGAACTCCTCGCAGTTGCGCTCGAGCGTCTCGACCTGCACGCGGCTCAGCTCGTCGCGGATGCGGGCCGCGACCGGGGTGCCGTCGGTCGGGACGTTGTGGTCGGCGGTGGCGAGCGTGCGGTCCGGGCGGCGGACGGGCCGTCCGGCGAGCCGCAGCCCGTCGAAGGCCTGCGGGCTCGTGACCTCGTGGACGAGGTGCAGGTCGATGTAGAGCAGACCGTCGGAGACCTCGTGCAGGGCCCAGATGCGGTCGAAGAGCGTCTGGCTCATGAGCGGCGCAGCCCTGCCGACACGACGGCAAGCAGGACCGCTTCCTCCTCTCCTGGATTCTCGAAGTGATGTGGAAGGTCGGCGTCGAAGGTCACGCAGTCGCCCTCGGCGAGGTCGTGGCGGGTCCCGTCGCAGACGAAGGTCAGCCGGCCGTGCTGGACGAGGCTCGTCTCGCGCGCGCCGGGCTCGTGCATGGGCGGGTCGCCGGGGCCGCCCGTGCGCGCGCCCGGCTGGACGGTGTGGCAGGAGACCTCGGCGCGCTGGCCGGGCAGCGGCGGGGTCAGGACCTCCCAGCGGTGGCCGTCGGCGCCGCCGCTGCGGCGCTCGCCGGGCCTGACCACGCTGACCGTGCCGCCCTCGTCGAGGCGCAGCAGCTGGGAGAGCCGGAGCTCGAGCCCGGCGGCGATCCGGCCGGCGATCGTCAGCGTCGGGCTGGTTTCCCCGCGCTCCACCTGTGAGAGCATCGGAGCGGAGACGCCCGAGCGCTCCGCGAGATCGCGCAGCGAGAGGTCCATCGACTCCCGTAGCGCGCGGACGCGCGATCCGACCGGTGTACCTACCTCCATACGAGCGTACGTTATCGCATACAGAGGAGCGTGATCCGCAATGCCCTTCGACCAGTCGAAGATCGGCCGGCTCGCCGCCGACCTGATGGACAACCTGGAGCAGCACATCGAGGAGGACGCCGAGATCGGGGACGTCTGCCTGGTGGTCGAGCTGATCTCGGAGGGCGGCTCGCAGGTCGTCAGCCAGTTCTCCAACCCGCGGGCGCACGTCAACATCGGGCTCCTCACGGTGGCCCGCGGGAGCCTGAAGGTCGACTAGCCCGCGGCGGCTGCGGGCATGTGTGATGCACCATGCCCCGGTCCTTTGCGCTCGTCCTGCTCGTGCTCCTGATCGCCGCCGCTCCGGCCGCCGCGGCCGACCCGCGCCGCGGCGAGCAGTGGAACCTCGACCTCATCGAGGCCGACGGCGCTCGCGCGGTCACCACCGGCGCCGGCGCGACCGTGGCCGTGATCGATTCCGGCGTCCAGGCCGACCACCCCGACCTCGCGGGCCGCATCGGGCCGGGCTACGACGTCGTCCAGCGCGACTCCACGCCGCAGGACGGCGACGGCCACGGCACCCATGTGATGGGGATCATCGGCGCCGCGACCGGCAACGGCATCGGGGTCGAGAGCGTCGCCCCCGGGGCCACGCTGATGCCGGTGCGGGTGCTCGGCGACGGCGGCGGCGGCAGCATCGACGACGTCGCGAAGGGGATCGACTGGGCGCGCGAGCACGGCGCCGACGTCATCAACCTCTCCCTGGGCAGCGACGTGCCGCTGGTCGGCGCGGGTGGCGGCGACGGCTTCGACGCCGCCATCCGGCGCGCGATCGCCGCGGGCATCGTCGTCGTCGCGGCGGCCGGCAACAACGGCGTGCCGGTCTGCGAGCAGCCCGCGGCGAGCGACGGGCTGCTGTGCGTCGGCGCGGTCGACAAGCGCCGCCAGCGCTCGTTCTTCTCCTCCTTCGGCAGCGGCCTCGGGCTGGTGGCGCCGGGCGGGGCGGGCGCGACCGCGACCGGCATGGATGTCGGCGAGGACGTGCTCTCGACCTACGCGGGGTCCAGCTACCGCGAGCTCGCCGGCACGTCGCAGGCCGCGCCGCACGTCTCGGGCGTCGCCGCGCTGCTCGTGTCCCGCGGGGTGCGCGGCCAGGCGGCTGTCCGGCGGCTGCTCGCCACCGCGACGGATCTCGGGCCTCCGGGGGTCGACTCGCAGTACGGCGCGGGGTTGGTCGACGCGCGGGCGGCGGTGGCCGGGTTGGGCGGCGGGCCTGGTGCTCCAGGCGCGGGTGGCGCGGGGGCTCCGGCGGCGGGGCCGGTGCGGGTGTTCGTCCACGTGAAGCGGCGCCAGGTCGGGCGTCGCGGGATCCGGGTCCGGGTGCGGGCGGCGCATGCGGGCCGGGTACGGGTTCGGGTCATGAGGCGAGGGCATGTCGTGGCGCGAGGGTCGCGGGTCGTGCGGGCAGGGCGCGCATCGACGGTGGTGGCTCGGCTGACGCGGCGTGGGCGGCGCTTGGCGGCGTTCACGGCGCGGGTGCGGGTGCGGCTGCCGGGCGAGCGGAAGTGGCGTACGCGGCGCGTTCCGTCAGGTCCTGACGAGCGTCAACGGCGGCTGGGTTCGGCCGGGAGCGGCGGACTTGGGCCGGGTGTGCTGAGTTTGTGGGAACTATTGCCATGAACACCGCACACCCCCCTTTTCGGCGGGAGCGGGCGCCGCCCGCTGCAGGCTTCCCCTCGATGCGCCCTTGACGCTGGCCGGTTCCTCGTACCCTCGTCACATGCCCGAGTCTCTCCATGCCCGCCCCGACGTCCTGGTCCTCGCAGGCGGTGGGACGCTCGGCGAGGCGTGGATGCGCGGGCTCCTCGACGGCGCCGGGACCGCCGCGGACATCGACTTCCGCGACTGCGAGTACTTCGTCGGGACCTCGGCGGGCTCGATCGTCGCCGCGTTCCTCGCCGCCGGCCGTGCGCCCGACTCGGGCGCGGAGGCCCGCGCCGCCAAGGACTGGGCGGATGCGGCCGGGGTCAACGGGCAGCCACGTGGCAGGCTCGCCGGGTTCGGCAGGCTCGGCGCCGCCGTCGCCGCGCCGCTCGCCCCCATCGCGCTCGCGTCCGTGAGCCCCGGCGGCGCGCTCGCGCGCGCCGCTGCGCTGCGGGCCGCCCCAAGCACCTCGCGCTCGATGCCCGGCCTCGGCCGCATGATCGATGCAGAGGGCGCCCGCTTCGACGGGCGCCTGCGCATCGTCGCGGTCGACCGCCGCAGCGGCCGCCGTGTCGTGTTCGGCTCCCCCGGCTCGCCCTCCGCCACGGTCGGGCAGGCGGTGCTCGCCTCCTGCTCGGTGCCGTGGATCTTCGCGCCGGTCAAGATCGGCGGCCGCGAGTACGTCGACGGGGGCGTCTGGAGCCCGACCAACCTCGACGCGACCCCCGCCCGCCGCGGCACGCAGGTCCTGTGCCTGAACCCGACCGCGTCGCTGCCGGCCGGCCGCTCCGCCTTCCGCGCGCTACGCGCGTTCTCGCGCTCCGCCGCGGCCACGGAGACGCTCGCGCTGCGGGCGCGGGGCGCGACGGTGCGGACGATCGGTCCCGACGCCCGCGCCGCCGAGGCGATGGGCGTGAACCTGATGGACCGCGGGCGCGTCCCACAGGTGCTGGCCGCCGGCTACGCGCAGGGCAAGGCGCTGGCGGGATGAGCCACCAGGAGGTCAACAAGAAGCTGTGGGACAGCACGGCCGAGCGCTGGGTCGAGCCGGCCAAGGTCGACTGGGCGAGCCCGGAGCCCTCATGGGGCATGTGGCGGGTCCCGGAGGCCGAGGTCGGCGCCCTGCCCGAAGTCGACGGGCTCGACGCGATCGAGCTCGGCTGCGGCACCGCCTACTTCTCGGCCTGGCTCGCCCGCCGCGGCGCGCGGCCCGTCGGCGTCGACCAGTCCAGGGGCCAGCTCGCGACGGCGCGCGCGATGCAGGCCGAGCACGGCATCGACTTCCCGCTCATCGAGGCCGACGCCGAGAACGTCCCGCTGCCCGACGCGAGCTTCGACTTCGCCCTGTCGGAGTACGGCGCGAGCCTGTGGTGCGAGCCGGCGCGCTGGATCGCGGAGGCCGCGCGGCTGCTGCGCCCGGGCGGCCGGCTCGTGTTCCTGACGAACACGCCGCTGCTCATCCTGTGCTCCGCGCCCGAGGAGGAGTTCGCGACCGAGCGCCTGTCGAGGCCCCAGTTCGGCCTCCACCGGGTCGAATGGCACGACGCCGACGGCCCCTCGGTCGAGTTCCACCTCCCCCACGGCGAGATGATCCGGCTGCTGCGCGAGACCGGCTTCGAGGTGGAGGCGCTGCACGAGCTGCAGGCCGCCCCCGACGCCCCGGCGCGCTTCGAGCACGTGACGCTCGAGTGGGCGCGGTCGTGGCCGTCGGAGGAGATCTGGGTGGCGCGGAAGCGCTGACTACGGCGTCGGGCTGAGCTCCGCCTCGGCGGCCTCGGCCGGCGGCGCCTCGGCGGCGGCGAGCACGCGCCGCTCCGCGTTGGACAGCGCGCGCACGTACGCGAGCGCGGCCGCCTCAATGATGTCCGTCGAGACGCCCTGCCCGGCCGCGGACTGCCCCGCGAGCTCGAGCACGACGCTGGCCTCGCCGAGCGCGTCCTGGCCGCCTGTGACCGAGCCGATGTGGAACTCCCTGAGCTTCGCCTCGCGCTTGGAGGCGGCGTTGATGGCGCGGAAGATCGCGTCGACCGGGCCGTCGCCGGTGAAGTTGCCCTGCACCAGCTCGTCGTCGGGCGTGCGCAGCTCGACCGTGGCGTGCGGCGGACGGCGGCTGGAGGCCTCGACGTCGAACCATTCGAGCGTGTAGGAGCGCATCTGGTCGCGCAGCTCGTCGGTGACGAGCGCCTCGAGGTCGAGCGCGGTGACCTGCTTCTTCTTGTCCGCGATGTCCTTGAAGCGCTTGAACGCGGTGTTCAGCGCCTGGCCGGAGACCTCGAACCCGAGCTCCTCCAGCGCGCTCTTGAGCGCGTGGCGCCCGGAGTGCTTGCCGAGCACGATCGAGTTGGCGTCGAGCCCGACCATGGTCGCGTCCATGATCTCGTAGGTCGAGCGCTCCTTCAGCACCCCGTCCTGGTGGATGCCGGACTCGTGGGCGAACGCGTTGCGGCCCACGATCGCCTTGTTCGGCTGCACCGTGTAGCCGGTCAGCCGGGAGACGAGGCGACTCGTGCGCGCGATCTCGCGCGTGTTGATGCCGGTGGTGAAGCCGACGTCGGCCGCACGGGTGTGCAGCAGCATCACGATCTCCTCGAGCGCGGCATTGCCCGCGCGCTCGCCGATGCCGTTGATCGCGCACTCGACCTGGCGGGCACCTGCCTGCAGGCCCGCGAAGGAGTTGGCGACGGCGAGGCCGAGGTCGTTGTGGCAGTGCACGGACAGCACGACGTCGCGCAGGCCCGGCACGTACTGGTAGAGCCGGCCCAGGAGGGCGATGTACTCCTCCGGCATGGTGTAGCCGACGGTGTCGGGGATGTTGATCGTCGTGGCGCCCTCGTCGAGCGCGATCTGCACCACCTCGGCGGTGTACTCGAGGTCCGAGCGGGTGGCGTCCATGGGCGAGAACTCGACGTCGTCGACCAGCGCGCGGGCGTGGGCGACGGCGGCGCGGGCCTGCCCCTTGACGTCCTCGCGGGTCGAGGCGAGCTGGTGCTCGATGTGGATGTCCGAGGTCGAGATGAAGGTGTGGATGCGAGGTCGCGCCGCGTCGCGTACCGCCCCGTACGCGGCGTCGACGTCGCCGACATGAGCGCGCGCCAGCCCGGTGATGACGGGGCCCTCGACCTGGCGGGCGATCGCCTGGACGGCCTCGAAGTCGCCGGGCGAGGTGATCGGGAAGCCGGCCTCGATGATGTCCACGCCCAACCGCGCGAGCTGGTGGGCGATCTCGAGCTTCTCGGTCGTGTTCAGCGAGATGCCGGGCGACTGCTCGCCGTCTCGCAGGGTGGTGTCGAAGATGAAAACGCGGTCGTCGGTCATGTCACTCCTCCAGTTGGGCTGCTCCTAGGTCTCCGTTGGTATGCGGCTACGCGGCCGCCACGCGCTATTCCCCCCGAGGGGGGAGGAGAAGGAGAAGGAGGTGCAGCCGGAGTGACATCCGACGGCGAGCGTATCAGTCCTCGGCAGCCTCCCAGCCGTCGAACTCGCCGCCGTGGCGCTCGGCGAGGTCGTGGAAATGGCTGCGGAAGCCGGTGACGTTGTTGCGGTCGACGCGGAGGTCGCGGGAGGCGCGGATCGCCCACGGCTCCTCCTCGCCCGTGGCCTCGAAGCCGACGACCTCGTAGCCGGCCTCCTCGAGCTCTGAGCCGGCGGCCTCGGCCTCCCGCTCGCTCGGGAAGGAGAGGTTGACGCGGATCTCGCGCGGCTCGGCGAGGTCGGCGCCGTGCTCCTCGAGCGTCTCGAGGATCTCGAGGTCGTGCTCGTCGGGCGGACCGCCCTCGGAGAGGATCTCGAATTCGGACTCGTCGTCGGCCATGTGCGCACTCTGCCCTACGCGGCGGCGGGACACGCCTGAAAAATCAAAGCCACAACACGCGAGATGTTGATTATGGTCGGCGCATGTCGTTCCTGGATGAGCTCGACGAGCTTGCGGACCAGGTCAAGGACGACGCACAAGAGCTCAGGGATCGAGCGGTCAAGTTGCTGGAGAGCCACGCCCGGGAGCACCCGGACCGGTTGTTCAAGCTGCTGCGCACGGTCAAGCCCGTGCTGCTGCGCCACAACCTCGCGATCGTGACCCGCTACCACGACGTCGTCGAGGTGCTCGGCCACGACGAGGCGTTCTCGGTCCAGCCCTACCGGGAGAAGATGACCCGGCTGGCCGGCGACTTCATCCTCGGCACCGACGACTCGCCGCGGTACGAGCGCGACATCTCGATCCTGCGGCTCGCGGCGCCGCGCTCCGACGTGCCCGCGCTGGCCGGCTTCGTGGATGAGACCGCGGAGGCGCTGGTCGTCGGGTCCGGCGGCCGCATCGACGTCGCCGACCTGGCCAAGCGCGTGCCGGCGCGGCTGTTCGGCCGCTGGTTCGGGACGCCGGGCCCGGACGAGGACACGCTGATGGCGTGGACGCTCGCGATCTTCGAGGACATCTTCGTCAACGTGAAGAACGACCCCGCGATCAGCGCCGAGGCCGACACCGCGTCGAAGGCGCTCGCGGCCCACCTCGACGAGGCGATCGCCGCCCGCAAGGCGCAGCCGAGCGGCGCGGCCCCGACCGACGTCGTGGGGCGGCTGCTGGCCATGCAGGGCACCGAGCCGACGGCGTTCACCGACGAGGAGATCCGCGTCAACGTGATCGGGCTCGTCACCGGGTTCGTCCCCACCATCGCGACCGCCACGACGTTCGCCGTCGACGCGCTGCTGAAGCGCCCCGAGGCGCTCGCCGGCGCCCAGGCGGCGGCGCGGGCCGACGACGACGACGCGGTGCGGGCGCACCTGTTCGAGGCGATGCGGCTCGCGCCGCAGGGCCCCGGCCTGTTCCGGAGTGCGCGGACGGACTTCGAGGTCGCCGAGGGCTCGATGCACGCGACGAAGATCCCCGCGGGGACGCTCACCTTCGCCGCCACCCAGTCGGCGATGCTCGACGACGACGTGGTCGACGACCCCGCCGAGTTCCGGCTCGGCCGCCCGGCCCACCACCACCTGCACTTCGGCGTCGGGCTGCACCAGTGCTTCGGCCGCTTTGCCAACGCGATGCAGATCCCGCTGATCGCCAAGGCCGTCCTGCGCCGCCCGGGGCTCGCCCGCGCTCCCGGCCCCGACGGGCAACTGGTCAAGGACGGGCCCTATCCGAAGTCGCTCGTGCTGACCTTCGACGGGAGCTGACGAGGGTGTCCGAGGCGACGATCCAGGCGCTCTACTCCGCGCTCGACGGCCACGACGGTGGGGCCGCCGCCGCGTGCTACACGGACGACGCCGTGTTCGAGGACCCCGCCTTCGGCCGCCTCACCGGCGGTGCGGTCAAGAACATGTGGCGGATGCTGGCCGAGCGCTCGGCCGACCTCGCCGTCACGCTCGGCGACCACGGCGTCGCCGCCGACGGCCGCACGGGCTGGGCGCACTGGTCGGCGACCTACACGTTCACCGACACGGGCCGCAGGGTGCGCAACGAGATCGACGCGACCTACACGTTCAGCGGCGGGTTGATCTCCGAGCAGGTCGACCGCTTCCCCCTGCGCCGCTGGGGCGCGCAGGCGCTCGGCGCGAAGGGCGCCGTCCTCGGCCTGACGCCGCTGCTGAGCCGCGGGGTGCAGAAGCAGGCCCGCTCGAACCTCGACGCGTACTCGCGGGCGAGCGACGGGACATAGGCCGTGGCGAACGTCGAGGGCAAGGCGACCGCGATCACCGTGGTCACGCCGGTGCGGCACGGCGGGCGCTTCCTGCTCGCGCTCGTGTTCTTCGTCGGCCGCCACGTCACCGCGACGCTCGAGAAGCTGCAGGCGCTGTCGTTCATCCACTACGCGCGCTGGGCGGTGATCCGCAGCTTCCCCGACGGCGGCCGCGGCGAGCGCCTCGGCCACACGTACCTGTTCTTCGAGAGCAACTTCAACGGCACGTGGGACCAGTACATCGACGCCTTCTCGGAGGTCGTTCCCGCGCGGATGAAGGGAATCTGGGGCACGTCCTACGGCTTCCCGGGCCCGATCCCCGTCGAGCCGTTCAAGGCCTACATCCGCAAGAACGAGTACGTCGCCAACCACTACTGGTCGGCCTATCCGTCAGCCACGACGACCGAGATCATCTCAGCTCGGCGCGTCGCCGCGGCGCTTGACGACTTCACGCAGCGCTCAGCCGGCCTGGACCCCGATGCGTTCGCGGCCGCCTATCGCTCCCTGCTCACCGATGTCCAGCGCGACCTGTGAAGCGCGAGCACCGCAACCGCTCGGGCCAGGCCTACGGGCTGACCGTGCTGACCCCGGTCCTCGACGACCGGGGCGCCGCGCTGGCCGCCCACCTCGACACCTTCGGCTCCGTGGAGGCCAGCCCGCTGTCCCGGCTCGCAGCCACCCACTTCGCGCGCTGGGTGATCATCGAGGACGTGATCTACCAGGGCGGCCGCCAGCGCCGCGACGCGCTGAAGGCGTCGCGGCTGCTGTTCACGACCAACTTCGACGGGCCGCTGGACGCCTACCTCGAGGCGATGCGCACCGATCTCGCCGACGACGCCGACGCCGTGTGGGGCCACTGCGCCGGCTACCCGGGGCGCGCGGACCCCGCCGCGTTCGCGGCCTACTTCCGCAACCATCAGGTCGAGAGCGCGCTGTTCTTCGGCGCCTACGGCGACCAGACCGTCGCCCAGGTGCGCGAGGACCTCGCGCGGCGCACCAAGCTGATCGAGTTCGCGATGGCGGCGCAGGGCCTGCCGCCCGCCGAGCTGCAGGCGCGCTTCCAGGCGGAGTTCCCGTGACCGAGGCGCTCGAGCTCGCCTCCATCCAGGGTTTCGTGGTCCGCGGCTACCGGCTGCCCTCCGCCGGCTACCTGTTCCTGCGCATCGACGATCCCGCGCGCGCCCGCGCGCTGCTGGCCGAGGTCACCCCGGAGGTGCTGACGGCCGATCCCTGGGAGCGCAAGCCCGAGTCGGGGATCAACCTCGCCTTCACGTACGCAGGGCTCGAGGCGATCGGCGTGCCCGGCACGTCGCTCAGCGGGTTCCCGGAGGAGTTCGCCACCGGGATGGCGGCGCGCAGCGACATCCTCGGCGACGTCGGCGAGAGCGCCCCGGAGCACTGGGAGGAACCCTTCGGCCGCGGCGAGATCCACGTGCTGGTGATGATCAGCGCGCAGGACCCGGCCGCGCTCGCCGCGCGCGACCGGCCGCTGCGCGAGGCGATCGAGCGCCACGGCGGGATCACCGTCGTCGGCGACCAGGCCGGCTCCGCGCTGCCCGGCGGGGCCGAGCACTTCGGCTTCGCGGACGGCTTCGCCCAGCCGTCGATCGAGGGCAGCGGCGTCGATCCGCTGCCCGGCCAGGGCGCGCCGCTCAAGGACGGGACCTGGCGGCCGATCCGCGCCGGCGAGTTCATCCTCGGCTACCGCGACGAGGAGAACGCGATCCCGCAGGCGGCCGCGCCCGACCAGCTCACCGCCAACGGCTCCTACCTCGTCTACCGCAAGCTGCGCCAGGACGTCGTCGCCTTCCGCCGCACGCTCGCCGGCGCCGCGCCCCACTTCCCCGGCGGCGAGGAGCAGCTGGCGGCCAAGCTCGTCGGGCGCTGGCGCGACGGCACGCCGCTCGACCTCTCCCCCGACCGTTCCGATCCCGCCATCGTCGCCGACCCGGCACGCAACAACGCCTTCTCCTACCTCGACGACCGGGACGGCCTGCGCTGCCCCGCCGGCAGCCATATCCGCCGCGCCAATCCGCGTCACGGCCTGCCCTTCGAGGGCAAGCTCGTCAACCGCCACCGCCTGATCCGGCGCGGGATCCCCTACGGTGACGCGCTGCCGCCGGGCGCCGAGGACGACGGCCAGGACCGCGGCGTCGTCTTCATGTGCCTGCAGGCGAGCATCGCCCGCCAGTTCGAGTTCGTGCAGGCGCAGTGGTTCAACGACGGCAACGGGCTGCACCTGGGCGACGACGAGGACGTCGTGATGGGGCGCCACGACGGCCCGCCGCCACGCAAGATGACCATCCCAGCCCGCCCACCCCACCCGCCCTGCTTCGTCGGGCCGCTGTCACGCGTCGTCACCGTGCGCGGCGGCGAGTACTTCTTCACGCCCGGGATCAACGGGCTGCAGCACCTCGCCGCGCTCGACTAAGGGCGCCCGGTCGGGTACACCGTGTGGGGTGACAATCCAGGAGCCCGGTCTGGTGGAGAGCGGACGGCCGGCCGAGCCGGGCGCGACCGAGGCCGGCGCGGGCTCGGCGCGCGTCGTCGTGGTCTTCCATCCGCGGTCGGTGCTCACCGCGCTCGGGGTGCTGGTCGCGGTCGTCGCGGCCATCGAGTTCATGCTGCTGGCACAGGCCGGCCTGACCCTGGTGATGGTCGCGCTGTTCCTGGCGCTCGCGCTCAACCCGGCCGTCGAGTTCCTCCAGCGCCGCGGCCTGCGCCGGGGGATGGCCGTCGGCGCGGTCTACGTCGTGTCGCTCGCCGTCTTCGCGCTCCTCGGGCTGGTGTTCATCCCGCCGCTCGTCGACCAGATCACGAAGCTGGGCAACGGCCTGCCGAACCTGGTCGACGACCTCACGAAGGGCCACGGCCCGCTCGGCTTCCTCGAGCGCAAGTACCACGTCGTCGAGCGGGTGCGAACCGCCACGCAGGGGCAGAGCGCCGGCGGCCTGCTCGGGCAGGCAGGGTCGGCGCTGACCGCGGTCAAGGGCATCGCGACGACGGTCATCGGCTCGATCGTCATCGCCTTCCTGACCTTCTTCATGCTGCTCGAGGGGCCCGAATGGCGCCGCCGCTGCACCGAGCTGATCCCCGAGGCCCATCGCGGCCCGGTCGAGCGCATCGGCGCCGGCGTCTACCGCGCCGTCGGTGGCTTCGTGACCGGGAACCTGGTGGCCAGCCTGCTGGCGGGCGTGTTCGCGACGCTCATCATGCTCATCACGGGTGTCCCCTACGCGGTGCCGCTCGGGCTGTTCGTCGCGATCATCGAGCTGGTGCCGTACGTCGGGCCGCTCGTGGCGACCGTCATCGTGACGGCGGTGGCGCTCACCGTCGGGGTCACGTCCGCGCTCATCACGCTCGGGCTCCTGCTCGCCTACCACGCCATCGAGGGCCACACGCTGCGACCGTTCCTCTACGGGCGGGCCGTGAAGCTCTCGCCGCTCGCCGTGCTGATCGCGATCCTGCTCGGGACCGAGATCGCCGGCATCCTGGGCGCGCTGATCGCGATCCCGGTCGCCGGCTCGATCCAGGTCATCATCCAGGAGCTGACCGTGCGGCGGGATGAGCGCCGGCGGGCGGTCGTGATGCGCTAGGCGACCGCGTTCAGCCGGCGGCGGGGCTTCGAATCGCGCAGCTCGCGCACGACCGACTGGATGAGGGCCTCGGACTCGTCGCGGCGCCCGTCGGTGACCGCGCCGACGATCCCGCGCTTGCGCGCGATCAGCTCGATCATCGTCTCGTCGATCGTCTCCGCGGCCAGCAGGTACCAGGCCGTGACGGCGTCCTCCTGGCCGATGCGGTGGCAGCGGTCCTCGGCCTGGTCGTGGATCGCGGGCGTCCACTCGAGGTCGAGGAAGGCGACGTTGGAGGCGCGCGTGAGCGTGATCCCCTGCGCGCCCACGCGCGTGGAGCACAGGATCAGCTGCGGCCCCTCCGGGTCCTGGAACGCCTGGACGGCGGCCTCGCGGGCCTGGGCGGAGTCGCGGCCGAGCAGGTGCGCCGCGTCCGGGAAGCGCTCGACCAGCAGGTCCTGGACCTCGCGGTGGCCCGCGAACACGACGAGCGGCTCGTCGGAGGCGAGGAAGTCCTCGATCCAGCCCAGGGCCGCGCCGAGCTTGCCGCGCGCGGCCAGCCGCTTGAGCGCGTTGAGCTGCGCGAGCCGCTCGGCGCGCAGGGCGGCCGCCACGCGGCGGTCGAGCTCGGCGAGGTCGAGCGGCTGCTCACGCAGCCACGCGATCACGTCCTTCTCGGCCAGCCGGTACTCGCGCTCGTTGCCGAGGGCGACCGGCACCACGACCTGGCGCTTGCGCGGCAGCTGCGGCAGCACGTCGGCCTTCAACCGGCGCACGAAGCACGAGCGGCGCAGGTGCCAGTGGATGCGCTCCTCGGCCCCGTTGCCCTGGAAGCGGCGCGAGAAGCGCGCGCCCGAGCCGAACTCGCTCAGCCGGCCGAGCACGCGCAGCTGCGCAATCAGCTCGTCGGGGTGGTTCATGACCGGCGTGCCGGTCAGCGCGAGCCGCAGCGAGCCCTCCGGCAGCCCCTCGGCCAGCCGCCGCACCGCGCGCGTGCGCTTGGCGCGCGGGTTCTTGACGTAGTGGGACTCGTCGAGCACGAGCGCGCGCGGCTTCGCGAGCGCCAGCCGCGCGCGGTGCGCGTGGACGATCTCGTAGTTGAGGATCGTGATCTCGGCCGGAGCCGGCGTCGCCCCGGTGCCGGAGACCACCGTCACGGAGCGGTGCGGGAGCCAGTGCTCGGTCTCGCGGCGCCAGTTGAGCTTCAGCGACGCGGGGCAGACGACGACGGCCGGGTAGGCGCCGTCGGCCTCGATCGCCCCCAGCGCCTGCACGGTCTTGCCGAGGCCCTGCTCGTCGGCGAGGAAGGTGCGCCGCGCCTTCAGCACGTAGGCGATCCCCGCGCGCTGGAACGGGCGCAGCTCGCCGCCCAGCACCGACTCGATCTCCAGCGGCGGGCCGTCGTGGGCGCGCGAGCGCCGGACCTCCTCGATCGCGAGGTCGTGCTCGCCGCGCAGGCGCCCGAGTACATCCGCCGCATTCGGCGCGACCTCGACGGCGAAGGTGCGCAGGTAGTGCTCGAGCGGCTCGAGCAGGTAGGGGTCGACCGGCAGCGAGCGTCCGTGCGCCTCGCAGGCGGGCAGTGCCAGGAAGGCGGGGATCGTCTCCGGGTCCCAGTTGACGTCGAGCTTGAAGCGCGGCTCCCCCACGCTCTCGATCAGCGACAGCGTCGCGGGCGCCGGCTCCAGCCCGACCCGCAGCCGGTGCGCGCAGCGCAGCGCGCGCTCGTCGAAGCGCGAGCCCGCGAGCTCGCCGAGCGCAGTGGCGACCTCCGCGGTGAACGGCAGCCACAGCCGCCCGCCCGCGGCCTCGGCCAGCGGCTCGAGGTCCTCCGGCAGATCGCCGGCGATCGTCTCGAGCACGAAGCGCCCCGCGCCGAGCCGCTTGCCCGCGCCGACGCGCCCGACCCAGCCGACGGTGGCCTGCGCGAGCCAGCGCTCGACGTCGGGCGCGACCTTCAGCCACGGGTGGCGCTCGATCACGCCCTTGACGTACGGCGCGGTCTGGTCGGCCTGGAGCGCCCACCACTCCTTCGCCTCCCAGTCGAAGCGGCGGCCCGGGATCGCGCGCACGGCGTCGACCACCTCGCGGCGATAGGGGAAGGCGAAGACCACGGACTCGTGGCCGTAGCGGTCGACGCGCAGCTCGACGTTGTGGACGGGGTCGGCTTCGCGCACTAGTGGTTCCTCCGGTGGGTCCGCGCGCGCTCGGGCGGGATGCAGGCGGATGCCTGGCGAGGACGCAGGGAGGGTGCAAGGGCGGAACCCTTGCCCCGACCGAGGACATGGCCATGCGCCGGCTGCGCCCGTCCGAGTGTGTGGGGATCTGCCGGAGGGGCCACTACCCCAGGCTAGATGGAGGCCCCTACGCTGCGAGCGGATGGGACTGCGCCGCTACCTCGAGCTGCTCCGCATCCGCGGCGTCACCCCGCTGCTGCTCTGGGCCTTCGTCGCGCGGCTGCCCTACGGGCTCTTCTCCCTCGCGCTGATCCTGCTGCTGCGCGCGCAGGGCTTCGGCTACGCCGCCATCGGCATCGTGGCCGCCGCCTCTGGGCTGTCCGTCGGCGCGTCGGCCCCGGTGTTCGGGCGGCTGATCGACCGCGTCGGCCAGACGCGCGTGCTCCTCAGCACGGCGGTGCTGGGCGCGATCACCGAGATCGCGCTGGTGGTCGCGGCGATCTCCGGGGGCGGGATCGCGCTGCTGGCGTTGCTGGCGATCGCGGGCGGCATCACGGTCCCGCCGGTCTCCGCCTCGCTGCGGACGCTGCTGCCCGGGCTCGTGGGCCGCGAGCGGCTCGACACGGCGTTCGCGTTCGACGCCCTTCAGCTCGAGGGCGTCTTCATCACCGGACCGCTGCTGGCCGCCACGATCGCCACCGTCGTCTCGCCCGAGGCGGCCGTGCTCACCGCCGCCGCCATGCAGACCGCGGGCGCGCTCGGCGTCGCCGCCCAGCCCTCCTCACGGCGTTGGCGGCCGGCGGAGCGCGAGCCCGGGGCGACCCAGGCCGGCGCGCTCTCGAGCCCCGGCCTGCGCACGCTGGTGGCGGCGCTCGCGATCACCGCGGTCTCGCTCGGGGTGCTCGAGATCGGCATCCCGGCGTTCGCGGAGCAGGAGGGCTCGCGCAGCGACGCCGGCTGGCTGTTCACGGTCTGGAGCGTCGGCTCCCTCGCGGGCGGGCTCTGGTATGGCGCGCGCCAGTGGCGCAGCGGGCTCGGCCGGCGCTTCTTCGTCGTCGCGACGGTGATGGCGGTCGGGCTCGCGCCGCTGCCGTTGGCGGGCTCGCTGCCGGCCTTCGCGGCGCTCCTCGTCGTCGCGGGCCTCGGCCTCGCGCCGTCGACCGCGGTCTGTTACTCGCTCGTCGGGCAGCTCGCGCCGGAGGGAGCGCTGACCGAGGCCTACGCGTGGCAGATCGTGGCCTACGTGGCAGGTTCCTCGATCGGCGCCTGGATCGCCGGCGTCATCGTGGAGCAGGTGGGCATCGCCGCCGCGCTCGCCTGCGCGCCCGCCGCCGCGGCCATCGGCCTGCTCGTGGCGCTCGCGGGGCGACGATCGCTCGTGGCTTAGCTCGGCAAACGGCAACTGCACTGCCCGGCCGCTGTTGACGTTCGCCGGCCCCTACGGAACCAACACGACCTTTCCCACGTTGCGCCGCTGGGCGAGGATCCGGTGCGCCTCGGGCGCGCGGTCGAACGGCACCGCCTCCGCGACCACCGGCTGGATCGTCCCGTCTTCCATCAGCTCGACGAGCGGGTCGATCCACGGCTTGAGCGTCCCCGCGTGGTCCCAGAGCGTGAGCATGTTGAGGCCGATGACCGACTTCGACGCGCTCATCTGCTTGATCAGGTTGAAGCGCGGCATCCGCACCGCGGCACGGATCGCGACGAGCGGGTTGCGCTTCTCGCCCGAGGTGACGGACGAGGCGCCGAACGCGACCAGCCGGCCGCCCGGGTTGAGCAGCCGGTAGGAGGTGCGGAAACTCGGGCCGCCGACCGCGTCCATGATCACGTCGAAGCGCGGGAGCCCCTTCTCCCACCCGTCGCTGCGGTAGTCGACCGCGACGTCGACGCCAAGCGCCCGGATCGCGTCGTGCTTGGCGGCGGAGGCGGTGCCGTAGACCTCGGCGCCGTGGCGCTTGGCGATCTGCGTGGCGGCGATGCCGACGCCGCCCGCCGCGGCGTGGATCAGCACGCGCTCGCCCGGTTGCAGGGAGCCGTAGCGGATCAGCCCCGCCCAGGCGGTCGAGTAGTTGACCGGGATCGCGGCGCCCTGCTCGAAGGACAGCCGGTCCGGGAGCGGCACGACGTCGTCCTCGCCCGCCACCACCCGCGAGGCGTAGCCGCCGAAGCGGGTGCCGGCCATCACGCGCTGCCCGGTCCCCACCACCGTGCCCGCCACCTCGTAGCCGACGACGGCCGGGAGCTTCGGCGCGTCGGGGTAGAGGCCGACGCGCGCCATCGTGTCGGCGAAGTTGACCCCCGCCGCGCGCACCTCGATCGCCACCTGCCCCGGACCGGGCTGCGGGTCCGGGCGCTCCTGGACCTGCAGGACCTCGGGCGGCCCGGTCCTCGTGATGACGACCGCCCGCACCTACCGGGCGCGGACGACGAGCACGGGGCGCTCGGAGAGATGGACCAGCTTGTGCGCGGTCGAGCCGACCAGCGCGCCCTTGAGCGGCGGCTCGCCGTAGGAGCCGACGACGATCATGCGGGCGTCGTGCCGGTCGGCGATGTCGACGAGGCCGACGCTCGGCGCCTCGTGGACGAGCTCGCCGTGCGCGGTCACGCCGGCGGACTCGGCCGCGGCCTGCGCCTCGCGCAGGTGGCCCTCGCCGAGCTCGCGCAGCGCGGCCAGCATGTCGGTGACCTCGCCGCCCTGAGGATTGGTCCAGTAGGCGAAGGCGAAGATCACCTCGGCGCCGAGCTCGGACGCCAGCGCGACCGCCTCGGCGGCGGCCGCCTGGGCACCGGGGGTGCCGTCGTAGCCGACGACCAGCGGGCGCGCCATCAGGCCACACCGGCGCTGGGGGCGGGCATCGGCGGCGGGGCGTCGAGCGAGCCCGGATCCGCGACCTCGAGCCTGCGGCGGAAGAAGTCGCGATGCCCCTGCGAGTACCAGATGAACATCAGCACGACGCCGAAGAGCATCATCCCGACGCCGATGATGAGCGGCGGCCCGACCCCGAACCAGGAGCTCCCCGACTCCGAGTTCGCGGGCTTGGAGAGGTCGATGCAGGACTTGACGAGGACGTAGGTGAGGATCAGCCCGCCGAGCGTCGGCGCCACCCCGACGTAGACGAACCCCTTGACGCTCTTGACCAGCTCGTGCCGGTAGTACCACGTGCAGGCGAACCCGGTGAGGCCGTAGTAGAAGGCGATCATCAGCCCGAGCGCGGCGATAGAGTCGAACAGGATGTTCTCGCTGACCAGGGTCAGCCCGACGTACCAGACGATCGAGAACCCGCCCATGAGGAGCGTCGAGACGTGTGGGGTGAGGAAGCGCGGGTGGATGTGGCCCAGGCTCGCCGGCATCGCGCCGGCGCGGGCCATCGAGAGCGAGGTGCGGGCCGTCGGCAGGATCGTCGTCTGCGTGGACGCCGCCGCCGAGGTGAGCACGGCGATGATCACGAGCTTGTCCCACGGGGTGCCCAGCACCTCCTTGCCGAGCAGTCCGAGCGCATCGCCCGAGTCGTCCTTGGCGATCGCTTCGGCGCCGGCGAAGGCGACCGCCGCCGCGGCGACGACCACGTAGATGCCGACGAGGATGAACGTCGAGACGACTGCGGCCCGCCCGGGCGTGGTCCCGGAGTCCTTGGTCTCCTCGTTGACGGTCACCGTGCTGTCCCAGCCCCAGTAGATGAACACCGCCACCAGCAGGCCGGTGGTCAGCCCGTTGAGCGAGTCGATCGCGAAGGGCGAGAACCAGCCGATGTCCGGATGGATCGAGCCGGCGAGCGCGTCGCCGGTGTAGACCTTGATCAGCGCGACCACCGCGAAGAGCGCGAGCGTGAGCACCTCGGCCCCGAGCAGCCCGACCTGCGTGCGGGCCGACAGCTCGATGCCGTACACGCAGATCGCGGTCATCACCACGATCCAGACCACACCGACCAGCGTCACGGCGAGGGTCGAGTCGGCCGCGCTCTGCCAGCCGACGAGCAGGAAGCCGTAGAGCCCGGCGATCTGGGCCAGGTTCGCCATCACGATGACGTCGGCGACGATGATCGCCCAGCCGGCGATCCACCCGGTCCACGGGCCCATCGCGCGGGTGACCCACGAGAAGGTCGTCCCGCAGTCCGGGTCGGCGCGGTTCATGTAGTAGTAGGACGCCGCGATGAACAGCATCGGCAGGAACGCCAGGATCAGCACCGCGGGCGCCTGGACGCCGACGGCGGCGACCACGAGCGTGAGGACGGCGGCGAGCGAGTAGCCCGGCGCGGTCGACGCGACACCGATCACGACGCTCGACACGAAGCCGAGCGCGTCCGCCTTCAGTCCCTTGCTCTCCACGACCCGAGCCGACGTCCCCATGGCGCCGAACCATACGGCACCGCGGCGGTTGTCCACGTTGGACTACGAGACTGTGCGTTCTGTAGGGTCGCATCCTGGTGGACGCTGCAGAGCCCGATATCCGTCTTGAGCGGGTTACGAAGCGCTTTGGGAAAATTGCCGCGGTCGACGCCCTCGACCTCGCGGTCCCGCGCGGGTCGTTCTACGCCCTGCTGGGCCCCTCCGGGTGCGGCAAGACGACCACGCTGCGCATGGTCGGCGGCTTCGAGGAGCCCACCGACGGCCGCGTCTTCCTCGGGGGCGACGACGTCACCGAGCACCCGCCCTACAAGCGCGACGTCAACACCGTCTTCCAGTCCTACGCGCTGTTCCCGCACCTCAGCGTCGAGCAGAACGTCTCGTTCGGCCTCGAGCGGCGCAAGGTCGGCCGCGACGAGATCCGCACGCGCGTGGCCGAGACGCTCGACCTGGTCCAGCTCGGCGCCTTCGGCAAGCGCAAGCCCGGCCAGCTCTCGGGCGGCCAGGCGCAGCGCGTCGCGCTCGCCCGCGCGCTCGTCAACCGCCCCCGCGCTCTGCTGCTCGACGAGCCGCTCGGCGCGCTCGACCTGCGGCTGCGCAAGCAGCTCCAGATCGAGCTCAAACGCATCCAGCAGGACGTCGGCATCACGTTCGTGCACGTCACGCACGACCAGGAGGAGGCCATGAGCATGGCCGACACGATCGCCGTGATGCACGACGGCCGGATCGAGCAGGCCGGCGGCGCGGTCGACCTCTACGAGCGCCCCCAAACGGAGTTCGTGGCGAACTTCCTCGGGATCTCGAACCTGATCGACGGCAAGCTCGGCGCCGATCAGGGCGGTCTCTCCACCGTCGAGACGCACGACGGCGCCAGCCTCCAGGTCCCCACCGACCGCGTCGGCCCGCACGACGCGACCTCGATCCGCGTCGGCGTGCGCCCCGAGAAGATCACGCTGCGCCTGCCCGCCGACGGCGACACGCCCGACGGCGAGAGCAACTCGCTGCGCGGCACCGTCGTGGTGGCCGCCTTCCTCGGCACCTCCATCCATTACGTGGTCAAGGCTTCGGGAGGCGAGGAGCTGACCGTGTTCACACAGAACCTCGACGGCTCCGAGCCGGACTGCTTCGGTCCCGGCCGCGAGGTCCGCCTCACCTGGAACCCTCATCACACCTTTGTCGTCGCCAAGGAGCAGACCACATGAATGACCCGCGAATCGAGCGCGCCCTCGAGGAGTTCTTCGAGTCCGAGCGCCTGTCGCGGCGGGGCTTCATCGGCCGCGCCGGCGGCTCCGGGCTCGCGCTGACCGGCCTCGCGAGCGTGCTGGCGGCGTGCGGCGGCGTCCAGGGTCAGGCCGAGAAGACCTCGAAGTCCAAGACCACCGCCGCCGCCGTCAACCACCCCAAGACGGCCATCGGCGACTGGACGTTCTCGAACTGGCCGCTCTACATCGACAAGAAGGTCATCAAGCAGTTCAACCAGAAGTTCGGCGGCCATTGCAAGTACGTCGAGGAGATCAACGACAACTTCGAGTTCTTCGGGAAGGTCCGCCAGCAGCTCCAGTCCGGGACGCCGATCGCGCGCGACATCGTCACGCTCACCGACTACATGGCCGCGCGCTGGGTGCGCCTGGGCTACGCCGAGCCGATCGACAAGAAGAACGTCCCGAACTTCTCCAACCTCGTCGACAACCTCAAGACGATCAACTACGACCCCAAGCGCGAGTACACGCTGCCGTGGCAGTCGGGGGCGATCGGGCTGGGCTACAACATCAAGAAGACCGGGCGCGAGCTCAAGAGCGTCAAGGACCTCTTCGACCCGAAGTTCAAGGGCAAGGTCACGATGCTCTCCGAGCCCTACGACTCCGCGGACACCGTGCTGCTGGGCGACGGCGTGGACTCCTCGAAGGCGACCATCGACCAGCTCCTCGGCGCGATCGAGAAGATCGACAAGGCCAACCAGCAGGGCCAGTTCCGCAAGTTCACCGGCAACGACTACACGCAGCCGCTGGCCAAGGGTGACATCTGGGTCGCGCTCGCCTACTCCGGCGACCTCGTGCAGCTGCAGTCGGACAACCCCGACCTGCGCTTCAACTACCCGGAGGAGGGCTCGGTGATCTTCACGGACAACATGATGCTGCCGAAGCACGTCGAGCACCCCTACGCGGCCGAGACGATGATGAACTATGTCTACGACCCCGAGGTGGCCGCCACGATCGCCGCCTACGTGAACTACATCTCGCCGGTGAAGGGCGTCAAGGAGGTCCTCTTGAAGAAGAGTCCCAAGCTCGCCAACAACCCGCTGATCTTCCCGCCGGACGAGATCGCGAAGGACTTCCACCCGTACCCGGCGCTGTCGCCGAAGGACGAGCGGACGATGCAGGAGGCCATGGCGAAGGTGACGGGCGCGTAGGCATGCGCGCGCTGGGCTGATGCTCCGGCTCTCGCTGCGCCGGCGCCGGCAGCTGCTGCCCTGGCTGTTCCTGGGGCCGGGGCTGCTGTGGCTGGTCGTGTTCTTCGCGATCCCGCTGCTCAACCAGGCCAACGTGTCGCTGCAGTCGGGCGACGCCGAGACCGGCTACGCGTTCGACTGGGCCTTCAGCACCTACTCGAACGCGATCAGCGACTACCACACGCAGTTCATCCGCTCGATCGGCTATTCGGCGACCGCGACGGCGCTGTGCCTGATCATCGGCTTCCCGCTCGCGTACTTCACCGCCTTCAGGGCCGGGCGCTTCAAGAACCTGATCCTGCTGCTGATCATCCTGCCGTTCTTCACCTCCTTCGTGTTGCGGACGGTGGCCTGGCAGCTGATCCTCTCCGACAACGGCTGGGTCGTCGAGCGCCTGCGCGACGTCGGGCTGCTGAGCGCGAGCGGGCGGCTGCTGGCCTCACGCACGGCCGTGATCGCGGGCATCACCTACAACTTCCTCCCGTTCATGATCCTGCCGCTCTACGTGTCGCTCGAGAAGATCGATCGTCGGCTGATCGAGGCCGCGACCGACCTCTACGCCAGCCGCACCACGGCGTTCCGGCGCGTCACGCTGCCGCTCGCCCTGCCGGGCATCTTCGCCGGCTCCCTGCTGACCTTCATCCCCGCCTGCGGCGACTTCATCAACGCCGCCTTGCTCGGCACGCCGCGCCAGTTCATGGTCGGCAACGTGATCCAGTCGAAGTTCCTCACGATCCTCGACTACCCGACGGCCGCGGCGCTGTCCTTCATCCTCATGAGCTTCATCCTGATCGGGGTCTTCATCTATGCGCGTCTGCTGGGCACCCAGAACCTGACCGAGGCGGCGTTCTAGTGCAGTCGACCGGCGACAAGATCCGCTCATGGGGGCTCGGAGTGTGGTCGGCGGTCGCGGTGCTCTACCTCTTCATCCCGATCTTCATCGTCGTCCTGTTCTCGTTCAACGACAACAAGGGCCGCTTCAACTTCACCTGGCAGGGCTTCACGCTCAGCCACTGGGCCGACCCGTTCGCGAACCCCGACCTCGCGACCGCGCTCAAGAACTCGGTGCTCATCGCGCTGCTGGCGACGGTGCTCGCGACCGTGCTGGGCACGTTCATGGCGCTCGCGCTCGTGCGCTATGGCTTCCGCGGCCGCGGCGTCGTCGACCTGCTCGTCTTCCTCCCGCTCGCGACCCCGGAGGTCGTGCTCGGCGCCGCGCTGCTGGCGCTGTTCCTGACGATGGCGGTCAACACCGGCTTCGCGACGATCGTGATCGCCCACACGATGTTCACGATCTCCTACGTGGTGGTGACGGTCAAGGCGCGCCTCGAGGGCATGGACCGCCACATCGAGGAGGCGGCGATGGACCTCGGGGCCACCGAGTGGGTGACGTTCCGCAAGATCACGCTGCCCATGATCGCGCCCGGCGTGGCAGCGGCGGCGCTGCTGGCCTCCGCCATCTCGATCGACGACTACGTGATCACGAGCTTCAACGCCGGCCAGACCCAGACGTTCCCGCTCTTCATCTTCGGCGCCACCCGCCAGGGCGTGCCGCCGGAGGTCAACGTGCTGGCCACCGGCCTGCTGCTGGGGGTGCTGATCCTGATGGGGCTCAACGTGATGCTGCAACGGCGCCTGGCGGCGCGCTCGCTGCGCCGCGACGCGGTCGAGGAGCCGGAGACGGCGGCGCTCGTGCCTGCGCGTGGCTAGCCGGCGCACGGGCCTCGTCTTCGACGAGCGCTGCTTCGGCCACCGCAACCCGCCGAGCGGGCCGCCGTGGCTGGCGGTGCCGCCGTTCGAGCGGCCGGAGCGGCTGGCGGCGACGTTCCGCGCGCTCGAGGGCTCGGGCATCCTGCGCCACGTCGTGCGGATGCCGGCCCGCAGCGCCCCGCGCGCCGCGCTCGAGCTCGTCCATGACGCCAGCCATGTGGAGCGGGTCCTGACCGAGCCGCGGGTGCTGACCCAGCTCGACCACGAGGCGTGGATCGGGCCGGGCAGCGGCACCGCCGCGCTGCTCGCGGTCGGCGGGATGCTGGAGGCGGTCGCGGCCGTGGTGGCGGGCGACGTCGAGAACGCGTTCGTGCTCGCGCGGCCGCCGGGACACCACGCCGAGGCGGGCCGGCCGATGGGCTTCTGCCTCTTCAACGCGACCGCGGTGGCGGCGCGCTGGGCGCAGCTCGCCCGCGGCGCCGCGCGGGTCGCGATCCTCGACTGGGACGTCCATCACGGCAACGGGACCGAGGCGATCTTCCGCGACGACGGCAGCGTGCTGACGATCTCGCTGCACCAGGACCGGCTCTACCCCTACGACACCGGCGACGTCGGCGCGCCCGGCGATGCGATCGTCAACGTGCCGCTGCCGGCGGGCACCGGCGACGCGGGCTACGCGCTGGCCTTCGAGCGCGTCGTCGAGCCGGCGATCCGCGCCTTCGCCCCCGACCTGCTGCTCGTCGGAGCCGGGCAGGACGCGGCGGCCAGCGATCCGCTCGGGCGGATGGCCGTCACCGTCCCCGGTTTTCGCGAATGGACCGAGCGCGCGCTCGCGCTGGCGGGCGAGTGCTGCGGCGGGCGGCTCGTCGCCTTCCTCGAGGGCGGCTACTCGCTGCGCCACCTCCCTGCCGCCAACCTCGCGATCCTCGAGACGCTGGCGGGCCGGCCGCCGAGCTTCGCGGGCGACCCGGTCGGCTGCGACGTCCCGGAGGGGGTGCGCGAGGTCGAGCGCGCGGCGGTCGAGGCCGCCGCGTGATCCATGACGCCCACGGCTGGTGGATCGCCGACGCGGGCGCGCCGGCGCCGCTGCCGCCGCTGGCCGGCGAGGTCGACGCCGACGTCGTCGTGGTCGGCGGCGGCTACACCGGCCTGTGGACGGCGTGGGAGATCGCCGAGGCCGAACCGAACGCGCGGGTGGTCGTGCTCGAGGCGGAGCGCTGCGGGATGGGCCCGAGCGGGCGCAACGGGGGCTTCCTGTCCTCGCTGTGGCTGTACCTGCCGCTGCTGCGCGAGCAGTACGACGAGGCGCGGGCGCGTGAGCTGTGCGAGGCCTCGGTGGAGTCGGTGCAGGCGGTCGGCGCGTGGTGCGAGGCTCAGGAGGTCGACGCCTGGTACCGCGAGGCCCCGCATCTCGTCGTGTCCTGCGCGCCCGCCCAGGACGGCGCGAGCGCGAACGCGGTCACGGGCGAAGAGGTCGTGGCCCTGAGCGCCGCCGAGGCGCGCGCGGTCTGCGCCTCGCCGGTGTTCCGCGACGGCGTCGCGGCCCGCGCCGGTGCGACCGTGCACCCGGCGCGGCTGGCGTTCGGGCTGCGCGAGCGCCTGCTCGGGCGCGGGGTGCGGATCTTCGAGGGCTCGGCGGTGCGGGCGCTGCGCGCCGACCGCGCGCATCCCGACGCGCCGGGCGCGATGGTCGCCGAGGCGGCGGCCGAGCGCGTGCGCGCGGGCGCCGCGGTGGTCGCCGTCAACGGCGCCTCGGGGCGGCTGCGGCGACTGCGCAACCGCCTCACCGTGTCCTCGAGCCACATCGTGCTGACCGAGCCCGTCCCGGACGTGATCGAGATGCTCGGCTGGACCGGCGGCGAGGCGATCACCGACGGCCGTGCACTGCTGCACTACTTCCGCACCACGCGCGACGGGCGCATCCTGTTCGGCTGGGGCGGCGGGCGGATGTCGGCCGGCGCGCGGACGGGCGGCCGGATGGACGTCGATCCGGAGATCGTGGAGGCGACACGGCGCAGCCTCCTACGGATCTTCCCGATGCTGCAGGGCCGGCGGATCGAGCGCGCCTGGGGCGGGCCGATCGACGTCTCCCCCACGCACCTGCCTTCGATCGTCACGCTCTCAGGCGGCCGTGCCTGGGCGGCGTTCGGCTACACCGGCAACGGCGTTGGCCCCTCGCACCTGGCCGCGCGCTCGCTCGCGTCGCTCGCGCTCGGCCGCCGCGACGCAGCCGCGCGCTGGGCCTGGATCGACCCGCCGCCGAAGGCCGTGCCACCCGAGCCGCTGCGGGTCGCGGGGGCGACGATGCTCCGCGCGGCGCTCGCACGCAGCGAGGCGGCCGCCGAGACCGGCGGCCGCTCGGACCCGGTCACCGAGGCCGTCGCCGCGCTCCCGGCGAAGCTCGGGCTGCACATCGTGCGCTGATCTGCCGATAAGGGCCGAATGGCCAAGAACTCGGGGCAGGCGTCGCGCGGATTGCTCGCGCTGCTGGCGGCGTGGGCGGTGGGACTGCCCGCCCTGCTGCACTACGTCGGCGGGCGCGAGGCGCGCGTCGGCCCCGACGTGCACTTCTGGCTCGTCGCCTCGGGCGCGACCGCCGCCGCCGCCGCATCGATCGGCCTGACCGTCGGGGGGATCCGGGCCCGCGACAGCCGCACCGTCCTGCTCGGCGCCGCCTTCTCCACCATGACCGCCCTGCTGGCGATCCACGGGATCGCCACGCCCGGGATCGTGGTCGGGCCGAACGGCGTCATCGCCGTCGCCGGCGCGGCCTCGCTGCCGGCCGGCGCCACCGTGCTCTCGCTCAGCGCGCTGCCCGCGATGCGCCGGCCCGTGAGCCTGCGCCCGGTGCTCGCGCTGCAGGCGGGCCTCGCCGTCCTGATCATCGGGCTGGGGACGATCGGGCTGCTCGTGCCCTCCGCCGTGCCGGACGTCCCCGCCGCCGGGAGCGCGCCCGCGGTCGTGCTGCTCGTGATCGGCGCCATCGGCTTCGCGCTGCTCGCGCTGCGCGCGGCGCGGACCTACACGCTGACCCGCCGCACGACCGATCTGCTGGTCAGCGTCGGCTGCGTGTGGCTCGGATGGGCGCTCGTGCCCCAGCTCCTGCTCGGCTACGGGACCTGGGCCTTCTACTTCGGCCACGCCATGGAGCTGCTGGGCATCGTGCTGATCGCCATCCCGGCCGTGCTCGACCTGCGCCAGGGCCGCTCCTCCCGCCCGCTCGTGGGCGACCTTGCGGCGACCGAGCTCGTCGGCGCCGAAGAGGCCTTCCTCGGTCCGCGCGTGCGCTCGCTGATGGTCGACCTCGCCGCCAAGGACCGCTCGACCGAGGAGCACACCCGCCGCGTCGCGACGCTCGCCTGCGCGGTCGGCGAGGAGCTGCGCCTTCCGGCTGCGACGCTGCGCCACCTCGCGATGGGCGGCCTGCTGCACGACATGGGCAAGCTGCGCGTCCCCGCAGCCATCCTCGGCAAGCCGTCCGCTCTCGACCCGGCCGAGTTCGCGCTGATCAAGCGCCACCCCGAGGACGGCGCGCGCCTGCTGGCGGACCTCGGCGGCTTTCCGCCCGAGGTCCTCGACCTCGTCCTCGACCACCACGAGCGCCTCGACGGCGCCGGCTACCCGCGCAGCCTGCCCGAGACGCGCATCGGCCTCGCCACCCGCGTGCTCACGGTCTGCGACGTCTTCGACGCGCTCGTCTCCCACCGCGTCTACCGTCCGGCCTGGACGCCCGAGAAGGCGCTCCGGCTGCTGCGCGAGGAGACCGGCACGGCCTTCGACTCGGACTGCGTCGCCGCGCTCGAGCGCGTGCTCGCACGCGACGCGCACGACCCGGGCTGGGTCGCCGGGCTCGCCGCCGAGCCCGCCCTGCCGCGCGCGCCCGCCCCGCGGCGCTAGTCACTCCTCGCGCGCCGGATCGCCCGCCGGCAGCACGTCGCTCGCCCAGTCCGTGCGCTTCCAGTCCGGCACGGGCGTCTCCTCGTCGGCGTGCGGCACGAAGCGCGAGCGCTCGACCAGCTCGTAGTGGTGGATGTAGCGCGGGCAGTTGGGGAACACCTCGCGGACCGCGACGCGCACGACGGACCGCGCCTCGGGCCAGATCTCCAGCAGTGGGTCGCCGGGGTCGATCGAGGCGGTCCCATTGAGCCGCAGCCGCCGCCGGCGCTCGAAGCTCACGAACAGCAGCCCGACCTCGGGGTTGACGAGCGTGTTGCCGAGCGAGAGGAACATGCCGTTGCCGTCGTAGTCGGGGAACCCGATGGTGCGCTCGTCGAGCACGCGCACGAAGCCCGGGTCGCCGCCCTTGTAGGAGCAGTTCGGGCGCCCCTCGGGATCCGCCGTGGCGAGGAAGAACATGTCGAGGGCCTCGATGAAGGCGCGGTCGCCGTCGTCGATGACGTCGCGCACCTTGACCTCCTCGAGACGGTCCGCGAGGCGACGGGTGTCGAAGGCGTCCTGCAGGCGGCGGTTGCCTTCGTGATAGAGGCTTGCCACAGGGCGAGCCTACAGCCGCGTCTGCCAAGGTAGTGGAGATGCCGACTCCTCCCCGCAGCGTCAAGATCCCCGAGAACGAGCGAGGTGGCTGGTCGTCCGAGCGCCCGCGCCGCCCGGGCGAGCCCGAGCGCCCGCCGCGCTTGGCCGACGTGAGCGTGCGCGGCCGGGTCCTGGCGCCGAGCGACCGGCTGCGCTACGCGCCGGGGAGCCTGCTGCTGCTCGTGGGCGCCGACGCGCCCGGCGTCGAGGCGCTCGCGACGCGCGTGCTCGAGGACTCGAGCACGCTGCTCTCGCTGGCCAAGCTGCGCGGGATGCTCGAGGGCCGTGTGCCCGAGGGCGAGGTCGACGAGAAGGCGCGCGCGCTGCTCGACGCCACGGCGGCCAAGCGCCTCGTTTCCGGCCAGACCGTCGTGATCGCGCTCGAGAGCCTCGATGCGGTCGAGCGCGAGCGCTACGTGCGCGCCGCCCTCCCCCATCGCCGCCCGCGCCACCTGATCCTCGTCGAGACCGGCAAGGCCAACGTGGCCGAGGAGGACCGCGCGGCGCTCGGCGCCCTGCGGACCGCGCTCGACGCCGGCGAGATGGGCCAGGAGGGCTTCGTCACCTCGCTGCGCCTCGGCGGGCGGACGATCGGCGAGCTCAACCGGATCGTGTTCGCGCCGCCCCCGAAGGACGACTAGCCCTCTAGAGCGACACGGCGCGGCCGGCGATGAAGCCGTCGGACGCCGCGATCTGATCCACCAGGTCCTGCGGCACGGGCGCGTCGGCGGTGACCGCCATCACGGCGACGTTGTCGCGGCGGCCGTCCTCGCCGGGCGGCGTGCGGCCGACCGCGGCCTGGGAGATGTTGATGCCGTGCTCGCCGAAGGCGGTGCCGACGCGGCCGACCATGCCGGGCAGGTCGGAGTAGCGGAAGAGCGCGAAGTGGGCGTCGTCGAGCTGGAGGTTGAAGCGCTGGCCCCAGGCCTCGAGGAGGTGCGGGCGGTGCAGCTGGCCGAGCGTGGTGCCGACGACGCGCGCGCGCTTGCCGCCGCTGACGATCGTGATGCGCACGAGGTCGGTGAAGTCGCGCGCCACGACCTCCTTGGTCTCCGCGACCTCGATCCCTCGCTCCTCGGCCAGCGAGGGGGCGTTGACGAGGTTCACCTCCTCCTCGGTGCGGCCGGCGAGCACGCCGTTGAGCGTCGCCAGCGTCAGCAGCCGGGTGTCCCGGTCCGCGAGGTGGCCGAGGTACTCGCACTCGACGCGCTCGACGCTCGAGCCCTCGGCCAGCGACATCGCGAGCCGCCCGAGGCGCTGCGCGAGCGGCAGGTAGGGCCCGAGCACCTCCATGTCCTCCGCGGAGACGGCGGGGATGTTGACGGCGGTCGAGACGACGCCGCCGGTGAGCGCGGCCACGACCTGCTCCGCGGTCTGGACGCCCGCGCGGTCCTGGGCCTCGGTGGTGGAGGCGCCGAGGTGCGGGGTCACGACGACGTTGTCGTAGCCGTCGAACAGCGGGTAGTCGGTGATCGGCTCGGCCGGGAAGACGTCGAGCGCCGCGCCGGCGACCTTGCCGGAGTCCAGCGCGTCCTTGAGCGCCTGGTCGACGAGCAGCTCGCCGCGGGCGCAGTTGATGACGCGGACGCCGTCCTTCATCTGCGCGAACGCCTCGGCGTCGAGCCAGCCGCGCGTCTCGGCGGTCTTGGGCAGGTGGATGGTGATGAAGTCCGACTCGCGGTAGACGTCGGCGCTGGACTCGGCCTTCTCGACCCCGAGCTCGCGGAAGCGCTCGGAGGAGACGAACGGGTCGAAGGCGAGGACGCGCATGCCGAAGCCCTGGGCGCGGGCGGCCACGAGCTGGCCGATGCGGCCGAAGCCGAGCACGCCGAGCGTCTTCTCGTAGACCTCGACGCCGCCGAACTTCGAGCGCTCCCACCTGCCGGCGGTGAGGCTGGCGTGCGCCTGCGGGATGTTGCGCGCCAGCGAGAGCATCAGGGCGACGGTGTGCTCGGCGGCCGCAACGATGTTGGACTGCGGGGCATTGGCGACGATGATGCCGCGCTTCGTGGCCGCCTCGACGTCGACGTTGTCGACGCCGATGCCGGCGCGGCCGATCACGCGCAGGTTGTCGGCACGGTCGATCAGCTCGGCCGTCAGCCGTGTCGCCGAGCGAATGAGGATCCCGTGGTAGCCGCCGATGCGCTCCGCGAGCTCCTCGTCGGTCCAGTCGATCCCGACATCGACCGCGAAGCGCTCGCGCAACATGTTCACGCCGGCGTCGGCGATCTTCTCCTTGACGAGGACCTTGTACTGCTGCTCGAGCACTAGTGAGCCGCGACGACGCCGGCATCGACGAAGACGCGCTGGGCGGCGCCCACGCCGGCCCCGTGCTCGACCTCGTAGCCGAGCTGGGACAGGGCCATCTCGAGCCCCGACAGCGAGGTGAGGATGTCGAAGGCGCCGAAGTAGCCGCAGTGGGCGATCCGCAGGATGCGGCCCTTGAGCTGCTCCTGGCCGCCGTTGGCGGTGATGCCGAGCTTGCGCAGCGCGCCCGGGAGCTTGCCGCCGTCGATCGAGTCCGGCAGCTCCACGGCGGTCACGACGGTCGAGCGCTCGTCCGCGTCGCCGAAGACGTCGAGGCCGAGCGCCGCGGCGCCGGCGCGCGTGGCGCGGGCGAGCAGCGCATGACGGGCGAGCACGTCCTCGATGCCCTCCTCGCGGATCATGTCGAGCGCGATGTCGAGGCCGATGAACAGCGGCACGGCGGGCGTGAAGGGGCTGTTGCCCTTGGCCTGGGCCTTCGCGCTGGAGCCCCAGTCGAAGTAGTAGCGGCCGGTCGGGTTGGCGGCGGCGTACTCCAGCGCGCGCTCGGAGACCGAGGCGAAGCCGAGGCCGGGCGGGCACATCAGCGCCTTCTGCGAGCCGGCGACGACGACGTCGATGCCCCATTCGTCCTGGCGCAGCTCGGCCGCGCCGAGGCCGGAGACGGCGTCGACGGCGAGGATCACGTCATGCGCGCTGGCGACCTCGGCGATCGCCGCGACGTCGTGGACGATGCCCGTGGAGGTCTCGCTGAGCGTGGCGAAGACGACCTCGACGGCCCCGTTCTCGGTCAGCAGGCGGTCGATCTCGGCGGGGTCGAGGCGCTCGCCCCAGCCCGGCTCGTAGCGGATGGTCTCGCCCCCGAAGGCCTCGGTGAGCTCGATCCAGCGCTCGCCGAACTTGCCCGCGGCGCAGGCGAGCACCGGGGCGCCCGGGCGCACGAGGTTGGCGGCCGCGGACTCCATCCCGCCCGACCCGCTGGCGGCGAAGGCCAGCACCGGGTTCTCGGTCTGAAAGACGTAGGGCAGCTTGGCCAGCACCCGCTCATAGAGCTCGACGAACGCCGGGGCGCGGTGGTAGAGCATCGGCGCGGCCATCGCCTGGGAGACGGCGGGCGGCACCGGCGTCGGCCCGGCGGTCATCAGGTACTGCTTGACGAATGGATTCGGGGTCACGCGCGAAGAGGTTAGCCGCCCGCCCGTCGCTGTCGTTGGAGCTCGTTCTCGAGGTTCCGCTGGAGCTCGTCGACGGAGAAGCCGGCAGCGATCAGGACGATCCAGACGAGCGCCGCGAGCGCGCTCAGCGCGATCGCCGCGATCGCCAGGACGAGGCCGGCCCTGCGCTGGCCGCCGCGCACGTCGATGCGCGCCCTGGTGGCACAGATCCAGCCGCTGATCCCGAGCGGCAGCGAGAACGGGAACGAGAGCCCGAGCGATAGCACGAGCAGGGCGATGCTCGAGATCGCGCATACGATCGCTGCGATCGCCAGCCCGTTCGTGCCCTGCTCGGCCGGCCCGCGGACGAAGACCGGGCCCTGGGGGGGCTCGGGCGGCTGCGGCGGGCCGGGGGCCTGCGGCGGCAGCCAGCCGCCGGGGAGGTGGTCGGCCATCACCGGATTGTGCCAAGCGGGACCTCTGGTGCTGCCCGCCCCTGAGCTCCTAGAACTCGGTCTCGATCCAGTCCATCATCGAGCGCAGCTCCTTGCCCTCGCGCTCGACCTGGTGGTCGGCCTCCTCCTTGCGCATGCGCTGGAAGTTCTCCTGGCCCGCCCGGTTCTCGGCGATCCACTCGCGGGCGAACTCGCCCGACTGGATCTCGCCGAGGATGTCCTTCATCGCCTGGCGCGTCTCCGCGCCGATGATGCGCTTGCCGCGCGTGAGGTCGCCGTACTCGGCGGTGTTGGAGATCGAGTAGCGCATCCCGGTGATGCCCTTCTCGTACATCAGGTCGACGATCAGCTTCAGCTCGTGCAGGCACTCGAAGTACGCGAGCTTGGGGTCGTAGCCCGCCTCGACGAGCGTCTCGTAGCCCGCCTTGACGAGCTCGGAGACGCCGCCGCAGAGCACGGCCTGCTCGCCGAACAGGTCGGTCTCGGTCTCGTCCTTGAAGGTCGTCTCGATCACGCCGGCGCGGGTGCAGCCGATGGCGCGGGCGTAGGCGAGCGTCAGCGGCTTGGCCGTGCCGGTCGCGTCCTGCTGGATCGCGATCAGCCCCGGGACGCCGCGCGCCTCGACGTACTGGCGGCGCACGAGGTGGCCGGGGCCCTTCGGCGCGACGAGGCCGACGTCAACCTCCGCGGGCGGCTCGATCTCGTTGAAGTGGATCGAGAAGCCGTGGCCGAACAGCAGCAGGTTGCCGGGCGCGACGCCGTCGGCGATCTCGCTGCGCCAGACCTCGCCGTGCTTCTCGTCGGGCAGCAGGACCATGACGATGTCACCGCGCGAGGCGGCGTCGGCGAGGCCGGTGACCTCGAGCCCGGCGGCGCGCGCCTTCTCGACCGAGGCCGAGCCCTCGCGCAGGCCGACCACGACGTCGACCCCCGAGTCCTTGAGGTTGAGCGAGTGCGCGTGTCCCTGGGAGCCGTAGCCCAGGATCGCGACGGTCTTGCCGTCGAGGAGGGAGAGATCTGCGTCGTCGTCGTAGAGCACGGCGGGCAGGCTACTGAACGGCCGCGGCCGCTACGCCGCGGCCCACGCCGCCCAGGTCCGCGCCGGCAGCGCGAGCGAGCCGTCCTCCAGCACGAACGGGAGCGCCGCTTCGCGCAGCGTCCCGAGGACGTCCTCGCGCTCGGCCGCGTCGAGCCCGTCAAGCGCGTCGCGGAAGCGGGTGGAGAGGGCACGCTGGGTCCCGATCCAATCGTCGAAGGAGGGGTAGGCGAAGATGAAGTCGACGACGTCGACCTCGTGCTCGCCGAAGCCGGCGCCGTCCAGCCGCTCCTCGATGACGCCGGCGCGCGCCCAGGCGAACTGGCCCGGGGCGTCGGGGTCCGGGCGCTCCATGTGGCCGCGGCGGACGAGCTCTGCGGTCGGGATCGACGCCCACGGGTTCTCGGTCGGGGACGTCCACGCCGCCAGCGCGACGCGCGCGTCCGGGCGCAGGATGCGGCGCGTCTCGCGCAGCGCGGCCTCGCCGTCGGCCATCAGCATGTAGCCCCAGCGGCACAGCACCCCGTCGAGCGAGGCGGCGGGCTGGTCGATCGACTCGGCGTCGATCTGGCGGAAGCGGACGTTGGTGATCCCGAGCCGCTCCGCGCGGGCCTGCGCCACGGTGATCATCTCGGGCACGAAGTCCGAGGAGATGAGCGTGCCGCCGGGCTCGATCTGCTCGGCGGCGAGGAAGCCGACCTCCCCGGTGCCCGCCGCCAGCTCGAGCACCTCGTGGCCGGGCTGGAGGTCGAGCGCGTCGACCATCCACACCGACACGCCCATCGTCACGGCGGCCATGCGCTCCGCCTGCTCGCCCCAGCCGCGGGCCTGCGCGCCCCAGCGGACGCGGCTCTCCTTGCGGTAGTCGTCGCTCATACCCGGAGCGATATCAGAACTGGGCGCAGGCCTTGACCGCGATCTTGCCTTCGATCTTCGTGCCCCAGGCTCCGTCCTTCACCTTGGGGTTGGCGCGCACACCCTGGGAGTTGACGTCCTCCCACCCGCTCCCGCTGAGCTGTGCGGACTTCGCGCCGGTCGTGTCGATGCCCGCGTTGGCCCCGAGGTACGCGACGCCGACCTTGGCCGAGCCGACCACGTCACCGCAGTCGATGTCGACCGACAGGCCGAGTGTCCCGTTCACCGGGCCCCACTTCCCAGTGATCTCCGCGACCACGGTGGCGCTCGTCTCCGCCACATCACCCTGGGGATCGAAGTCGAGGCCGCCGCCGGCTCCGATGCCGAACTCGCCGCAGGCCGAGCTCTTCCCGTTGATGAAGTCGTGGCAGAGGGAGAGCCCGGCGCCGGGCCCGTCGTAGAAGCTGAACCCGAGGCAGATGAGGCCGGTGGGATCGCGATGGCCCACCGGGTCCGAGCCGGCGTAGGCGTAGAGGTTGATCGGGCTGCCGCGGAGGAAGGACGGGTCGCGGGCGGTGAACCGCCCCGAGGCCGGGTCGTAGTCGCGCAGGCCGAAGCGGACGAGCCCGGTCACCGGGTCAGCGAGCCCGCCGCCGAACCCGATCGGCAGCTCGTAGCCCGGCGCGCTGTCGGACTGCAGGTTGCCGAAGCTGTCATAGGCGAGGCGCTTGAGCACGGTGCCGTCGGCGGAGAAGACCACCTTCGGCGTCCCGGCCTGGTCGGAGCCGACGTAGGAGCGCACGCCCCCGCGCTCGAGCGCCACCAGCGCATCCGAGTCGTCGTAGAAGTAGCGCGTCAGGTCGCCCGCGGCGGTCCGCGAGGCGGTGACCGCGAACGCGTTGGTGGGGTCGCCGTAGAAGTACTGCTCCGTCGCGCCACCCTTGGTGCGCGCCGTCCGGCGGCCGAGCGCGTCGTAGGCGTAGGTCACGGTCTGCCCGCCGACGGTCGCCGACAGCAGGTCGCCCGAGGGGCTGGAGTCGAACGCGTCGGCGCCGCGATGGGTCATGAAGCCGTCCAGGTCGACCGTGTAGTCGGTCGATCCCTGCTGCGTGATCCGATCGCCGTCGTCGTAGATCGCGGTCTGCGCGGTGCCCGTGTCGCGGGTCGTGCGGTTGCCGTTGGCGTCGTAGGCGTAGGACTCGACGGTGGCCGCCCCGTCCTTGACCGTCTTGAGCTGGCCGGTGTCGTCGTAGGCGTAGTCGAGCGTGGTGGTCGTGGCGCCCACCTTCTCCTTGCGCTGCTTGACGCGGCCTCGCGAGTCATAGGTCAGGTCGGACTGATACGGCGTGTCGGCGCCGAGGGCGAGCTTGCGCTTGGCCAGGCGGCCGGCCCCGTCGTAGCCGAAGCTCGCAGCCAGCGTGCCGTCCGCCATGGCGCTCACAGCGCCGCCACCGCCGGCGTGCGTGAGCGTGAACGGTCCGTAGGTCGTGAGGCGCCCGTCGTCGTCGTAGGCGAACGCCGTGGTCGCGCTGTCGGCGCCGCTGGTCAGCGATGTGCTCGTGAGCTGCAGCTCCGGCCCCGTGGTGAAGTCGAAGCGGGCGTCGGCGGGGCCGGACTGCTCGAACGCGGTCGGCAGCAGCCCGTCGTAGGACAGCTTCAGCGTCTGCGCGGCGCCGCCGTCGGGCGTGCGCGTGAGAGTGCTGGGCCGCTCCTCGCCCGCCGCGAAGGCGATCGCGTCGCTCTCCGCTCCGTAGTCCGTCGACGTCTCACGGCCCGCGGCGTCATAGCCGGGATCTCGCTTGGCGCCGCTCGGGAACGTGAAGAGCTCGAGCGCGCTGTCGTCGTTCCATGCCTGCCGGTAGCCCGCGCCGGTGAGCGGCGGGGCGAACGCCGTCGGCCGGCCGGAGGCGTCGAAGCTGAAGGCATGGACCTTGCCGCTCGGCATGGTCGTCGAGGCGAGCAGCCCGTCGGCGCCGTAGGCGTACCGGTAGACATGGCCACCGGGGAAGTGGCGCTCGGTCACCCGGTCGGCGGCGTCGTAGGCGTAGGTCTCCGACGCGCCACCGGCATCGGTCCCGCTGACGAGACGATTGCGCGTGTCGTAGGCGTAGCTGAGGTGCTGGTCGCCCTGGGTGAGCGAGGCGAGCCGCCCCCTGGCGTCGTACGCGAGGGCGATCGGCGCGAGCGGGGAGCTCGGGGCCGTGTCGGGCTCGACGCCGATGACGCGGCCCTTCGCGTCGAGGGTCGTCACGGTCTCCAGCCCCTCGGCGGACGTCGACGTGATCGTCCGGTCGGTCGCGTCGTAGTCGATCTGCGACTGCTGGCCGGCGCCGGCGGGCGCGCCCTTGCGCGTGACGGTCGTGTGGATCCCCCCGGCGCTGAGCGGGTCGGCGGGGTCGGTGAGCGTCGCCGTCCGCGTGATCTCGGTGATGTCGCGCTTGCCGGCCGGCGTGACGATCGTCTCGGAGGCCGGCAACGGCGCGGCCATCCCCCAACGCGGATCGGCGCCGAGCACGGTCGTGGTCTCGGTGCCGTCGGGGTCGGTGACGACGCGGGTGCCGTCGGCCTTGACCACCAGCGTCGTCTTCGCGCCGCTCGGTCGCTCGATGATGCGCCGCCGCGATCCGTCGCCGACCGCCTCGGTGGTGAAGCGCGAGACGCGCCCCTCGCCGCTCGTCAGCTCGACGGTGACGCCGGTGTCGGTCTCGGTGCGGTGGAGCGTCCGGTCTGCGCCGGCGGCGCTGTGCGCCTCGGCCAGCCGGCCGAGCGCGTCGTAGCCGTAGGTCGAGGTGCGGTCTCCGGGGAGCGTGAAGCTCGTGAGCAGGCCGCCGCCGTCGTCGCCGATCGCGGTCGGCTCGCCCGCCGGGTCGGTGATCGAGTCCAGGCGCCCGCCGGCGTCCAGGCCGAGCGTCGTGCGCTGGCCGCCCGGCGCGACGATCGCCTGCGCGCGCCGCCGGAGTCGCGCTCGATCTCGACCCGGTTCCCGTTCCCGTCGACGGCCGCCGTCAGCCGCTTGTGGCTGTTGTACTCGAACTGCCAGCGCACGGCGCCGGTCAGCCCGTCGAGCGTCTTCAGGTGGCGGCCGAGCGCGTCGAACACGTAGGCCTCGCTCCCGTCGGGCGACGGGATCACCTGCGTGCCGGGGGCGAAGCCGGGCAGGGCCGGGCGGATCTGGCGCACCTGCAGGCGCCCGTCGCCGATCAGCAGCGAGCCGTCGGGGAGTGCCTCGAGCCCCTCGGAGTTGGACTCGATCAGCGCGCCCATCGCCGGCTCGCCCTCCTTGCCGAAGCACGAGGTGCAGCCCGTCGGCGCCGTCGTCCGGCCGGCCACGGGCTGGATGACGCCCTCCTGGTCGATGCGGAAGATCTTCACGTCGCTGCCGTCGCTGGAGAAGTCGTTGGCGCGGACATAGACGGTCCCGTCGCGCGCCAGCACCACCTTGTAGGGGTCGCCGACGATCGAGGACAGCGCGGGCTTGCCGTGCTGCAGGACGCCCGAGGCGCCGGTGCCCGCGATCCGCTTGAGGATCCCGTCGGGCCCGATCCGCTGGACGGGCCGCGCGGTCGGGTCGGCGAGGTAGAGGCTGCCGTCGGGCGCGGCCGCGATGCCGGTGACGAGGCCGAGGTTCTGCTGGGTCGCGGGCTCGCCGGCGCCGAGGTCCTGGTCGTCGGCCGCGTTGTCGGTCCCGCCGCCCGCGACGCGCGTGACGATCCCCGCGGGGCTGACCCGGCGCACGACCGCCTTGTTGCCGTTGGTGCGGCCCGAGCGCTCGGAGAAGTAGACGCTGCCGTCCGGGCCGACCTCGATGTCCTGGGGATCGAAGATCTTGGCGGCCGAGGCAGGCCCGCCGTCGCCGTTGACCCCGACCGGCGTGCTCGAGGCGTACGGGACACCGGCGATCGTCGAGAGCGTCCCTCCCGGGGTGATCTTGCGGATGTAGCCGACCGAGCTGCCGCCGGTGGCGGCGAAGTAGACGGTGCCGTCGGGCGCGACCGCCAGCCCCGCGACGCTCTGGCCCAGGATCGCGCCGGCCGCGGGCCCGCCGTCGCCGGAGGGCTCGCCGCGGGTCGGGCAGTCGGTGGCGGGCGGGTCGGCGGCCGGGTCGCAGGCGCGGCCGGCGATCAACCGCAGGTCGCCGTCGGGCGTCTGGCGCCAGATGTCGTTCTGGTTGAGGTAGGAGAGGCCGTAGATGCTCCCGTCGGGCCCGACCGCGATGTCGGTCAGGTAGTCGAGGTTCACAGAGGTGCCCTTGCGCGGCGTCGGGCTCGGGAACGGACCGCCGAAGCCGCCCAAGACGTTGTGGAGCACCGGGCCGAGCGGATCGGCGCGGATCGTGGACCCGTCGCCCTTGTGGACGACCTTCTCCTGCGGGTCGTAGCCGTGGTGGACGCTGAGCGTGAGGCCGCCGAGGCCGTCCACCCCTTCGGCGTCCCACGGCCCGAGCGGGCGCTCGACGGTCGAGCGCGACAGGATCCCGCAGAAGAAGTGCTGGCGCTTGCCCGCGTCGCCGCTCAGCCACGGGTTCTGGTTGCCGCAGTAGGGAGCGCCGTTGAACGTGTCGGAGTCGGAGAACTCCGCGAAGCTCGTGTCGAAGTCGTCCTGGGCGTCGTAGTAGTTGAACTCGTAGACGTAGATGACGCGCACGGTCGCCGTCGGCCGGCCCTGGACCGCGCGGCCGTAGGCGTCCTTGCCGTCCCACGCGAACGTGTAGCTCAGGCCGGGCGTGATGTCGTCCATGCCGTCGCAGAAGCCCGGGTTGCCGGCCCACTGGCCCTGGTCGCACCACCGGTGCTCGAAGTGGCGGCCCGCGACGTCGACCTCGAGGTCGACCCCCTTCAGACGGTCCGGCAGCGTGCCGGCGGCGGTGATCGGGATCTCTAGCTGCTGTCCGGCCTTGTAGCCGGGCGCCCGGTTGGAGCTGTAGTCCAGCGTCGCGGTCGTCCCGGTGAGCGGGATCTCCTCGCCCAGCGTCTGCGTCTCGCAGGAGATGATCGAGCCCGGCTTCTTGCACGGGTCAGACGGCTCCTTCGCCTGCGCCTGGAAGTCCTTGAGCGGCGGGGGCTTGGCGCCGGGCGGCGGCCCGTAGGGCCAGTTGTGGTCCCACGGCGTGAAGTGGTCGATGGGGACGCGCCAGAGCTCGTCGCCCGGGTTGTAGAGGCTCGCGAGGCGCGCGCGCTCGACGTCGTCGATCGTGAGGCCGCCGGCTCCCTCGAGGTCGGCCTTGCCGTCCGTCTCGGAGGCGATCCTGATCACGCGGCCGTTGTGCTCCGGGACCCACTCGCCGCGGTCGCGGTCGTAGGAGGCGGTCGGGACGGGCCCGCCGACCGGCGCGCCGATGAAGTTCTGCGTGTAGTCGATGACCGGCTTGGAGAAGCGCACGCTCTTCGCGCCCGCGGTGAGCGCCTGGTCGACCGTGAACTCCGCCGCGTAGGTCGGGCCGACGTTGCCCGGCATCGTCCCGGGCAGCCCCTCTGGCACGCCGCCGGGGTACTCGGTGATCCGCACGTCGAGGTTGCCGAGGGCCTGCGTCGACCCGTTCGGCAGCTCCATCGTCGCGTCGTCGCCGGCTCGGAACAGCAGCGTCGAGGGCGCCCGCCGTTGGGCGGAGGCGAGCCCTCCGCGACCTGGAACGGCGTGCTCGAGCCGTGGTCGACGGTCGTCACCTTGTCGTCGAGCGGGGTCATCACGACCTCGTCGGCGGTGAAGTAGTCCTGCCACGGCGCGTCGAGCTGGCGCTGGACGGGCAGGAAGCCGGCCTTCGTGTAGACGAGGTCGAGGCGGGCGCCGTTGACGACGAGGTCGAAGCCGCCGTCCGCGCGGGTGTCGGTGTGGCCGTACTCGGGGTGATGCAGGACCGTCACGCGGACCCCGCCGATCGGCTCGCCGGCGACGTCGCTCACGCGGCCGCGCAGCACGGCGATGCGCGCGGGCGAGACCGCGTCGGGGTCGGCGCCCTGCTGGGCGGCGCCCGCGCCCTTGTAGAGAAACGCGCTGGCGTCGGCGAGGGAGGTCACCCCGCCGCCCGGATCCAGGGGCGTGGGCTGGTTGGAGCCCGGCACGGGCGTGGGTGTGGGGGTCGCGGTGGGAGCCGGCGTGGGCGTCGACGTCGGGCCGGGGGTCGGCGTCGGGGTCGAGCCGGGACCGGGGCCGGGGCCGGGGCCGGAGCCGTGCGCGGCGGAGGGCGGCGCCATCGTGAGCGGTGACGGCTGGACGCCGCCGAAGGGAGGCGCGCGCGCCTCCACCGTCAGATGCGCTGCGCGGCAGTTGTTGCGCTCGTTGGCCTCGCGGACCTTGCTGCGGATGTCGGCGCACGCGATCAGGTACTGCTTCCCGGTCGAGGCAGAGGCGGGGAGCGACAGGCTCAGGCGGCGGACAGCGCGGCGGCGCTTGCCGAGCGACCTGACCGGCGCGCGGCTGAGCGCGATGTCGTTGCCGCCGCCCCGCTTGCGGTCGGTGCTGAGCAGGAACCCGGTCTGCGACTTCTTCACCTTCGCCCTGCCGCGGTTCTTCACCGCGACGGCGGCGGTGAGGGCGTCACCGGGACGCGCGGTCGCCGCAACGGTCAGCGTGGAGACAACGAGGTCCGCGCGGCGCGCGGCGCGGGCGGCCGGGGCTGCAAGCCCCGCGAGGGTCATGGCCATCGTGGCCACCAGCAATGTCCGTGTCCGGCCGTCCGTCATGCCCGTCCTGGCGGACGACGCTCTCAGGCGGCGGCGGGCCTCTCAAGAATCCGGTCAGATGAGCTTGCGCCGGAGCAGCTTGCCGGACGCGGTGCGCGGGAGCCGCTCCACCATCTCGAACGCCTTCGGCACCTTGTAGCCCGCGAGCCGCTCGACGCAGTGCGCGCGCAGCTCGGCCGCGGTGGGCGCGACCTCCCCGCGCGGCACGATGCACGCGGTCACCGACTCGCCCCACTGCGGGTGCGCGCGGCCGAAGACCCCGGCCTCGGCCACCTGCGGGTGCTCCTCGAGCACGGCCTCGACCTCGGCGGGCGCGACGTTCTCCCCCCCCGAGACGATCGTGTCGCTCTTGCGGCCGACCACGGTGAGGCGCCCCTCGTCGTCGAGGCTCCCCAGATCGCCGGTGCGCAGCGTGTCCCACTCCCCCACCACGGTCGGGCCGTTCACGAAGATCTCGCCGTCGGGGGCGATGCTGACGCCGAGGCCGGGCAGCGGCCGGCCAGCGGTCTCGAGGTCGCCCGGCTCGGCGAGCGTGACGGTCGAGGCGGCCTCCGTGAGCCCGTAGGTCTGGGAGACGGGCCAGCCGGCCTCGACCGCCCGCCGCAAGAGGCCGGCCGGGACGGGGCCGCCGCCCAGCAGCACCCGCCGCAGCCGCGGCCCGGGCCGGCCGCCGGCGTCGAGGATGCGGGCCAGCATCGTGGGGACGAGCGAGACGAGCGTGATGTCGCCCTCGCGCAGGAGGCGTGCGACCCGATCGGCGTCGAACGGCGGCGGCTCGAGCACGACGGTGCCCGCAGCGGCGGCGCTGCGGACGAGCACCATCAGCCCGCCGACGTGCGACAGCGGCATCGGGATGAGCCAGCGCTCCTCAGGATCGGAGCCCAGCACCGCGCCGGCGGCGCGGATGTGCGCGGCGAGGTTGCCGAAGGTCAGCTCGACCGGCCGCGGCGTGCGCGTCGTGCCCGACGTGTGGACGACCAGCGCGAGCTCGTCCTCGTCCGGATCCACGAGGTTGAACGGCGCGCCGGCGTCCTCCACCAGCGGCTGGGAGACGAGCACCTCGGCGCCGCGCATGAGCTCGCCGCGCTCGCGCTCGGACAGCCGCAGGTCGATCGGCATCGCCGGCGCGCGCAACAGCAGGCAGCCGTGGACGGTGGCCACGAACGGGCGGCCCGGCGGCAGCGCGATCCCGACGCGGTCGCCGGGCGCGGCGCCGCGCAGGACGAGCCGCCCGGCCGCCCGGGTGGCGGCCAGCAGCAGCTCGTGGTAGGTCAGCCGCTCCTCGGGCGTCTCGAGGGCGATGCCGCCGGGGTGGCGCGCTGCGGCGCGAGCGAGCCAGGGACCGAGTTCCACGCGATGGAGGCTAATGTCATCGCGATGCCGGTCGAATGGACCCCAGCCGGGGAGTACTCCGACATCCGCTACGAGGTCGCCGAGGGGATCGCGAAGATCACCATCGACCGCCCCGAGGTGCGCAACGCGTTCCGCCCGGAGACGCTGATCGAGGTCGCTGATGCGCTTGAGAAGGCGCGCGAGGACACCGAGGTCGGCGTGGTCGTGCTGACCGGCGAGGGGCCCGACGCCTTCTGCTCCGGCGGCGACCAGCGCGTCCGCGGCGACACCGGCTACGTCGAGGGCGGCGCAAAGGTCGGCCGCTTCCACGTCACCGACCTGCACGTCCAGATCCGCCGACTGCCCAAGCCGGTGGTGGCGATGGTGGCGGGCTACGCGATCGGCGGCGGTCACGTCCTCCACCTCGTCTGCGACCTCACCATCGCGGCCGACAACGCCCGCTTCGGGCAGGTCGGGCCGCGCGTCGGCTCCTTCGACGGCGGCTTCGGCGCGGGGCTGCTGGCCAGCCTGGTGGGGCCGAAGAAGGCGAAGGAGATCTGGTTCCTGTGCCGCCAGTACGACGCGCAGCAGGCGCTCGACATGGGGCTCGTGAACACCGTCGTGCCGCTCGATCGGCTCGAGGAGGAGACGGTCCAGTGGTGCCGCGAGATGCTCGCGCTGTCGCCGTTCGCGCTGCGGCTGGTGAAGGCCAGCTTCCACGCGTCCGAGGACGGTTGGAGCGGCATCCAGCAACTCGCCCACGACGCGAACCTCCTCTTCTACGCCAGCGAGGAGGCGCAGGAGGGGCGCGACGCGTTCAAGGAGAAGCGCACCCCGGACTTCTCGGCGTTCCCCCGCCGGCCGTGACGGGAGCGCGGGGCGGCGTGAGCGCGGAGCGGCCGAGCGCCGCGCGCATCTGGCTGATGGCGGCGCGGCCGCGGACGCTGCCCGCGGCGGTCGCGCCCGTGCTCGTCGGCACCGCGCTGGCGGCGACCGAGGACACCTTCAAGGTCCTGACGTTCCTGGCCGCGCTGCTCGGTGCGCTGTTCATCCAGGTCGGCACGAACCTCTCCAACGACTACTCCGACGCCCGCCGCGGGGCCGACACCGACGACCGGCTCGGGCCGGTGCGCGTCACGGCCGGCGGGCTCGTGCCGCCGCGCCAGGTGCTGGTGGCGACCTACGTCGCGTTCGCCCTCGCGGTCCTGGCGGGCTCGTACCTGATCGCGACCGCCGGCTGGGAGCTGCTGCTGGTCGGCGCGGCGTCGATCCTCGCGGGGGTCCTCTACACGGGCGGGCCGAGGCCGTACGGCTACGAGGGCCTCGGCGAGGTCTTCGTCTTCCTGTTCTTCGGCGTCGTCGCCGTCGCCGGCTCCTACTACGCGCAGGTCGAGCGGCTCGAATGGGAGGCGCTCGTGCTCGCGGTCCCGGTCGGCCTGCTCGCCTCGGCGATCCTCGTCGTCAACAACGTCCGCGACCTCGAGACCGACCGGCGGGCCGGCAAGCGCACCCTGGCCGTCCGGCTGGGCCGCGAGCGCTCGCGCGTGCTGTACCCGGCGATGGTCGGCGGGGCGTTCGTGACCGCGCAGCTGCCGTGGCTGCTCGGCTCGCTCTCGCCCTGGCTGCTGCTCTCGCTGCTCGCCATCCCGCTCGCGGTGCCGGTCGTGCGGACGGTCAGGACGCGCACCGACGGCCCCGCCCTCAACGGCGCGCTGGCCGGGACGGGGAGGCTCCAGCTCGCGTTCTGCCTCCTGCTCTCGGCGGGCATCCTGGCGAGCTGATGCGGCTCGCCGTCGAGCCGGTGTCGCTGCGCTTCCGCGAGCCCGTGCGGGCCGCGTGGGGGGTGCTCGAGGCGCGCGACCTCCTGCGCGTGCGCCTGGAGGCCGACGACGGGCTGGTCGGGCTCGGGGAGGCCGCGCCGCTCGAGCCCTACGACGGCGTCGCGCTCGCCGCCGTCCGCGCGGCGCTCGACGCCTACGCCGAGGTGCTGGCCGACTGCTCGGAGGACGAGGCGCTGGAGGCCTGCCGCGCCGAGCGTGACCTCCCCCAGGCGCTCGCCGCCGTCGACCTCGCGCTGTGGGACGTCGCGGGCCGGCGCTCCGGGCGCCCCGTCGCGC
>JBDTMF010000007.1:0-41979 GCA_039934455.1 Solirubrobacteraceae bacterium
CCTTCGGCGCCGGCGTGCACTACTGCCTGGGCGCGAACCTCGCGCGCGCCGAGCTGCAGGAGGCGCTGACCTTCCTCGCCCCCCGCACCAAGGGCCTCGCGCTCGACGGCGCGCCCGAGTACGGCACGATCGACGGCATCTACGGGCTCGACGCGCTGCCCGTACGCTGGGGCTAGCGGCCGGCGGCGGGCACGATGCGCGCCATCAGCGCGCGCGCCGCGCGGACCACGAGCTCGCGCTCGTAGGTGACGAAGAAGTCGAAGCGGCGGTCGCCGTCCGCGCCCGTGTCGCCGAGGTCGCGGGCCACGAACGCGCCTGCGAAGTGCGGGCCGACGACGGCCACGTCCCACTCGCCGACCAGCGGTTCGTCCTCGCGCAGGCCGGCTCCGCGGACACCCGAGGCGGGCTCCTCGCCGAGCCCCTGCCCGAGCGCGCCGACCAGGGCCGCGGTGCGCGCGAGCGACTCGTAGCGCGCGCGGCTGCGCGGCGTGAAGAAGTCGACGTGCTGGAAGGTCGCGAGGACGACGGCCTCGGCGCCGAGCGTGCTCGCCTCGGCCTCGAGCTGCCGCGAGAGCGCGAGCAGCAGGCGCTTGTCACCGCGGCGGACGCGCCGCAGGTCGGCGATCAGCTCGAACGGCGTGCCCGGCGGCAGCGGCTCGCGGGGCCGCAGGGGCACCGGGTCGGCACCCATCGCCGGAGAGCCGGTCGCGAGCGGGGCGGGGCGGCCGAACAGCCAGCCCTGCCCGAGCGTGGCGCCGACGGCGCGCGCCCGTGCGAGGTGATCCTCCGTCTCGATGCCCTCGGCCAGCAGCACCGCGCCGGAGCGCTCCGCCTCCGCGGCGACGGCATTGAGCACGCGTGCCGCGGCCGGGGATGCCCCGCGGGCCTGGATCAGCGACATGTCGAGCTTGATCACGTCGGGTGCGAGGAACGGCATCAGCGCGAGCGAGCGCTCGTCGACCCCGACGTCGTCGAGCGCGATCCCGCAGCCGCGCTCGCGCAGCCAGGCGACGGCGGCGAGCACCTCGGCCGGGCGGTCCGTGAGCGCGCGCTCCGTGAGCTCGACGATGACACGTACGCGCCCTCCGAGCAGGTCGTCCTCGTGGCTGAGCGGCGCGTCGTCGCCCAGCACAGCGACGGGCTCGACGTTGACGAACAGGGTCTGCGGGGGCGCCAGCCCCGCGGCCAGCGCGCCTTCGATGGCGGCGGTGCGGCAGGCACGGTCGAGCTCGGGGACGAGGCCGAGCTCGTGCGCGGCCCCGAACAGCTCGCGCGGGGACTCCAGCGCCGACCCCTGCGGGCCGCGTGCCAGCGCCTCGTAGGCGATCGCGGTACCGGTGTCGAGGTCGACGATCGGCTGGTAGAGCGAGCGTACGCCGCCGCGCCGGAGCAGTTGCGGGAGTGAGCCGGCGAGCGCGGGCGGTGCCGCAAGTGAACGCATACGGAACCCATCGGCAGATGCGGCGCGCGGCGCAAGGCGGCGCGCATCCCGCGGCTGCAAGACATCGTGCAACTGCAGGAGTTTCCGGTGGTAAAACGACGCCCGCCGAATCACTGCACCCCCAGGGGTCGGTGAGCGGGGGAACCGAAGCGGCCGGGGGTCGGCCGCGGGGGCGAATCGCCGTCCACAGTGACGGAGTAGCGCTTAGCCGGCGCGAGCCCGACAGCTCACCTCGCAGGTGCACCGTAGGCGAACAGACGGAGATCAGTGGGCACGGACACCCGGCGCAGCCGGGGCCTCATAGTCGGAGCAGTGATCCTCGCGTTGGCGTTTTGCGCCGCGCCGGACGCCCATGCCGGCTCGCTGAAGCGCGGCGCCAGGGGCCCGCGCGTCGCGTTCGTTCAGAAGGTGCTCGGCCAGCACGTCGATCGCATCTTCGGCAAGCAGACCAAGCGCGCCGTCAAGCGCTTCCAGCGCCGGCACGGCCTGACCGCCGACGGCATCGTCGGCCGCGCCACGTGGTCTGCGCTCAAGCGCGCCCGCGGCAGGTCAAGCCGCGCGGGCCGCAGCGGCCGCGCCAGCGTCCACGGCCTGCAGCGGGCGCTCGGCATCGCCGCCGACGGCGTGTTCGGCCCGGGCACGCTGCGAGCTGTCAAGCGCTTCCAGCGCAGCCACGGCCTGACCGCCGACGGCGTCGTGGGGCCCGCGACCTGGTCCGCGCTCGGGCACCCCGGCGTCACGAAGGTGCTCAAGCGCCGCCGCGGCGCAACCCGGAGCACCGGCGGCGGCCTGCCGATCGCCGTGCGCCGCGTGATCGCCGCGGCGAGCCGGATCGCGCACAAGCCCTACCGCTACGGGGGCGGCCACGGGACCTTCAGCGACACGGGCTATGACTGCTCGGGCTCGGTCTCCTACGCGCTGCACGGCGGCGGCCTGCTGAGCGCGCCCCAGGACTCGGGCCAGCTCATGTCCTACGGCGCGCCCGGCCGTGGCCGCTGGATCACGATCTACTCCCAGCCCGGGCACGTCTACATGGTCGTCCACGGCCGCCGCTTCGACACCTCGGGCCAGGACGCGGGCTCGCGCTGGCAGTGGGACATGCGCTCGACGGCGGGCTACACGGTCCGGCATCCTCCCGGATTGTGAAGCTCGAAGACGCGCAGTCGCTGTGGTCCCCGGCCGGGACCTACCTGAACACGCCCAGCTACGGCTTGCCGCCGCAGCCGGGCTGGGACGCGCTGCAGGCCGCGCTCGAGGACTGGCACGGCGGGCGCACCGGCTGGCAGCACTGGGGCGACCCGGTCGAGGTCGCCCGCGAGGGCTTCGCCACGCTCGTCGGCGCCGACCGCTCGCAGGTCGCGATCGGCGCGACCGTGTCGGGCCTCGTCGGGCTCGTCGCGGCTTCGCTCCCGGCCGGGTCCGCACGGTCGCGCCCGCCGACCTGGCGGGGGCGATCGGCGAGGACACCGACTTCGCCGCCTTCAGCGCCGTCCAGATGGCGACGGGCGAGGTCGCCGACCTCGACGCGATCACCGCCGCCACGCGCGCTCACGGCGTGCTCACGCTCGTCGACGCCACCCAGGCCGCCGGCTGGCTGCCGCTCGACGCGACGCGCTTCGACTTCCTCGTCGCGGGCGCCTACAAGTGGCTGATGTCCCCGCGCGGGACGGCATTCATGGTCGTCTCCCCCGACCGCCTCGACGGGATCCTGCCGTCGCAGGCCGGCTGGTACGCGGGCCAGGACGTCCACGACGCCTACTCCGGCCCGCCGCTGCGGCTGGCGCGCGACGCCCGCCGGCTCGACACGTCGCCGGCCTGGTTCTCCTGGGTCGGCACCGCCCCGGCGATCGAGCTCATCAACGCGATCGGCGTCGAAGCGATCCATGCGCACGACGTCGGTCTCGCGAACCGCTTCCGGGAGGGGCTGGGCCTCCCGCCCGGCAACTCGGCGATCGTGGTTAGCGACCATGGTGACGGCGTGGCTCGGCTCGGCGCTGAAGGGATCATGGCCGCTGATGTGCTGGGGCGGCTGCGGACCGGGTGGCACGTCTACAACACGGAAGAGGACGCCGACCTGGCGGTCGACGTCCTCACCCGTAACGTCGCCGAAGTCACTCGCCCGAACGGCGCCGGCGAATAGGCCGGCGCCCTAAGGGCGAGCGTCCGGCAGGCGAAACCCTTACCCGGAGACCGAGCCCGGAGCCCTAGGCGGGCGCCGGAACGGTCTCGTGCTCCACCCGGGGCAACCACCCCAGCGTCTTCGGCAGGTACCAGTTGCGGTCACCCAGCAGCTTCATCGTGGCCGGGAGCAGGATCGCCCGGACGAGCGTCGCGTCGAGCAGGATCGCCACGGCCAGGCCGATCCCGAGCTGCTTGAAGACGATCGAGGAGAGCGTCGCGAAGACGCCGAACACGCCGACCATCACGAACGCCGCGCTGGTGACCGTGCTCGCGGTCGACTTGATGCCGTGCGCGATCGCGTCCTCGGTCTTCATGCCGCCGTCGAACGCCTCGCGGATCCGGCTGAGGATGAACACGTGGTAGTCCATCGACAGGCCGAACAGGATCACGAACAGGAACAGCGGCAGCCACGGCTCGATCGCGCCGGTGCTCTCGAAGCCGAGGATCGACTCGCCGTAGCCCTTCTGGAACACGAGCACCAGCACGCCGTAGGCGGCGCCGACCGACAGCAGGTTCAGCAGGATCGCCTTGATCGGGATGACGAGCGAGCGGAACGTGGCGAGCAGGAGCAGGAACGCGAGGCCGAGGACGAACGCGAACACGATCGGCGCGTTGCGCTTGACCAGGTCGACGTAGTCCTTGGTGACGGCGGTGTCGCCGCCGACGACGGCCTCGACGCCGCGCACGCGGCCGACCGTGGCCGGCACGAGGTCGTCGCGGATCTTGGCCAGCGCGACCATGGACGGATCGTCCGTGCCCTTGCCCGCGATCGGGATCGTGACCTGCGCGGACGTCTTGTCCGTGGCGATCTCGACGTCGGTCGTGGCGATCGCGGTCTTCGTGCCCAGGGCCTTCGCCTCGAGCAGCCGGATCGCGCCGGCGACCTCGGGCCTGGTCACGTCGTCGGCCTTGACGACCACGGTCGCCGAGGCCTTCTCGCCGGGGAACGCGGCCGTGATGCGGTCGAACGTCCTGATGACCGCGGTGTCCTTCGGGATCGCGTCGATGCCGGCGCTGGCCGTGTGGAGGCCGAGCGTCGGGAGCGCGAGCGCCAGCAGGATGCCGCCGGAGACCACGGCGGAGACCAGCGGGCGGCGGAGCACGCGGTCGAGCACGGCGTTCCAGACGCGCGACTCGTCACGCTGGGCCACGCGCTTGCCGAAGTACGGGATGCGGCCCTTGTCGATGCGGTCGCCGAGCTTCGAGAGCATGGCGGGCAGCACCGTGAGCGAGCCGACCATCGCGACGCCGACCACGAGGATCGTCCCGGTCGCCAGGGCGGCGAAGCCGTTGTCGCCGGTGAAGTACATGCCGGCCATGGCCGCCATGACGGTGAAGCCGGAGATCAGCACCGCGCGGCCGGACGTGGCCGCGGCGGCGGCGAGCGCCGCCTCGGCGTCGCGGCCCGCGCGGCGCTCCTCGCGCTCGCGGCGGATGTAGAACAGCGAGTAGTCGACGCCCACGGCGAGGCCGACGAGCACGACGACGGACGAGAGGTTCTCGGTGGAAGGGGAAAGGTGGCTGACGCCGGCGACGAGGCCCATCGTCGCCGTCACGGCGGTGATGCCGAGCAGCAGCGGCAGGCCGGCGGCGACGAGCGCGCCGAACGCGAGCAGCAGGATGACCAGCGTGATCGGGAGCGAGAGCGTCTCGGCCTTCTTGAGGTCGTCGGCGAACATCTTCGAGACGGCCTTGCCGGTGCTGGCGGTGCCGAACTGCTCGATGCGCAGCCCGGGGTGGGCCCTCTGCGCGGCGGCGGTGGCGGCGAGGACGCCGTCGACCTGCTTCTCGGCCTGCGTGCTGTCGCCCTTGATGTCGAACGTCACGGAGACGGACCGGCCGTCGCGCGAGATCTGCCCGGCGTTGCCCTTGGCGTAGGGGGACTGGAGGTTCGAGACGCTCTTCTGCGCGGCGAGCCGCTGCTCGATGTCCTTGACGGCGGCGCGGTAGGCGGCGGTCTGCGAGCCCTGGGACCTCGACTGGATGAAGACCTGCTCGCCCGCCGCCTGCGGGAAGCTGTCCTTGACGATCTGGTGGGCGCGGGCGGAGTCGCCGGCGAGGCCCTCTTCATCGGTCGGGATGGTCTTCGTGCCGATGTTGCCGCCGATCAGCGTGGTGACGATCACGAAGGCGAACCAGCCGAAGATGGCCTTCTTCCGATGCTGCGCGCTCCAGCGGCCGGCTCGAGCGGCGAGGTTCTGCTTTTTCACGGGGGCTCCTTGGGGAGGAAACGGCACGCTGCGCATTCCACACCGGCCCTGGCCACCGTCCTATGGGGCCTGCCTGTCAGAGCGGGGTACGGCTGACGGACGGCCGGGGGTGTGGCTACTACCCCTTGGCCCTGCGGTCCAGCTCGCGGCCGAAGGCCTTCTCCGTGGCCTGCGTCATGCGCTGCTGGAAGATCGCGACGAGTGTCTCCGAGGCCAGCGGGCGCAGCTGCTCGAGCGCCACGAGCACGGCCGGCCAGTCGGTCTCGGGCTGGCCCGCCTTGTCGAACGGCTTCCAGACGCGCTCGACGAAGAGCTTGACGAAGGTCTGGGAGACGCTGTCGGCGTGGCGAGCGACGCTCTCGATCACGTCGAACGCCTTCTCGAGCGGGATCCCGAGCTCCATCAGCGTCTCACCCGCGCGCAGCAGCGCAGGGCTCGGGATCTCGAAACGCCCCTCCCCCAGCGCCACCACGATGCCCAGCTTCTCGGCGCGCGTGAGGAGCTTCGGGTCCGCGTCGCGCCCGAAGCGCTGGGCCAGCTCGGCGCCGTCGATCATCTCGGGGCGCTCGTCCTCGAACGGTGCGAGCAGCGCGCGGGCGAAGTCGAGCGCCTCCTGCGAAGAGCCGCTCGTCCGGTTGACGAGGTCCTTGATCGCGGCGAGGTTGTACCCGTTGCCCTGCAGCTCCTGGATCAGCCGCAGGCGGGCGACGTGCTCGGGGCCGTAATAGCCCGTGCGCGCGCGGACCTCGGGAGGAGGCAAGAGGCCCCTGGACTGGTGCGCGCGGATGTTCCTGACCGTCATCCCCGTGTCGCGGGCGAGCTCGTCGATCGTGTGCTCCGCGGCCGCCCCGGTCATCAATCTGATTCTACGGTGTTACATGTGACGTCATTCGGTGATACATAGACCTATGACGCAAATCGCCCTCCTGCTCGCTCAGGCAGACCCCGCCGGCGGCGCCGCGGCCAAAGAGGTCATCGGCGCCACCGCCGGCGCGCTCGTCGCCACCTCCCTTCTCTTCGCCCTCGGGTTCGGCCACCGCGCCGGCCGCACCCAGCTGCTCGACCGCTGGTCGGCCTTCGCCGGCCGCGTCGGCCACCTGCCGCCCTGGGTCGCCCTCCCCTCCGCGCTGGGCACCGCCTCGCTGATCACCGCGCTGCTCGGCATGTACTGGGACATCTCCCTGCACATCGACAACGGCCGCGACGCCGGCCCGCTGGCCAACCCCGCCCACTACCTGATCCTCTTCGGCCTGTTCGGCATCTTCGCGGCCGGCTTCCTCTCCATGGCCATCCCCAAGGAGAAGCCGTGCCCGACCGCGATCCGCCTCTATGACGGCTGGGACGTGCCGCTCGGCGGCCTCCTGATGGCCGCCGCGGGCGGCTTCGCCCTGATCGGCTTCCCGCTCGACGACATGTGGCACCGGCTGTTCGGCCAGGACGTGACCCTCTGGGGCCCGACGCACCTGATGCTGATCGGCGGCGCCTCGATCTCGCTCATCGGCCAGGGCGTGCTGCTCGCCGAGGGCGCCCGCACCCAGGGCATCCGCATCCTGCGCGGCAAGGACCACCGCTCCGGTCGCGTGCCGCTCTACCTGATGCTCCGCCGCGCAGCGCTGGGCGGCGGCTTCCTGATCGGGCTCTCGACCTTCCAGGCCGAGTTCGACTTCGGCGTGCCGCAGTTCGACTTCCTGTTCCAGCCGATGCTGATCGCGCTCGCCGCGAGCATCGGGCTCGTCTCCGCCCGCCTCTGGGGCGGCCGGGGCGGCGCGCTGGCCGCCGTTGCGTTCTTCCTCGCCGTGCGCGGCTTCGTGTCGCTGATGGTCGCCGGGACCTGGGGCGAGTCCACGCCGCACTTCCCGCTCTACCTCGTCGAGGCGCTGCTCGTCGAGGGCGCCGCCGCGCTGCTGCTGACCAGGCGCCCGCTCGCGTTCGGCGCCGCCGCCGGCGTGCTCATCGGCACGGTCGGCACCGCCGCCGAGTGGGGCTGGTCGCACGTGTGGATGCCACTCCCCTGGACCACGGCGCTGCTGCCCGAGGTGTTCGTCGTGACCGTGCTCGCCGGCATCGGCGGCGGCCTCGTCGGCACGTTCATCGGCGGCGCGCTGCGCGTGCGGCCCGAGCCGTTCCCGCGCGGCGCGCGCGTGGTGTTCCCGCTCGCCGGGCTGGTTGTCGCCGGGCTGATCGCGTTCGGCCTCGCCACCTCGCCGCAGGACGGCGTCCGCGCGAGCGTGCAGCTGCAGGACGTCCCGGGCGGCGGCCCGCGTGCCGTCAACGCCACCGTGACCGTCGACCCGCCGTCCGCGGCCGCGGACGCCAAGTGGCTGACCACCACCGCCTGGCAGGGCGGGGGGCTGGTCGTCGACCGGCTCGAGCGGGTGCGCGACGGCGTGTACCGCACCAACGCGCCGATCCCCGTGCACGGCTCCTGGAAGGCGGAGTTCCGGCTCCACAGCGGCCGCTCGCTGCTGGGTGTGCCGGTCTACCTGCCCAACGACCCGGCGATCCCCGCCGAGGAGGTGCCCGCGCGCGCGTCGTTCGAGCGGCCCTTCGTGCGCGACAAGGACATCCTCCAGCGCGAGGCCAGATCCGGGGCCGCCGGGCTGACCGTGCTGGGATACGGGATCGTGCTCGCCATCACGCTCTCCATCATCGCGCTGAACGCCTGGGCCCTCGTGCGCCTCGCGACGGTCATCGACGACGCGGCCCCGCGCGGCGAGCGGTTCCGCCGCACCCCCGCCGCCCGGGAGCCGGTGCCGGCCGCATGACCCGCGCGCTACGCCGCAAGGAGATCCGGCTCCACGGCCACCCCGTCTCGTACTACGAGGCGGGGTCCGGCCCGGTGCTGCTGCTCGTGCACGGGATCACCTCCAGCGCGGACGCCTGGCACAGCGTGATGCCGGCGCTCGCGAAGCACTTCACGGTGCTCGCGCCCGACCTGCTGGGCCACGGCGGCTCGGCCAAGCCGCGCGGCGACTACTCGCTCGGCGCCTACGCCAGCGGCCTGCGCGACCTGCTGGCGGCGCTCGGCCACGAGCGCGCGACCATCGTGGGCCACTCGATGGGCGGCGGGATCGCGATGGTGCTCGCCTACCAGTTCCCCGAGCGCGTGGAGCGGCTCGGGCTCATCTCGAGCGGCGGCCTCGGCAAGGAGGTCGGGCTCGTGCTGCGGGCGGCGACGCTCCCGGGCGCTGGGCTCGTGCTGCCGGTGATCACGCGCCGCGGCCCGCGCGACGTGGTGATCGGCGCGGCGCACGCGCTCAGCCGCCTCGGCCTGCGCACGCGCGCCGACGTCCGCGGCACCGCGCTCGGGCTCGCCTCTCTGCGCGACCCCGCCGCCCGCCGCGCGTTCATCCACACCGCGCGCTCGATCATCGACGCCGCGGGCCAGCGCGTCAGCGCCCACGACCGGCTCTACCTCGCCGCGGGCATGCCGACGCTGCTGCTGTGGGGCGACCGCGACCCGATGATCCCGTCCGCGCACGGGATCGCCGCGCAGGCCGCGATCCCGGGGAGCCGCCTCGAACTGTTCGAGGGCGCCGGCCACTACCCGTTCGAGGAAGATCCGGAGCGCTTCGTGAGCGTGCTGCGAGACTTCATCGGCATGACCGAGCCGTCGAGCTACGACGAGGACGAGATCCGGCGCCGCCTGCTCGCGGGAGCGGCGGCGTGAACGGCGAGATCGTCCCGATCCTCCGCGGCGTCTCCCACGCGTGGGCCTTCTGGTGCGCGCTCATCGCCGGCACCGTGTTGACCCTCTACGCCCCGTCCGGCACGGCGCGCGCCGCGGCGATCGTCTACGGCGCCGGGCTGTGCGCGCTGTTCGCCGTCAGCGGCCTCTATCACCGCTGGCGCTGGAACCCGCGCTGGCGCCCGTTGCTACGGCGCATCGACCACTCCACGATCTACATCTTCATCGCCGCGAGCTACACGCCGGTCGCGCTGCTCGTACTGTCGGGCACGATCCAGGTGGTGGTGCTCGTCAGCATCTGGGGCGGTGCGCTCGCGGGCGTCGCGCTGAGCGTCGCCTGGATCACCGCGCCGCGGGTGCTCGTGGCGGCGAGCTACGTCGCGCTCGGCTGGGTGGCGATCGTCTCGCTGCCGCAGATGGCCGACCGCCTCGGGGTCGCGCCGATCGTGCTGTTCGCCGCCGGCGGTGTGATCTACTCGATCGGCGCGGCGGTGTACGCGTTCCGGCGCCCGGACCCGTGGCCGAGCACCTTCGGCTTCCACGAGATCTTCCACGCGCTCGTGATCATCGCCGCCGTCACGCACTTCGTGGCGATCGCCGTCTGGGTCATCCCAGCGGGCTGAGCGGGTCTGACAGGAAAAGTGCAGGTGGGGCTACCCCCACCTCGCAGCCACCGGGTATCACCGCTGTAAGCGACCCCGGCGGTCCCGATACTCGATGGCGTGATGTTGCCGCCCGAGTCCAGCCCGGAGCTCACCCTCCCCGCCTTCGACGCCCGCGTGCTCGCGCGCCGCGCGGCCGTGCCGCTCGCCGCCGCCGTGGTGGCCGTCGCGGTGCTCGTGCTGGCCGGTGGCCCGCTGCACGCCTTCACCGACGCGCTGAAGCGCGCGGTCGACGCCGATCCGCGCTGGGTGCTCGCCGCCGTGGGCTTCGAGATCGTCTCCTTCAGCGGTTACATCGCGCTCCTGTGGCTGGTCGGCGAGCGCGCGACCCCGCGGCTGGACCTGCGCGCGAGCGCCCAGGTCACCCTGGCCGGCGCCGCCGTCACGCGGCTGCTGCCGACGGGTGGCGCGGGCGGCGTCGCGCTGACGTTGTGGGCGCTGCGCCGGACCGGCCTGGAGCCCAAGCAGGCCACGCGCACGCTGCTCACCTTCCTCGTCCTGCTCTACGCGGTCTTCCTCCTGTCGATCGCGGTCGCGGGCGCCCTGATCGCCGTCGGCCTCGGCGGCGGCTCCGGCGGCCATATCGTGCTCGCAGCGGGCGCGTCGCTCGGCGCCACCGTGGCCATGGCCCTCGCCGTCGCCGCCGCGCTGACCGAGCCGCGCGAGGGTGGCCGCATCGCCCGCGCCGCCGGCTCGCTCGGCCACGGCGTGCGCGACGCCGCCGCCTTCCTGCGCCAGGCCGACGGCCGCCTGCTCGGCGCGCCGATCTGGTGGGCGTTCGACGCCGCCGTCCTGTACGGGATGCTCAACGCGTTCGGCGCACCCCCGGCGGTCGCGGTCGTCGTGCTCGGCTACTTCGTCGGCATGGTCGCCAACACGATCCCGCTCCCGGGCGCGGTCAGCGGCGGGATGGTCGGCGTGCTCCTGGCCTTCGGCGTCGAGGCGGACCTCGCCCTCGCCTCCGTGCTGTCCTACCGCGCGCTCGCGATCTGGCTCCCCGCTCCGGTCGGCCTCGCCGCGCTCAGCGGGCTCCGCAAGACCGTCGCCCGCTGGGGCGCCGAGGGCGAGCTCACCCCGGCGAGCGCTCCGGCCGCCGTCGCCGCTCCGGCGCGCCACTGGACGCCGGGCCGCGAGCCCGCGCTCAACCCGGCATGAGCTTCGCGCCCGCACGGCTGCCGCGCAGCGGCCGCCGCGCGGCGCTGCTCGGCATCGGCGTCGGCGCCGCCGTGTTCGCGGCCGTGCAGACCGGGCTGGTGCCGGCGCCGGACCTCGAGCAGGCCCTCACCGACCTCTCGGACTCGCTCGGCGCCTGGACCTACCTGGTCGTCGGCGCGCTCGCCTTCCTCGAGACCGGCGCGTTCGTCGGGCTCGTCGCGCCGGGCGAGACGGCGGTCGTGCTCGGAGGCGTGGTGGCCGCGGAGGGCGGCGTCGACCTCGTCCCGATGCTCGCGCTCGTGTGGGCGGCCGCGGCGCTCGGCGACCTCGCTTCCTTCGCACTCGGGCGGCGCCTCGGGCGCCGCTTCCTCGTCGAGCGCGGCTCGCGCATCGGGGTCACGCCGCCGCGGCTCGAACGCGTCGAGTCGTTCTTCGACCGCCACGGCGGCAAGGCGATCTTGATTGGGCGGTTCATCGGCCTCGTGCGCGCGATCGCCCCCTTCCTCGCGGGCGCCTCGGCGATGCGCCTACGCGCCTTCCTGCCGTGGAGCATTCTCGGCACGGGCCTCTGGGCCACGACCTTCACGCTCGTCGGCTACGCCTTCCACGACTCATTCAGCGCCGCCGCCGACAGCCTGACGCACGGCGCCCTGGCGCTCGCGGTCATCGCCGCTGCCATCCTGGCCTGGTGTGCTCGTCAGCGTGCGCACCGTGCTTCAGAAGCGATTGCTCAGAAGTCGTGAGTAATCGGATCGGAGCACCCGCCGCATCGCCCGGCAGGACGCGAAGTAGAGACCTGACTTGATCCTAATCTTAGTGTTCAGGATTTCCTGAGCGCGTGCAGGTTTTCAGCAGTCGGACTAGTGAAGCACGAACACGGCGCACTGCGCCGGATTCGTCGCTACAGTCGCCCCTCACCAATGCAAGGATCACGCAGACAACTGGACGAGCGGCTTGCCAAAGCGCTGTCCCACCCACTTCGCCAGCGCATCCTCCAGCGACTCAACGAGGGTGGCGTCCGGAGCCCGAATGAACTCTCCCGCGAGCTGGGCGATCCGCTCGGCAACGTGTCCTACCACGTGCGGATCCTGCGCGAGCTCGACTGCGTCGAGCTGGTGCGGACGGAGCAGCGCCGCGGCGCGCTCGAGCACTACTACCGCGCGACGGCCGAGCCGTGGCTCGACAACGAGCAATGGGCCCGCCTGCCGGCGGCCTTCCGCCGCAAGACGCTCGGGCGGACGCTGTCGGAGATCCTCGAGGGCGCCTCGGCGGCGAGCCGCGAGACCGGCTTCGACCACCCCGAGGTGAAGGTCGACCGGATCGAGCTCGAGCTCGACGAGCAGGGGTGGAAGGACGTCGTCGCGATGCTCAACGAGACGCACGAGGCGGCGCTCCGGATCCAGTCCGAGAGCGTGGCGCGGCGGGACGAACGCGGTGCGGACGGGGATGGATCCATCCGCACCGAGCTCGGCATCCTGCACTTCCGCCGCGACGGCACCGCGGCGGAGTAGTTGGCCCTGCTCAAAGCTACGGTCCCCAGATCATCCTGTCCTCCCCCCGCGTCGCATGACAAAGACGGCTTTGCGGTGCTCGCGCTCGTCGAGCCACTCGTCGAGCACGGCGCCCGGGCGCTGACCGAGGACGGCGACCACCTCGAGCCCGCTCTCCTCGGCGAGCGCGCGGATGTCCTCCACCGGGTGGTGACGGTGGCGCTGGCGGCTCACTGACCGCCGCCACAGCCCATCGCCCTCGTTGGTGAAGACGTCGATGACGACCTGGGCCTCTCCGCCGGGTCCGTCGAGCTCGGCGAGCCCGCCGCGCCAGCGCAGGAGGCGATCGTCGTCCTCGACCACCACGTCGGGGACGCCCTGGTAGGCGGCGAGCGTGTTGACGTCGAACACGAGCAGCCCCTCCGGCGCGAGGTTCTCGCGCATGCCCGCGAACGTCTCGGCCACCTCGTCAGGACCGAGCAGGTGGTTGATCGCGTCGTCGATGCACGTGATCAGGTCGAACTCCCCCAGGATCGGCAGGCGGCGCATGTCGGCCACGAGCACGTCCGCGCGCCCGCCGGCCTTCGACCGCGCGGCGGCCACCATCTCCGGCGAGATGTCGCACGCGGTGATGTCGAAGCCCCGGTCCAGCAGCGGCATGAAGCTCTTGCCCGTCCCGCATCCGACGTCGAGCAGGCGCCGGCCGGCGAGGCCGTGCCGGATTGCGAGCCACTCGATGGCGGCGAGCCACGGTCCGTAGGCGTACTCGGCCGTCAGCAGGTCGTAGGCGGGAGCGAGCACCGCGTACGCATGGGCCGAGTCCGATTCCAGGGTGACGTTCATGCTTGGTAGACCTTCTTGAGCAGTCAGTTCGTTACAGCGCTCAACGAGGTGAATTTGGCCGACTGGGATTGGGGCTTCGTCCGTGCGCAATGTCTTCGGGAGGCGCAGGGCGTTCTGGGCCAGTCAGGAGGTGCGGAGGACGCGGCCCAAGAGGCCGCAGTTCGTGCCTGGCGCAGGCAGGACAGCTGCCTGACGCCGGAGCGCCCGCAGCCCTGGGTGGCGACCATCGCCCGCAATGAGGCGCTGCGGATCGCCGCTCGCCCGGTCACGGACCCGCTGGAGGCGGCGAGCGAGCCGGCGGAGGAATCCCACGAGGACGAGGTGATGGGGCACGCCGACATGGACCGCGCGATGGCCGGCCTGTCGGGCGTCGACCGGGACGTCATCCGCGGCCGTTACTGGGACGATCTGGACTACCGGCAGCTCGGTCGACTGCTCCACGTCCCTGAGGGGACGGCTAGGGTTCGCCTCCACCGAGCTCTTGCACGGCTGCGGGAGGCGCTGGTGGAGGCATGAAACCGATCACGAACATCGACGATCCGCGCTACGTCAAGGCGATGAGCCACCCGCTGCGCGTGCGCATCCTCGCGCTGCTCGACGAGCGCACCGCCAGCCCGGTCGAGCTGGCCGGCTGGCTCGGCGCGACGCTCGGCACGACCGCCTACCACGTGCGCACGCTCGAGCGCATGGGCCTGATCGAGCTGGTCCGCGAGACGCGCGTCCGCGGTGCGGTCGAGCACCACTACCGCTCCAAGGAGCGCCCGCGCGTCTCCGACGAGGCATGGGCCAAGGCCCCGCCGATCGCCAAGCAGGCCGCCGTGACCTCCTCCCTGCAGACGATCGACGCCTACGCCCACGCCGCCAGCGCCGCGGGTGGGTTCGACCACGGCAACTCGCACCTCACACGCACCGCGCTGCACCTCGACGCGCGCGGCTGGAACGACCTCTCCCGCGCCTGCATGCGCCTGCTCGCCCAGGTCGACCGCATCGAGGAGGCCGCCGCGGAGCGCATCGCGCGCAACCCCTCCACCGGTGCGACCAGCAACGTCGCGCTGGTGATGATGCTCTTCGAGACCGCCCGCCTGAGCGCGGAGGACGACGAGGACCCCGTCGTCGCGGCGCGCCACCGGCACCGCCAGGAGATTCCCGCGAACGCGGACTAACCCCGTCTGGCACAGTGGCGCGCTGTGACCCTCATGGCGCGCGAGATGGCGGAGCAGCCGGCGGTGGTCGGCGCGTTGCTCAGCCGCCGGCACGAGCTCGCCGCGGAGCTCCGCGCGCTCGCCCCGGAGCCGCTCACCGGCGTCATCCTGGTCGCGCGTGGGTCCTCCGACAACGCGGCCGTCTACGGCCGCTACGTGCTCGAGGCGGCGCTCCGGAGGCCCGTGTCGATGGCGGCGCCGAGCCTGTGGACGCGCTACGGGATCGAGGAGGACCTGTGCGGCCACCTGGCGGTGGGGGTCAGCCAGTCAGGGCGGACGCCGGAGATCGCGGACACGCTCGAGCGCGTGGGAGCCGCCGGGGCGGCGACGGTCGGGATCACGAATGAGGCGGGTTCGCCGCTCGCCGAGGCGGCCGGCCTCACGATCGAGCTGCAGGCCGGGCCGGAGCAGGCGGTGCCGGCCACGAAGACCGTCACCGCGCAGCTCGCCGCCTGCGCGATCCTCGCGCACGCGCTCGGCGCCCCGCGCTGGCCCGACGCGGCGTGGGACGAGGTCCCGCGTGCCCAGGCCGAGGTGCTCGCCGACGACGCGGCCGCCGCGGCCGCCGGCACGGCGATCGCGGGCTCGGGCAACCACGTCCAGCTCGGCCGCGGCTTCCTCTACGCCGTCGCGCTCGAGGGCGCGTTGAAGGTCGCCGAGACAACCGGCCTCGCCGCGTCGGGCTTCTCGGTCGCCGACTTCCTCCACGGCCCGAAAGCGGTGGCGCAGCCCGGCACCAGCGCGGTCGCCTACGCGGCGCCCGGGCCCGTGGCGGGCGACGTGCGCGAGGCCGCGGCGCGGGCGCGCGAGGCCGGCGCCGTCCTGATCGCGTCGGCGAGGACGCCGGGGCGGCCGACATCCGCATCCCGGTGCCGGCGGGCGTGCCCGAGGCCCTCGCGCCGCTCGTCCACATCGTGCGCGCGCAGCAGATCGCGCTCCACGCCACGCTCGCCCTCGGGCGCGATCCCGACCGGCCACAGGGGCTGACCTAGGTGACGCCCACCACCTGAGAGTTGCGACTCCTTACCAGATGGTCTGAGCTCCGGCTTGACGCACGCTCGCGTCACAACATAGAGTGCCATCTGGGAAGGTTTCCTAACCAGACGAGGAGCGTCACCATGAGGCGGATCGCAACGGCCGCGGCGACCGCGCTGCTCCTGACGGCGGGGGTCAGCGCCTGTGGAGGCACCGGCGGTGGGGACTCGGGCGGCAAGGCGGGCACGCCGGCGGCCAAGCAGCCGGCGAAGCTGGACCCGGCGACGATCACCCTCTGGGTCGGCTTCACGCAGCGCGAGCTGCGGGTCTTCAAGGACACGGTCAAGGGCTTCGAGGCCGCGAATCCCGGCGTCAAGGTGCGCGTCGTCGGCGGGATCAACGACGACAAGATCATCGCGGCCAGCCGCGGCGGCAAGGCCCCCGACGTCGCGCAGTCCTTCACGGCCGACAACTCTGGCGCGTTCTGCGGGTCGGGCGCCTGGGTGAACCTCAAGCCCTACATGCAGCGCGACGGCATCAAGGACACGATCTTCCCGCCCGCTCCGCGTTCCTACACGCAGTACAAGGGCACGCGCTGCGCGCTGCCGATGCTCGCCGACGCGATGGGCCTCTACTACAACGAGGACATGCTCTCCAAGGCGGGGCTCAGCGGCCCGCCGAAAACGATCTCGCAGCTCACCGAGTACGCCAAGAAGCTCACGGTCAAGAACCCGGACGGCTCGCTGAAGGTCGTCGGCTTCAACCCGGTGATGGGCTGGTACTCGAACACGCCCGCGAACTTCGGCCCGATGTTCGGCGCCAAGTGGGTGGACGACGGCGGCAGGTCGACCATCGGCAAGGACCCCGCCTGGGCGAAGATGCTCACGTGGCAGAAGGACCTGATCGACTGGTACGGCTACGACAAGCTCGTGAAGTTCCAGGCCGGCCTGGGTGACGAGTTCTCCGCGTCCAACGCCTTCGAGAAGGGCAGGCTGGCGATGAACCTCGACGGCGAGTGGCGCACCGCGTTCATCGCCGACGAGGCGCCGAAGCTCAACTACGGCACCGCCCCCGTGCCGGTCGACGACGACAACGCCGGCCTCTACGGCGGCGGCTACACGACCGGCAACATCGCGGGCATCCCCAAGCGCGCCGAGCATCCCGAGCAGGCGTGGGCGCTGCTGAAGTACCTCGCGACCGACGACAAGGCGATGGCCCAGCTCTCCAACGGGCTGCGCAACGTCCCGACCACCGCGTCCTCGGCGAAGTCGCCCGACCTCAAGCCCGATCCCAAGTTCGCGACCTTCCTGAAGATCTACGCGAGCCTGAACACGACGACGACGCCGGTCACCGCCGCCGGCAGCGCCAACCAGGAGCTGTTCAACAGCTTCACGAACAAGTGGCAGGCCGGGCGGGTGTCCGACCTCCCGGCCGCGCTGACCGGGATCGACAAGCAGATCGACGCGCAGCTGGCCAACGCCCAGGGCAAGCAGGTGCCGTGAACGAGGACCGCCGGCGAGCCAGGCACCGCGCCCAGTGGCGCCGCCGCCTGACGGTCCTGGCGTTCATGAGCCCCTGGCTCGTCGGCTTCACCGTCTTCTTCGGCTATCCGCTGATCGCGACGGTCTACCTCTCCTTCACGCACTACGACCTGCTCCAGCCCTCGCGCTGGATCGGGTTCGCGAACTACAAGTACCTGCTCAACGACGACAAGCAGATCTGGCCCGCCGTCTCCAACACGCTGTGGCTGGTCGTGATCGCGGTGCCGCTGAAGGTGATGTTCGCCTTCGGCATCGCGCTGATGCTGACGCGGGCGCGGCGCGGAATCGGCTTCTTCCGCACCGTCTTCTACCTGCCGGCGCTGGCGCCCCCGGTGGCGGCCACGCTCGGCTTCGTCTACCTGCTCAACCCGGCGACCGGCCCGGTCAACCAGGTGCTCGGCGTGTTCGGCATCGACGGCCCGCTGTGGTTCAACAGCCCCGGCTGGTCGAAGCCGGCGCTGACGCTGCTGCTGATGTGGGGCGTCGGCAACCTGATGATCATCTTCCTGGCCGCGCTGGTGGACGTGCCCCGGCACCTCTACGAGTCGGCGCAACTCGACGGCGCCGGCGCCTGGCAGCGGCTGCGCTGGGTGACGCTGCCCTCGATCAGCCCGGTGCTGCTGTTCGCGGTCGTGATCGGGACGATCGAGGCGCTGCAGATCTTCGACCAGGCCTACGTCGGCGCGACGATCGCGGCCGGCTCGGCCTCGAGCGCCGGCGACCCCTCCAACGACCTCGGCTATCCCGAGGACTCGACGCTGTTCTATCCCGTGCTGCTGTTCCAGCAGGGCTTCCGCTTCTTCAACATGGGCTACGCAGCGGCGATGGCGGTGCTGCTGCTGATCGTCTCGCTCGCGATCACGCTGATGATCGTCCGCCACTCGCGGCGCTGGGTCCATTACGCGGGGGCGGGACGCTGACGTGAGCGCGAGCGCCCCTGCCGTCCCGGTCGCTGCCCCGGCCCCGCCGCCCGCCCGCCGCGAGGTGCCGCGCGCGGTGCGCCGCCGGCGCCTGCTCGTCGCGGTCGCCGATCACGCGCTGCTGATCGCCGCCGCGATCGCGTTCATCTTCCCCGTCGTCTTCATGCTGCTGACCGCGCTGATGACCAACGACCAGGCGCTCTCGACGAAGCTGTGGCCCGAGCCGTTCCAGTGGGGCAACTTCGCCGAGGTCTTCGACAAGGCCCCGATGCTCCGCTACGGGCTCAACACGCTGATCTACGCCGGCCTCGCGACGCTGTTCATGCTGCTCTCGAGCATCCCCGTCGCCTACGCGCTGGCGCGGCTGCGCTGGAAGGGACGCGACCTGGTCTTCCTGCTCGTGCTGGTCGCGATGATGCTGCCGCCGCAGGTGACGATCGTCCCGCTCTACGTGATGTGGGCGAAGCTCAACCTGGTCGGGACGCTGTGGCCGCTGATCCTGCCCAACCTGTTCGGCGACGCGTTCTCGATCTTCCTGCTGCGCCAGTTCTTCCTCACGATCCCCGAGTCCTACCTCGACGCCGCCCGCGTCGACGGCTGCGGCGAGGTGCGGATTTTGGTCTCGGTCGTCTGCCGCCTGGCCAAGCCGGCGATCGCGGCGGTCGCGCTGTTCATGTTCCTGTTCACCTTCAGCGACTTCTTCGGGCCGCTGCTCTACTCCGGCGATCAGGAGAGCCACTGGACGCTGTCGGTCGGCCTCGCGCAGTTCCGCACGCTGCACCAGGTCCAGTGGAACCTCAGCATGGCCGCGACGGTGATGGTCCTGGCGCCGGTCGTACTCCTGTTCTTCCTGGCCCAGAAGGCGTTCGTCGAGGGCGTCACGCTGACGGGGGTGAAGGAATGAAGCTCGCCGTCATCGGCGCCGGGTCGACCTACACGCCCGAGCTCGTGTCGGGGCTGGCCGCCCTCGACATCGACGAGCTCGCGCTGCACGACATCGCCGACGAGCGGCGCGAGATCGTCGGCGGCCTCGCCCGCCGGATGCTCGACCGCGTCGGCCACCGCGGGAGGCTGGAGGTCACCGGCGAGCTCGAGCGCGCGCTCGACGGCGCCGACTTCGTCCTGATCCAGATCCGCGTCGGCGGGCAGGAGGCGCGGCTGCGCGACGAGACGCTGCCGCTGGCGTGCGGCTGCATCGGGCAGGAGACGACGGGCGCCGGCGGGCTCGCGAAGGCGCTGCGCACCGTGCCGGTCGTGCTCGAGATCGCCGAGCAGGTCGCGCAGCGTGCCGCGCCCGGCGCCTGGATCGTCGACTTCACGAACCCGGTCGGGATCGTCACCCGCGCCCTGCTCGACGCCGGCCACCGCGCGGTCGGGCTGTGCAACGTGGCGATCACCTTCCAGCGCCATGCGGCGCGGCTGCTCGGCGTCGAGCCGGGGCGGATCGCGGTCGACCACGTCGGGCTCAACCACCTCACGTGGGTGCGCGCGCTGCGGCTCGACGGCGAGGACGTGCTCGGCCGGCTGATGGCCGACCACGGGGACGCGCTGGCCGAGGGCGCCGGCCTGCCGCGGCGGCTGCTGGAGGAGCTCGGCGTCGTGCCGTCCTACTACCTGCACTACTTCTACGAGCACGACCGCGTGCTGGCCGCGCAGCGCCACGGCGTGCCGCGCGCGGCCGAGGTCGCGGAGATCGAGCGGCGGCTGCTCGAGCTGTACCGCGACCCGGACCTGAACGAGAAGCCGGCGCTGCTCGAGCAGCGCGGCGGCGCCTTCTACAGCGAGGCCGCGACCGGCATCGTCAGCTCGCTCGCCGGCCACGGCGACGCCGTCCACATCGTCGATATGCGCAACCACGGCACGCTCGCGGGGCTCGCCGATGACGACGTCGTCGAGGTTCCGGCGCGGGTCGGCCCGGCCGGGCCGGTCGCGTTGCGCCAGTCGCCGCTCGCGCCGGAGCTGCTCGGATTGGCGCAGCACGTCGCCGCCTACGAGCGCCTGGCCGTCCGCGCCGCGCTGTCGGGCAGCCCGCTCGACGTCCGCAAGGCGCTGCTCGCCCACCCTCTGGTCGGCCAGGACGAGATGGCGGGCGAGCTGGTCGAGCGCCTGCTCGCAGGGGAGCAGGTTGCCCTATGAGCGCCCGCCTCGTGCTCGCCGTCGACGGCGGCAACTCCAAGACCGACCTCGCGCTGCTGCGCGAGGACGGCGAGCTGCTCGCTCTGGTGCGCGGCGGCAACAGCTCCCCGCACCACATCGGGCTCGACGGCACCGTCGCGCTGCTGGAGGCGCTCCACGCCGAGGCGCTCGTGCAGGCGGCGCTCGACGGTGCCGCGCGCGCCGCGGTCGGCCACCTGCTGCTGGCGGGCCTCGACCTCCCGGTCGAGGAGGAGCGGCTGCGTGCGGCGGTCGCAGGCCGCTGGGCCGAGCGGCTGACCGTCGGCAACGACACGTTCGCCGTCCTGCGCGCGGGGACCGAGCGTGGCTGGGGCGTCGCGGTCGTCTGCGGCGCGGGCATCAACTGCGTCGGCGTCGGCCCCGACGGCCGGCACGTGCGCTTCCCGGCGCTGGGCGCGATCAGCGGCGACTGGGGCGGCGGCTACGACGTCGGGATGGCGGCTCTGTCGGCGGCGGTCCGCAGCGAAGATGGGCGCGGGCAGCGCACGGAGCTCGAGCGCACGGTGCCTGCCCATTACGGGCTCGCGACGCCGGACGCGCTCGTCGAGGCGATCCACCTCGGCCGGATCCCGCACCGCCGGGTCGTGGAGCTGGCGCCGGTCGTGCTCGAAGCCGCCGCCACGGACCCGGCCGCGGCCGCGATCGTCGACCGCCTCGCCGCGGAGGTGCTCGCGTTCGTGCGCGCCGCCCTGCACCGGCTCGCGCTCGACGGCGCGGCGGTCGAGGTCCTCCTCGGCGGGGGCATGTTCCGCACCGCCGACGGGCGCCTGCTGGCGGCGATCGAGGCGGGGTTGCGGGAGCTGGGCGGGGCGGCCACCCTGCGCGTGGCTGACTCGCAGCCGATCGTGGGCGCGGCGCTGCTCGGGCTCGACGACCTCGGCGCTCGGCCGGAAGCGCAGGCGCGCGCGCGGCGCGAGCTCGGCGCGGCGGCCGAGGACATCGGAACGACCGGGGAGGTCTCCGTCCATGGCTGACGTGCGCTTCGAGCAGGCCACCCACGTCTACCCGGGCAGCGACACGCCCGCGGTCGACGCGCTCGACCTCGAGATCGCCGACGGTGAGCTGATGGTGCTCGTCGGCCCGTCGGGCTCGGGCAAGACGACCGCGCTGCGGATGCTGGCCGGGCTCGAAGAGGTCGACGCCGGCGCGATCAAGATCGGCGGCCGCGACGTCAGCGACGAGCCGCCCAAGCGACGCGACGTCGCGATGGTGTTCCAGAACTACGCCCTCTACCCGTACCTCACCGTGGCCGCCAACATCGCCTTCCCGCTGCGGATGGCGCGGATGCCGAAGGCCGACCGCGAGGCGCGCGTGCGCGACGTCGCCGAGCTGCTCGAGCTGACGCCCTACCTCGAGCGCAAGCCGGGCCAGCTGTCCGGCGGCCAGCGCCAGCGCGTGGCGATGGGGCGCGCGATCGTGCGCGAGCCGCAGGTGTTCCTGATGGACGAGCCGCTGTCCAACCTCGATGCCAAGCTGCGCGTCCAGATGCGGGCCGACATCGCCGAGCTGCAGGCGCGCCTGGGCGTGACCACCGTCTATGTGACGCACGACCAGGCCGAGGCGATGACGCTCGGCCACCGCGTGGCCGTGCTCCGCGACGCCCGGCTGCAGCAGTGCGACACCCCGCGCGCGCTGTTCGACCACCCGGTCAACACGTTCGTGGCCGGCTTCGTCGGCTCGCCCGCGATGAACCTCTGCCGCGTCCCGCTCTCAGATGACGGCTCGGCGGCGTTCGGCGGCCTCACCGTCCCCCTGCCCGGCGTACCCGCGAACGGCCGCTCCGAGATCACGCTCGGGGTCCGCCCGGAGGGGCTCGAGCTCTCCGGCGAGGGCGTGGAGGCCACGGTCGAGGCGATCGAGGAGCTCGGCTCGGACGCGTTCATCTTCTGCAGCTCCGACATGGTCACGGGCGCGGCCCGGCTTGTCGCGCGCGTCCCGGCCCGGCGCGCGCCGGAGCGCGGCACGCAGGTTCGGCTGCGGCCGAGCGCCGAGCACGCGCCGCACGTCTTCGACGCCGAGACGGGCGAGCGGATTGGCGCGTAGCGCGACCCCGACCCTGCTGCGCGACCTCGACGAGCGCGCCGTGCTCGAGGCCATCCGCGCCGGCGCGCCGATCTCGCGCGCGGAGATCTCCCGCCGCGTCGGCATCTCCAAGCCGACGGTCTCGGTGACGCTCGAGTCGCTCCTCGACGCCGGCCTCGTGCGCGAGGCCGACAACCACGAGGACGGCCCGAAGTACGGCGCGACCTTCTTCGAGCCGGTCCACGAGGCGGCGCTCGTGCTGGGGCTCGACCTCGGCGCGCGCTTCCTGCGCGGCGCGATCTGCGACCTGCGGGGCGAGGTGCGCGCGCGCCAGGACATCGAGATGCCCGGGGCCGACGTGCGCGCCGTCACCGCCGCGGTGGCCGACCTGCGCGACGGGCTCGTCGCCGCGGCCGGCCTGACCCCCGGCGTTCTCGACGGCGCGGTCGCGGGCGTGCCGGGCGTCGTCGAGGCGCCGTCCGCGCGGATCGGGCTCGCCAACAACATCCCCGGGCTAGAGGGCTTCGCGGTCGGCCCCGAGCTCGAGGCGCGCCTCGGCGTGCCGGTCACGGTCGAGAACGACGTCAACCTCGCCGCCGTCGGCGAGCGCTCGCGCGGAGTGGCGCAGGGCGTCGAGGACTTCGTCTTCCTCTCGGTCGGGACCGGGCTCGGCGCCGGCCTCGTCCTGCATGGCGAGCTCCACCGCGGCCACCACGGGGCGGCGGGCGAGATCGACTACTCGCTCGGCGCGGGGCACGAGGACGAGCGCGACGACGACCCGGCCGCCGCCGGCCTGGCCGCCTACGCCGCCGCGCTCGCCGCCGAGGGCACGCCGGCGACCTCGCTCACGGCCCCCTTCGACGCGCGTGCGATCTTCGGCGCGGCGCGCGCCGGCGACGCGTTCGCGCTCGCGGTGGTGGCCGAGGCGGCGCGCCGGATCACCCGCCATGTCCTCCCGATCGCGGCGGTGGCCGACGTTGAGCTGATCGTGCTCGGTGGCGGCATCGGCGCCAACGGCGACCTCCTGCTCGCCCCGATCCGCGAGCAGCTCGCGCGGCGCCTGCCCTATCCCCCGCGCGTCGAGGTCTCGAGCCTCGGCGACGCCGCCGTGCTGACCGGCGCGCTCGCCTTCGGTCTGCGCTCGGCGCTCGACAACGTCTTCACACGCCGGAGCCGTGCGGCGCGTCCGTAATCTCCCAGGATGACGGGACCGCCCGACGACCTCCTCATCATCGGCGGGGGCGTCATGGGCCTCTTCACGGCCTACCAAGCGGCGGCCCGCGCCGAGCGTGTCACGGTCCTCGAGCAGGGCCGGGTCGGCGACCCGATGACGGCGTCCTTCGGCCGCACCCGCTCGTTCCGCAACGACTACCTCGACGAGGACTACGCCCGGCTCGCCCACGAGGCGTTCCGGCTGTGGACCGAGTTCGAGGCGGCCACCGCCACCAGCGTGCTCGTCCGCTGCGGCGGCATGAACCTCGGCAAGCGCTCCGTCACGCCCGACCTCGCCATCACCTACGGGCAGATGAGCCACGAGGTGCTGGCCCGCGCCGGCCTGCCGACGGAGACGCTCGACGGAGAGACGCTGCGCCGGCGCTTCCCGCAGCTCGACGCGGACGTCGCGCACCTCGACGCCGAGGCCGGCGTCGTCGACGTGCGCGCCGTGACGGCCGCCCTGACGCGCGCGCTGCGCGAGCGCGGGGTCCGCGTGGTCGAGAGCGCCGCGCCGGCGGCGATCGAGCGCGAGGACGGCCTCTTCCGCGCGGGCGAGCACGTGGCGCGCGCGCTCGTCGTGACCGCGGGCCACGGGACCAACGACGTGCTCGCACGGCTGCCGGGGTGCGACCTGCAGGTCCCGCTCGCGCGGGACCGCCCGAGCGAGGCGAAGTACTTCACGCCGCCCGCGGCCACCCGTGAGCGCTTCACCTCCGACGCGATGCCGGTGATCGCCTATCTCGACACCGGGATCTACTGCCATCCGATCGTCGAGGGCGTCGTCGACGAGATGAAGATCGGCTACTACAACCCGCCCGACATGCCGCGCGGGGCCACGAGCATCGACAGCATCGCGAGCTTCGTCGAGCAGTGCATGCCCGGCCTGCGCGACGCCTCCTCGCGCCATGTCGAGGACGTCGACCAGTGCGACTACGACCTCGTCGCCGACGACGACTTCGTGCTCGGCCCGATCCCCGGCGTCGCGGACGCGTTCGTCGGGGTCGGGTGGCGCGGCACCGGCTACAAGTTCGCGCCGTGGGTCGGGCGCGTGCTCGCCGAGCTGGCGCTGCAGGACGGCACCGGCTACGACATCGACCGCTTCGACCCAGCGAGGTTCCGATGACCCGACCATCGCAGAAGACTCTGCAGGAGCGCCTCGCCGACGGCGTGGTCATCGGCGCCGAGGGCTACGTCTTCGAGCTCGAGCGCCGCGGCTACATCAAGGCCGGCCCGTTCGTGCCCGAGGTCATCCTCGACGAGCCCGGCGCGGTCCGCCAGCTGCACCGCGAGTTCCTGCGCGCGGGCTCGGACGTGATGGTCGCGCTGACCTACTACGCCCACCGCGACAAGCTCAAGGACGTCGGCCGCGGTGACGACCTCGAGGCGATGAACCGCCAGGCGGTCCGGATCGCGAACGAGATCGCCGCCGAGGCCGGGGCGCTCGTGGCCGGCAACATCTGCAACACGTGGTCCTACGACCCCGAGGACGCGGGGGCGTCGGGCGCGATCGTGCGCGCGCAGTACGAGGAGCAGCTCGGCTGGGCGGTCGAGGAGGGCGTGGACTTCGTGATCGCGGAGACCAACGACTACGTCGGCGAGGCGCTGATCGGCCTCGAGGTCTGCCAGGAGCTGGGCCTGCCCGCGATGGTCACCTTCGCGAGCGTGCAGAGCGCGACGACCTACGACGGCTACGACTACGTCGAGGCCTGCAGGGTCCTCGCCGACGCCGGCGCGGCGATCGTGGGCCTGAACTGCTCGCGCGGGCCGGCGACGATGCTGCCGCTGCTGGAGCGGATCCGCGCGGCGGTCGACATCCCGGTCGCGGCCCAGCCCGTGCCCTACCGGACCTCGCCCGCGACGCCGGCCTTCGAGTCCTTCGAGGCGCCCGACGGCAGCCACCTGTTCCCGATCCAGCTCGAGCCTTACCAGTGCACCCGCTTCGAGATGGCGGAGTTCGCCGTCCGCGCCCGCGACGTCGGCGTCGACTACATCGGCATCTGCTGCGGCGGGGCGCCGCACCACGTCCGCGCCATGGCCGAGGCGCTCGGCCGCGTGACGCCCGCCAGCCGCTATTCCCCCGCCATCGAGCTCCACCCGATCCTCGGCACCGGCGGGCGCCACGAGGCGATGCGCGGCTGGGACGCGGGGTCGTGAAGGCCGCGTGATCATCGCGGCGGCCCCGCAGGGGCGGCCGCTACCGTGGACGTGGATGTCCCACGTCGACCTCCACCTCCATCTGCTGCCCGGGGTGGACGACGGGCCGCCCGACGTGGCCGCCAGCCTCATCCACGCCGAGCGCCTCGCGCGCGCCGGCGTCCATGAGGCGACCGTCACCCCGCACATCGGCCACCCCTGGTTTCCGCTCGAGATCGCGACGATCCCGGAGCGCACGCAGGCGCTCCAGGCCGCCCTCGACGCCGCCGGCATCGACCTGCGCCTGCATCCCGGCGGCGAGATCTATCCCACGATGGCGACCTCGCTGAGCACTGACGAGCTCGACGTCATCGCCCACGGCGCGGCCGGCGCGCGCTGGGTCCTGCTCGAGGTCCCGTTCGCGGGCATCGACGAAGCGTTCCTCGCCGCCTGCGCCCACGTACGCGAGCAGGGCTTCGGGCTGCTGATCGCGCACCCTGAGCGCGCCGTCGAGTTCCTCCGCCATGGTCACCGGATGCTGCGTCACGAGCTCGCCGCCGGGGCGCTGCTGCAGGTCAACGTCTGCTCGCTGCTGGGCCGCCAGGGCCCGGAGGCGCGCGCCGGGGCGGTCAAGCTCGTCCGCGACGGCCACGCCTACGTCCTGGCCTCCGACGGCCACGGCGGCGACCGCGCGCACGCGCTCGCGGCCGGCGCCGCCGCCGCGCGGGCCGCCGGCGCCTCGATGCCGCGCAGCCGCCAGCTGACCGAGGCGCACCCGCGCTTCCTGCTCGAGAGCGGGATCCCGGGTGGCTACGGCAGCGCGTCGAGCGTGTCGCGCACGCGCTCCCACAGCGCGACGTAGGCCTTCGCGGCCGGGCTGCGCGGCAGGGTCGCGACCACGGGCGCGCGCTGCACGCCCATCAGCTCGACCACGCTCGCAGACGGGATCGCGGTCTCGGCCACCGCAGGGAGCGTGGCCGGCAGCGACTTCGTGAGCTCGAGGTGCAGCTTCTTGCGGCGGTCGACCATCGAGAGGAACGCGAGCACGGCCGGGGCCGGCTCGTCCGCGCCCGCCAGGAACCCCTGGAGCTGCTCGAACGTGCGCACCGACAGCGTCGAGGGCACGATCGGGACGAGCAGGAGGTCGGCGGCGCTGAAGACGCTCTCCGACACGAGCGAGATCGAGGGCGCGCAGTCGAGGATCGCGAGGTCGTACGAGCCGTCGAGCTTGTCGAGCACCTGCCGGAGGCGCTGCAGGGGCTGCTTGCGCTTGTCGAGCTCGATGTCGAGGTGGCGGTAGGAGAAGTCCGCCGGCAGCAGGTCGAGGCCCTCGACGTCGGTGCCCTTCATCACCGACAGCGGATCGCCCTTGCCGCGGATCAGGCCCTTCCCCCCGCCCTTGACCTTCGGACGGATGCGGAGCAGGAACGAGGCCGCTCCCTGCGGATCGAGGTCCCAGATCAGCGTGCGCAGGCCGTCGCGGGCGGCGAGTGTGCCGAGGTTGACGGCCGCAGAGGTCTTCCCGACGCCACCCTTGATCGAGTAGGTGGCGACCGTCTTCATGTCGCCCGCTTCGGAAAGGTGTCGCGGACGAGCGCCCGCTGCCCCGCCGCGGCGAACGTCGCGAGGCTGCCGGCGAAGTGGTCCCGCGCGTCCACCTGGGCGGCCGCGAGCGCGTCGAGGACGGCGCCGAGCGCGATCAGCGCGGCCGGGCCGCCGCGCTCGGCGGCGAGATCGTCGCGCAGGCCGCGCAGCAGCTCGCTCTGCACCGCGGTGTCCTGGAAGTCGCCGAGCACATCCTGGAGCTGCTTGAGCGTCTTGACCATCGGCTTGACGACCTTCGGGTCGAACAGGCCGCCGAACATCTCCAGCAGGTAGCGCAGCTCCTTGCCGCGCTTGCGCAGGTCGTGCAGCGCCTCCGGGCGGCTGTCCTCGCCGATCGCCGAGCCGTCGCGCACCATGCGGCGGTAGACGCGCCGGATCCGGTCGGCCGCGAGCGCGTCGATCGTGACGGCGGCATCCGGCCCCTCCGTGTCCGCGGGCGCGGTCGTCGCGAGCGCGCGCCAGTCCGCCACCGCGGTCGCGAAGCGGGCCCCGCGCAGGCTGCGCCGCAGGTGCGCGAACTCGCGCGCGCGCCGGCGCTCCAGCAGGCCGCGCAGCGGTTCGAGCTCCGCCGCGCGCTCACCCGCCGGCGCGGGGAGGAGCTCGTCCCAGCCGAGCAGCTGGACGTCGAGGTCGCGCACGGGGCCGGTCACGCCCTGGATCCACTTGAGCTCATCGCGCACGTGCGCGCGCCGCTGCGGGTCGTGCACGCCCTCGAGCTCGCGCAGCACGGCGCGCGCGCGCCGCACCGCCACGCGGAGGTCGTGGAGGAACTCCGTGTCGACGTCGGCGATCGTGCCCGGCACGTTGGCCTCGGCGATCCCGGCGAGCTGGGCGAGCACCTCGGCGGCGGCGGCATCGGCACGCGTGCCCGGGGCGAGCGCGACCTTCGGCTTCGAGGACACGCCACCCAGGCGCCCACCCACCGCGACGACCGCCTCGTCGGAGACGGGGCGCTCCGCGGGCTCGAGGCCGAGCCGGTCGCGCAGCACGCTCAGCGTGCGCGCGAGGTCGTCGTCATAGCCGAGCACCGGCTCCACGGCCAGTCGCGGGGCGAGCGGGATCCGCCTCGAGCCCGCCACCGCCTCGGCGCGCTCGATCACGAGCCTCACCACCGTCTTGGCGTCGCCGTTGAGCACCGCCAGCGGCAGCACGCTGCTGCGTAAGCGCACAACCGGCACCAGGGCGCGCATCTCGAGCACCTCGGCGAGGCGGCGGCGCACCGGGCCCGGCGGCAGCTCGCTCGCGAGGTGGCGCTTGGACGGTGCGATCTCGACGCGCCGCGGCGGCGCGCCCGGCTCGTGGAGCGTCAGCTGCCCGGTGCGCCGGCCGGGCGGGCGCTCGGCGCGCAGGCCCGCGGCGCGCAGGCGCCCGTCGAAGCTGTCGAGCACGAGCCGGTCCTCGGTGCGCGCCCGGCCGACCTCGAGCGCGAGGCGCTCGGCGAGCAGCGCGACCGCGGCCTGTCGGTCCAGCGCCGGCGGCAGCAGCAACTCGATCGGCGTCGGTGGCACGCGGCGTAGTGTTCCAGCCCGTGGCCGGCGTCGAGATCGAGCGCAAGTTCCTGGTCGCCGAGCTGCCCGAAGACATCGCCGAGCATCCCGGTGAGCGCATCGAGCAGGGCTACCTGGCGATCGCCCCTGACGGCGTCGAGGTCCGGGTCCGCCGGCGCGCCGGGCAGGCCACGCTGACGGTGAAGTCCGGGCCGGGTGAGGTGCGCATGGAGGAGGAGATGGAGATCGACGAGCGGCGCTTCGGTGCGCTGTGGCGGCTCACCGAAGGCCGCCGCGTCAGCAAGACGCGCCACGAGATCCCGCTCCCGAACGGCGCGGTCGCGGAGGTCGACGTCTACGACGGCGACCTCGACGGCCTGCTGACCGTGGAGATCGAGTTCGGCTCGCTCGAGGCCAGCGTGCAGTTCGCGCCGCCGCCGTGGATCGGCCGCGAGCTCACCGGCGACGCGCGCTACGCCAACCAGTCGCTGGCGCTCGCCGGCCGGCCGGCCTCGTGAACGTTCGTCCAGACAGAGGGTTGGACCTCAATGTGATCGGTTAGTTTCTCTAAACCGGTGAAACCGATCACGAACATCGACGACGCCCGCTACGTGAAGGCGATGAGCCATCCGCTGCGCGTGCGCATCCTCGCGCTGCTCGACGAGCGTACCGCCAGCCCGGTCGAGCTCGCGGGCTGGCTCAGCGCGACGCTTGGCACCGTCGCCTACCACGTGCGCACGCTCGAGCGCATGGGGCTGATCGAGCTGGTCCGCGAGACGCGCGTCCGCGGTGCGGTCGAGCACCACTACCGCTCCAAGGAGCGCCCGCGCGTCTCCGACGAGGCATGGGCCAAGGCCCCGCCGATCGCCAAGCAGGCCGCCGTGACCTCCTCCCTGCAGACGATCGACGCCTACGCCCACGCCGCCAGCGCCGCGGGTGGGTTCGACCACGGCAACTCGCACCTCACACGCACCGCGCTGCACCTCGACGCGCGCGGCTGGAACGACCTCTCCCGCGCCTGCATGCGCCTGCTCGCCCAGGTCGACCGGATCGAGGAGGCCGCCGCGGAACGCATGGAGCGCAACCCGGACGCCGGCGAGACCCGGGACGTGGCACTCGTGATGATGCTCTTCGAGGCCGCCCGCCTCACCAGCGAGCTCGCGGACGATCCGAGCGCCGAGACGCGGCGCCGGCACCGCTCCGAGCTCACGCTGCGGCGCGACTGATCACCCGGTGGGTATCAACGGCGGGGCTGCGAGCTCTGTCGAAGCAGATGGCCGCCTCCTCGACCGCACCCGAAGGCCCGCTCGCGGCCGCCGTGCTGCTCGGCTGGCGCGTCGCCGAGCTGTACGCGCTCGTCGACGACACGGGCGCGCCCGCGAGCGACACGCTGCTGCCCGCCCACCAGAGCCTCGAGCCGGCCGACCAGCTCGAGCTGCAGCTGCGCGCCGCGTGCGGCGACGCGCGCCGGGCGGGCGTCACATCGAAGGGCGCCGCGCTCGACGAGCTGGTCGCGCTCGCTCGCGACGCGCCGGCCTCGCCCGCGGCGGCCGAGGCGTTCCGCGCCCGGCTGCGCAGCTGCCATATCGAGGTCCAGAAGGACCTGTGGGCGCTCGACGAGGCGGCCGGCAAGGCCTACGAGCTCGGCAACGGCCTTTCGGACACCTACGGCCGCGTCTGCCGCGCCTACCGCCGCGACGGCGAGGAGCCCGGCGAAACCTGGGAGCAGGTCTTCCTGCCCGTGCGCGTCGAGCGCCTCAAGAAGCTGCTCGACGACCTGCAGTCACGGCTCAACGCGAGCGGCGTCGCGATCGTCCGCGCCCAGCTCGACGCCTGGTGCGCCGGGGTGCAGGCGCGCCTGGTGCCCGGCGCCGCCCCCTCCGAGCAGCGCGTCCGCGAGGGCGTGCGGCGCCAGACCGTGATCTGGCGCCAGCTGCTGGCGGGCGACAAGGCGCCCGAGGCCTACCTCGACCGTCACGCCCACGCGGGGCTGCGCGACGACCTGCGGCGGCTGATCTGGCGACGCTGTCGCCGCTGGGCGGTCGCGCTCGGCGCGGCGCTGTTCACGCTCGCGATGGCGCTCCCCCACCTGATCAGCCTGTACGAGGCCGGCTTCGTGCGTACCGGGCTCGCCTCCGGCCTCGTGGCGATCGCCGGCGCGGTCGGGATCACGCGGGCGTCGGTCCTGCTCACCGTCCGCGGCCGCCTGGACCAGTGGGCGGAGGTGCTGTGGAACCGCGCGCTGGCCCAGAGGGTGGTCGAGGCGACGCTGACGCTCGACCTCGTGCTGCCGCCCCCGGCGCGCGAGCGCCGGATCGTCCCGTACGCCTACGAGGTCCTGGCCAGCGGCGCCGCGGCGGCGACCGGCAGGCCGCGGTCGGCCGGGAGGCCGCGGTCGAACAGCTCCGCGACGGCGTCGGGCGGCATCGGCCGCGGGTAGTATTGACGCCAGGTCAGGCGGCGGCGTGCGACGCGGCGACCGCCAGGCGGTCGGCGCGATCGTTGAGCGCCTTGTGGGCGTGCGCGGCGCCCGTCTCGTGCCCGCGGACCCAGTGCCAGCGCACGGTTTCGTGGCGCGCCAGCTCGGCGTCGAGTGCTCGCACGAGGTCCTGGTTCTTGACGGGATCGCCTCCCGCCGTCTTCCAGCCCCGGCGCTTCCAGCCCGCGATCCACTTGGTCATCGAGTCGAGCATCAGGCGCGAGTCCGTGACGATGCACGCGCGGCTGCCGGTGGGCAGCGCGCGCAGCCCCTCGATGGCGGCCGTGAACTCCATGCGGTTGTTCGTCGTGTCGGGGTGGCCGCCGTGGAGCTCGACCGGCGCCGCGGCGTCGGGCGGTACGACGATCGCGGCCCACCCCCCGGGGCCGGGATTGCGGCGGCAGGCGCCGTCGGTCCACACCAGCGCCTCCCCCGGGCGGGCCTCGACCGGGGACTCGACGATGCTGGCGCTGCGGCGGCGGGCGGGTGGCATGACGGGCGATGGTAGGACGGCCCGCGGACGCAACCCTCAGGTCACGATGCGGAGCTGCTCCTCGCCGATCTGCACGGCGTCACCGGCGTGCAGCTGGCGCCCGCGGCGCGACTCGGGCTCGCCGTTGACGAGCACCGGCGTGGTGGCGAGGAAGGCGGCGGCCTGCCCGCCGGCGTCGATCAGCCCGGCGAGCTTGAGCAGCTGCCCGAGCCGGATCATCTCGCCGCGGATCCTGACGTCGCGCTCCATCCCCAGAGCCTAGGCGGGCTCGTCGGCGCTCGCAGGCAGCCGCACCTCGACCGCCAGACCGCCGCCGGCCGCGTCGCCGAGCCGAAGCCCGCCGCCGTGCAGGGCCGCCTGCTGGGCGACGATCGCGAGCCCGAGGCCGGTGCCGTCGGGGCGCGCGTCCCTACCGCGGGCGAACGGCTCGAGCAGGCGCTCGCGCTCGCCGGCGGCGATCCCCGGCCCGTCGTCCTCGACGCGCACGACGAGCCGCCCGTCGTCGCGCTCGAGGCCGACCTTCACGCTGCCGCCCGCGCCGCGGCCGTGCAGGGCGGCGTTGTCGAGCAGGTTGTCGACGATCAGCCGCAGGCCGCCCTCCCAGCCGTCGACCCTCCCCTCCTCGACGTTGCCGGCCAGCTCGTAGCGGATGCCGGGATGGCGCTTGCGCGCGCCGTGCACGGCGGCGTCGAGCACGTCGCCGAGCTCGACCGGCTCGCGCGGCAGGCTCTCGGCGGCCTCGCCGCGGGCGAGCGCCTGCAGGCCCTCGAGCAGATGGACCATTCGGTCCTGCTCGGCCGTCATGTCGGCCACCAGGGCGTCGCGCTGGTCGGGCGGGAGCCCGGGGTTGCGGGAGAGCGTGTCGAGGTTCGCGCGCATCGCGGTCAGCGGGGTGCGCAGCTCGTGGCCGGCGTCGGCGGCGAAGCGGCGGGTCGCCTCGAGCGCGCGCTCGGTGGCGGCGGTCGACGCGCCGAGGCGCTCGAGCATCTCGTTGAGCGCGCCGGCGAGCTGGCGTACCTCCTCCGGGCCGTCGTCGGGCAGCGGCGTCGAGAGGTCCTGCGCACCCGTGACGCGCGCAGCGCCGGCGCGCAGGCGCGCGAGCGGGCGGACGGCGAGCGTGGTGAAGCCCCACGCCGCGAGCGCGGTCAGCGCGAGCGCGGAGAAGCCGAGCAGCAGGACGAGCCGGCGGATCGAGGCGACGCGCTCCTCGACGGGCGCGAGCGAGCTCAGCACCTGCAGGCGCGGGCGGCCCTCGATGTCGTCGATGGTGACCGTGAGCGACCGCCACGGCGTGCCGGCGATGTCGACGGTCTTCAAGCCGTCGCGATCGGGAGCCGCGACGGGCGTGTCTGGCACGTCGCCCGCCTGCTCGGTCACGCGGTTGCCAAAGGCGATCTGAGCGAACGTCCCGCTGCCGCGCAGCAGCGGCTCGGCGCCACCGCCGCGCCGCCCGTAGCCGCCGACTGGCCGGCTCAAGATCTGGTTGGCGCGCTCCTGGAGCTGGCTGTCGAGCTGGTTGCGCCCGTCGCGCTCCACCGCCCCGAGCAGCAGGCCGCCCGCGAGCGCGCCGCACAGCGCGACCGCGCCGACCGCGGCGAGGGCGATGCGCGCCCGCAGGCTGCGCGGCACCCTCATGGCCGCAGCGCCCAGCCGACGCCGCGCACCGTGTGCAGGATCCGCGGCTCGCCCTCGATCTCGAGCTTGCGCCGCAGGTAGCCCACGAAGACGTCGACGACGTTCGTCTCGACGTCGGTCGTGTAGCCCCACACGAGCGAGAGCAGCTGGTCGCGCGAGAGCACCTGCCCCGGGTGGCGGACGAAGACGTCGAGCAGGTCGAACTCGCGGCGCGTGAGCGCGAGCTCGCGGCCGGCCCGCGTGGCGACGTGGCGGCGCGGGTCGACGATGATGTCGCCCGCCATGTGCGGCCCAGCCCCTTCCGCCCCGTGCCGGCGCAGCAGCGCCTCGAGGCGCGCGGTCAGCTCCGCGATCGCGAACGGCTTGACGAGGTAGTCGTCGGCGCCCGCCTGCAGCCCGGCCACGCGGTCCTCCACCTCGTCGCGCGCGGACAGCATGCAGACCGGGACGTCGATCCCGTCGCCGCGCAGCTTCCGCACCACGCTGACGCCGTCGAGGCCCGGCATCGTCACGTCGAGCACGATCACCGCCGGCGGGCGCTGGGCGACCGCGGCCAGCGCCTCGAGACCGTCGGCGGCGGTGGTCACGGCGAAGCCCTCGAGGCGGAGCGCGCGCTCGAGGGCCTGCCTCACGGTGGCCTCGTCGTCGACGACGAGGACGAGCGGTTCGCTACGGACCACGCCTCCCATGATGAGGCTCGCTCCCGATGACGTCCTTCACCTTGGCCTCGGAGACGCCCAGCTTCGCGGCCAGCTTGGTCACGAAGGCGTCGCGCTCGGCCTGGTGCTGCTTGTCGAGGTCGCCGCGGATCTTCTGCATCGCGGCGCGCAGCTTCGCGGGGGTGACGCCGAGCTCCTTCGCCAGCGCCCCGCCGCCGGGGCCGCCGGGGCCGCCGGCGCGCTTGCCGAAGCCCTTGCCGAAGCCCTTGCCGGGACCGCCGGGCCGAGGGCCGGGCCGCAGGTCGGCGAGCGCGGAGCGCAGCTTGTCCTCGCTGACGCCGAGCTTCGTCGCGAGGTCGCCGAGCGCGGGCTTGGCGCCCGGCCCGGGGCCGGCGCCCGGCGCGGGCTTCAAGGCGTCGAACGCGGCGCGGGCCTTCGCCGCGTCGATGCCGAGCTTGGCGGCCAGGGCGTTGTCGAAGCGCTGGAGCCGGTCGCCGTGGAGCTGGTCGAGCGCGGCCGTGACCTTCGCCTCGTCGACGCCGAGCTCGGTCGCCAGCGCCTTGGCGAGCGCAGCCTGATGCTCGTCCTTGCGGGCGCCGCGGTCGGGACGCAGGTCCTGGAGCGCCGCGCGCAGCTTCGCCTCGGTCACGCCGAGCTTGGCCGCGGGACCGGAGAGGTCGCGCGGGCCGCCGGGGCGCCCGGGGGGAGCGCCGGCCTGGGGGCCGGCGGAGGAGGTGGTCTTGCCGCCTGCGAGCGCGGTCCCGTCGCCCGTCTGGGTCCCGAGTGCGTAGGCCCCGGAGGCCATCACCAGCGCGCCGCTGAGCGCGGCTGCCGTCTTCTTGGTTCGTGGGGTCATGGGTCGGAGCTTGGGTCGCCGACCTGAGAGTTCGGTAAGAGTTCAGGTGATTCTTACCGCGATCTCAGCGTTCCGGCAGATCCTTCCGGCATGTCCTCGTGGCGCCCGCTGATCGCCGGCACCGTCGGCCTGTTCCTCGTCATCCTCGCCTTCCTCGCCGGCCAGCTCAAGGGCGGCGGCGATCCCGCGCTCGGCCAGAGCCGCGCGGCGGCCACCCAGCAGGCCACCCCAGCGCCGCAGCAGGACTTCGGGGGCGGCCCGCGCGGAAGCGAATCGGACTCGAGCCTCCCCGACGTCTCGCCACCGACAACTCACCAGTCATGACCCGCGTCGACCTCACGTTCCCCTCGATGGGCGGCGAGGCGGCGGTGCGGCTGGAGTCCGCGGCGCTCGACCGTCCCGCGCTCGAGCGCCTCGCGGACGGGGTCCACGCGCAGGTGGAGACGGTCGAGGCCGCGCTCTCGCGCTTCCGCCCGGGCAGCGAGCTGAACGAGCTCAACGCCGACCCGCGCCACGCGGTGCCCGCCTCGCCGCTGTTGCGGCGCACGGTCGCGGCGGCGAACTGGGCGGCCGAGCGCAGCGGCGGGCTCGTCGACGCGACCCTGCTCGGCGAGCTCGAGCGCCACGGCTACGAGGAGTCGTGGGACGCGATCCGCCGCGCGGACATCGAGGCCGCGCTCGCCGCCGCTCCGCCGCGGCGGCCGGCGGGCCCGGCGCGCTGGCACGGCGAGGGTGGCCTGAGCATCGACGCGGAAGGTCGCGTCAGGCGGGCGCCCGGGGTGCGGCTCGACCCCGGCGGCATCGCGAAGGGGATGGCCGCCGACCTCGCGGCCGCTGCTCTCCCCCCGGGCGTCCGCTATGCGGTCGCGTGCGGCGGCGACGTCGCGGTCGGCGGCGGCGAGCCGTGGCAGGTCGCGGTCCGCAGCGCGCGCAGCGACGCCGAGGTCCACCGCCTGCACGTGCGCTCCGGCGGCGTGGCGACGTCGGGCATCGCCGCCCGCATCTGGAAGCGGCCGGACGGGAGCTACGCCCACCACGTCCTCGACCCCGCCACGGGCCGACCGGCGTGGACGGGGCTCGTCGCGGCCACCGCCGTCGCCGACAGCGCGCTCGAGGCCGAGGTGCTGGCGAAGATGGCCCTGCTGTCCGGGCCACTCGCGGCGCGGCGGCTCCTGCGCCGGCGCGGCGGCGTGCTCCAGCACGACGACGGCCGCATCGAGGTGGTCCCGGCTCCCACCGTCGTGCGGCTCCCGCACCCGGCGCGCCGGGCCGCCGCGGCGTGAGCCGGGACCCGCTCGACTACCCCTTCTGGCTCGCGAGCCGGTCCGCCGGTGTCGTCGCCTACGTGCTGCTCAGCACGTCGGTCGTGCTCGGCCTCGTGATGGCCGCGCGGCTCGCGCCGGTCGGCAGGCGAGCGGGGCTGCGGGTGCTCCATGAGCGCGTCGCGCTGCTGGCCCTCGGGACGGTCGCGGTTCATGGCCTCTTCCTGCTCCCCGACCGCTGGCTGCGCCCCGGCCTGCACGAGCTCGTGATCCCGTTCACCGCGAGCTACCGGCCGGTCTGGACCGGCCTCGGGATCTGCGCCGCCTACCTCGCCGCCGGGCTCTCGCTGAGCTACTACGCGCGGCGCCGGCTCGGCTCGCGCCGCTGGCGCTCCGCCCACCGGCTGATCCCGGTGGTATGGGCGCTCGCCGTGGCCCACGTGATCGGCGCCGGCACGGACGTGGTGAGCCTGTGGCTCGAGGCGGTGCTCGCGCTCACCATCGCCGCGGTCGTCGCCCTGCTCGCGCAGCGCTGGTGGCTCGGCCGCACCACACCGCCGGCGCCCGCTCCGCCGCCTGCCGACGCAGAAGCGCCCCAGAGCTCCGAGCGTCGCTACGCCGGGGAGCTGGGGCTGTTCGGCTGAGACGAGCACCCCGCCAACCCGGTCCAGCCCCGCGCAAGGCTCCGCTACGCGGCGGCCCGTAGGTCGGCGTGCTGGTGCGCGAGCTCCTCGGCGCCGCCCCAGGTGCGGCGGCAGCCGACCGGGCCGTGGTCGAGGTCGACGACCTCGTAGAGGAACGCGCCGCGATGCTCGATCGCGAGCCGCGCCTCACGCAGGCGCTCCGCGCGCCGCAGTGGGTCCGGATCGCCGAGGCGCCCATCCACGGGCCAGGGCATGGTGCGGGCGGTCGAGCCGAGGTTGATCATGCGTTCATGATCGGCTTGCAGGGACTTTGCGGATACGGACCGCCGGTCGGAGGCTCAGCTCGCGCGATTCGACCGGTGGGCGAGGCCGTGGGGTCCATTCCGCTGCGGATGTGCGTGCAGCCCAGCGGGATGGACCCCTAACCTGCGCTGCGTGACCCGCCGAGACATCAACTCGTGGCTGATGGACATGGACGGCGTCCTCGTGCGCGAGGAGAGCATGATCCCCGGCGCCGACCGCTTCATCGCGGCGTTGCGCCGCCACGAGCTGCCGTTCCTGCTGCTCACCAACAACTCGATCTACACGCGCCGCGACCTCGCGGCGCGGCTGCGCACGAGCGGCCTCGAGGTCCCGGAGGAGTCGATCTGGACCTCCGCGCTCGCCACCGCCGGCTTCCTGGCCGACCAGCGCCCGGGCGGCTCGGCGTTCGTGATCGGCGAATCCGGGCTGACCACCGCGCTCCACGGCGAGGGCTACACGCTGACCGAGCGCGACCCCGACTACGTCGTGCTGGGCGAGACGCGCACCTACTCCTTCGAGCGCATCACGACCGCGATCCGGCTGATCCTCGACGGCGCCCGCTTCATCGCGACCAACCCCGACCCGACCGGGCCGAGCGCCCAGGGCCCGCTGCCCGCGACGGGCTCGGTCGCGGCGCTGGTCAGCCGCGCGACCGGCGTCGAGCCCTACTTCGTCGGCAAGCCCAACCCGCTCATGATGCGCTCCGCACTGAACACGATCGACGCGCACTCGGAGACGACCGCGATGATCGGCGACCGCATGGACACCGACATCGTCGCGGGCCTCGAGGCGGGCCTGGAGACGATCCTCGTGCTCACCGGCGTGACCGCCCGTGAGGACGCCGAGCGCTTCCCGTTCCGGCCCTCGCGGATGCTCGAGTCGGTCGCCGACCTGGCCGACGAGCTGGATTGACCCATTTGCGGGTCGCGGCGCTCTATGACATCCACGGCAACCTGCCCGCGCTGGAGGCCGTGCTGGCCGAGGTCGAGGCGGCCGCGCCGGACCTGATCGTCGTGGGTGGCGACGTCGGCCCGGGCCCGCTCGTCGACGAGGTGCTCGATCGGCTCGCGGCCTTCGGCGACCGCGCCCGCTACGTCATGGGCAACGGCGACCGCGAGCTCGTGTCCGCCTTCGACGGCGGGGGCTACGGGCGCGACACGCCGTGGGCGCTGACCGCGTGGTGCGCGGAGCGGCTCACGAGCGAGCATCGCGACGCGCTCGCCGGCTTCGAGCCGACCGTGAGCGTGGACTCGGTGCTCTTCTGCCACGGCTCACCGCGCAGCGACAGCGAGATCATCACCGCGGTCAGCCCCGAGGAGCGGCTCGCGCCGATGCTCGCCGGCGTCGACGAGGGGATCGTCGTCTGCGGCCACACGCACCACCAGTTCGACCGCGACGTGCTCGGCAAGCGGCTGCTCAACGCGGGCAGCGTCGGCATGCCCTACGAGGACGAGCCCGCCGCCTACTGGCTGCTGCTCGGCGCCGAGCCCGAGCTGCGGCGCACCGACTACGACATCGCCGCGGCGGCGGAGTCGATGCGCGCGAGCGGCGCACCCGACGTCGACGAGCTGATGTTGCGCGAGAGCCTGCTCGAGCCGGTCGGCGCGGCGTGGGTCGCGCGGCACTTCGAGTCGTTGGCTTAAGCCGGAGCCGCAGTCGGACTCTGTGACGAAACGCCCCGGGGCGCTCCTTTCGTCGGCCTTGATGCGCCAACGTAGACCGCGTGTCTAGCCTCCGCATCACCGCGATCCTGAACCGCCGTCAGCCCGCGACCACGAACACCGCCCGCGCGCGCACGATCTCCCGGCCCCGACCGTCAACGAGACCTCGGGGACGTCCATGCGGCGGCGCACCCTACTCTCTCCGTCGTGTCCCTCCGCATCGGCTACAAGGCCTCCGCCGAGCAGTTCGGCCCGCGCGAGCTCGTCGAGCTCGGCGTGTTCGCCGAGCAGCGCGGCTTCGACAGCGTCGTCGTCTCCGACCACTACCAGCCGTGGCGCCACGAGGGCGGCCACGCGCCGTTCTCGCTCGCGTGGATGAGCGCGGTCGGCGAGCGCACCGAGCGCGTCCTGCTCGGCACCAGCGTGCTCACACCCACCTTCCGCTACCAGCCCGCCGTGATCGCCCAGGCGTTCGCGACGATGGGCTGCCTGTTCCCGGGCCGCGTGATGCTCGGGGTCGGGACCGGCGAGGCGATGAACGAGGTCGCCGTCACCGGCGTCGAGTGGCCGGAGTTCAAGGAGCGCTTCGGACGCCTGCGCGAGTCGGTGCGGCTGATGCGCGCGCTGTGGGAGGGCGAGCGTGTGACCTTCGAGGGCGACTACTACAAGACCATCGAGGCCACCGTCTATGACCGCCCGGACACGCCGGTGCCGGTCTACATCGCGGCGGGCGGCCCGCAGGTCGCGCGCTACGCCGGCCGCGCCGGCGACGGCTTCATCTGCACGAGCGGCAAGGGCATGGAGCTCTACGAGGAGAAGCTGCTGCCGGCCGTCGCCGAGGGGCTCGAGAAGGCCGAGCGCGAGCCCGACGCGATCGACCGCATGATCGAGATCAAGCTGTCCTACGACACCGATCCCGAGCGCGCGCGCGAGAACACCCGCTTCTGGGCGCCGCTCGCGCTCACGTCCGACCAGAAGGCCGGGCTCGAGGACCCGATCGAGATGGGTCGCGCGGGCGACGCGCTGCCGATCGAGCAGGTCGCGAGCCGCTGGATCGTCGCCTCCGACCCCGACGAAGCGATCGCGAAGATCAAGCCCTACGCCGACCTCGGCTTCAACCACCTGGTCTTCCACGCGCCCGGCGAGGACCAGCGGCGCTTCCTCGACGCCTTCGAGGAGCAGCTCGCTCCCGGGATCCGAAAGCTCAGCGCAGCAGGTTGAACTGGTGGGCCCGGGTCCACGGGCCGCCCGGCAGCGGCTCGGGCTCCTCGTCCTCTCCGCCTCCGCCGTCGTCGTCGGGCAGCGGCATCCACCCGCGCCAGGTCGCGACGATGATGGCGCCGAGCACCGCGACGTCCATCCCCGCCAGCGTCGCGACCGCGAAGGCGAGCAGCAGCGTCTCCCCTGGCAGGTCGGACACGAGCACCGCGGCGATCCCCGGGGCCGAGAGCACGAGCCCGTAGACCGTCACGAGATGGTGGATGCGGCGCCGGATCCGCAGCTCGTCGAGCGGCAGCCCCGGATGGTCCGCCTGGCGCGCCTCGCCCGCGTCCATCGCCGCGACGATGGCGGGCGTGAGCCCGGCGATCAGCCACGCCTCGCCCCCGCGCTTCTCACTCGCGCCCCGCTGGGCCGAAAGGAGCACGAGCCCGGCGATCTCCGCGGCGAACAGCACCCACAACAGCACCCACCGAGTGTAGGTCCTACGGGATCAGGAGCAGCTTGCCCGTCGTCGCCCGCGACGCCAGGTCGGCCTGGGCGCGCGCGGCGTCCTCCAGCGGGTAGCGCCCGCCGATGCGGACATCCAGCTCGCCCGCCGCGATCCAGCCGAGGAAGTCGGCCGCGCGCATGCGCAGCTCGTCGCCCTCGCGGCCGTGGTGGGCGAGCGTCGGGCGCGTGAGGAACAGAGAGCCGGCGTTGAGCTTCGCGATCTCCACCGGCGGCGGCTGGCCGCTCGCGGCGCCGTAGAGGACCATGAAGCCACGCGGCCGCAGCGCGGCAAGCGACTCGTCGAAGGTGGCGGCGCCGATGCCGTCGTAGACCGCGGCCACGCCCTCGCCCCCGGTGAGCTCCCGCGCGCGCTCGGCGAAGCCCTCGTAGCCGATCGTCTCGTCGGCGCCCGCGCCGCGCGCGAGCTCCGCCTTCTCGTCCGTCGAGGTGGTCGCGATCACGCGCCCGCCGCGCCGCTTGGCGATCTGCGTCAGCAGCAGCCCGACCCCGCCCGCGGCGGCGTGGACGATGACGGTGTCGCCGGGCTGGATGGGATAGGTGCTGCTCGCGAGGTAGTGCGCGGTCGAGCCCTGGAGCATCGCCGCGGCGGCGACGTCGGTGGCGATGCCCTCCGGCACCGGCACGGCCGCGTTCGCGCTCACGAGGACCTGCTCGGCGTAGGAGCCCTGGGCGTCGCTCCAGGCGACGCGGTCGCCGGGTGCGACGCCGTCGACCCCCTCCCCCATTGCCGCGACGGTCCCGGCACCCTCCACGCCGGCGAGATGGGGGGTCTCGGCCTCGTAGGGGCCCCCGCCCTTGCGCTCGTAGATGTCGCGGAAGTTGATCCCCGCCGCCTCGACGTCGACGAGCAGCTGCCCGGGGCCGGGCGCGGGCGCCGGCCGATCCTGGAGCTCGAGCACCTCCGGCCCGCCATGCCGCGTCACGACGATCGCTCGCATGCGCCACATCTTCCCAGCTGCGCGCCGCGAGGAGTAGCTTGGCGGCGTCAACGGAGGAGGAGTTCCACCATGCCGATCCCCACCGAGCTCGTGGGTTCGCTGCCAAGACCAATGAAGCTGCAGGAGGCCTTCCAGGCCCACGACGACGGGAAGATCAACTTCGCGCAGCTGCAGGCCGAGCAGGACGAGGCGGCCGCGGACTCGATCAAGCGGCTCGAGGAGACCGGCGAGACCTACGTGACCGACGGGGAGCAGCGCGAGTCGAGCTTCGCGACCTACCCGATCACCGACACGCTCGCGGGCACCGGCCTCGCCGACAACCTCGCCGGCGACGGCCAGTTCTTCGCGATCTTCGACGACGGCCACCACCGCC
>JBDTMF010000008.1:0-41393 GCA_039934455.1 Solirubrobacteraceae bacterium
GCCCCCGGCTGGATTCGAACCAGCGACCTGCGGATTAGAAGTCCGCTGCTCTATCCAGCTGAGCTACGGGGGCGTGGCGCGAAAGCTTACGGTCGCCTGCGGTAGAGCTTGCCCGGGCGGCCGGGGCCCTCGGAGTGGCGCTCGCCGGTCTCCTCCAGCAGCCCGGTGGCGAGCGCGTCGCGGCGGAAGTTCGCGGCGTCGACGGGCTCGCCGCGCAGCGCCTCGTAGAGCCGCTGCGCCTGTCCGAGCGTGAACGGCTCGGTCAGCAGCCCGCCTGCGACGCGCACGAACCATGCCTTGTCGGCGAGCCGCGCGCGCAGGCGCCAGAGGGCGTCGTCGACGACGGTGGCGTGGTCGAGCGCGAGCTCAGGGAGCGCGTCGACGTGGTGCCAGCTCGCCTCTCGGCCCGAGGGGCCGTCGGCGGGCAGCGACTCCGGCGGCACGAGCGCGAGGTAGGCGATCGAGGGGAGCCAGCCGCGCGGGTCGCGGTCGGGGCTCGCGTAGGTCCGCAGCTGCTCGAGGTGCACCGAGCCGACACCGGTCTTCTCGCGCAGCTTGCGCTCCGCCGTCTCGCGCGGCGACTCCGCCGTCCCCACGAACCCGCCCGGCAGCGCGAACGTCCCCCGCTGCGGCTCCTCGAGCCTGCGTGCCAGCAGTACGGACAGGTCACCGTCGACGAGGGTGAACACCACGGGGTCGGCGGCGAGGCCGACAGGGGCGTCGTAGCCCGCGGAGTTGCGCGCGGTCATGCGGTCCAAGGAGCGCGGAGCCTATTGGGCAACCGAACACTCGGCCCGCGAGAGGCTTGGCCTTTAGACTCGACGCTTCGGGGTGTAGCTCAGCCTGGTGGAGCGCACGGTTTGGGTCCGTGAGGCCGCCGGTTCAAATCCGGCCACCCCGATCGCGATCAGTTCTCGCCGCCTGGGGTCAACACCCCAATGCGTCCAGAACGCCTCAAGATCGCGGTGACCGAACCGATACATCAATCAGGTTCGCCTCCCGAAAGGGCAAACCGTCCGTGAGGACGGGACGCAAAACCACGGAGCTCCGCGAGGAGCCAGCCGGGTTACCGAAGGAACGCTCAGGGGCTTCGGGTCGGACGGACCACCGATCGAAGCACCGAGCACCGGGAGGCCGTCACCTTGTTCAGCACCGCCTTGGTTCGCAGAGCGCCGCTCCTCGCGGCTCTGCTGGCTCTTGTCGTGCTGCTCGCGCCCTCCGCGGCGCAGGCGCAGGAGTGCGCGAACGTCAACGCCAAGCCGACACGCGCCAACCTCGAGCTCGTGCGCTCCGCCGTGCTCTGCCTGCACAACGCCGAGCGCGCCCGCCACGGGCTGCCGCAGCTGACCGAGAACCCGCGCCTGCGCCGCGCCGCCGCACGCCACACCGTGCACATGCTGGCGGCCCACTTCTTCGATCACACGACCCCGGCCGGCGCGACGATCGTCGACCGCTTCCGCCGCACCGGCTACACGAGCCACACGCGTGGCTGGTCGATCGGCGAGAACATCGCGTGGGGCACGGGCCGGCTCGCGACCGCGGCGCAGATCCAGCGCAGTTGGATGAACTCGCCGGGCCACCGCGCGAACATCCTGCAGCGCGCGTTCCGCGAGATCGGGATCGGCATCCAGACCGGCGTCCCCGTGCGGCTTTCCGCGTCCCAGTCGGGCGCCACCTACACCGCGGACTTCGGCGTCCGTCGCTAGCGCTCGTCGGCCCGCGGCGGCGAGGCGTTGTTAGCCTCCGGCGCCCCGATGGCCGACGTCCAGCCCCTCCACGCCCTCCACTACGCGCTCGACCGCGTCGGCGGCCTGCCGCCCGTGGTCGCGCCGCCGTACGACGTGATCGACCCCGAGCAGCGCGCCGCGCTGGCCGCGCGCTCGCCCTACAACGCGGTCGAGATCGACCTGCCGCAGCCCGGCGGCGACCTCGACCTCTACGCCCATGCCGCGCGCCTGTTCGCCGACTGGCAGGCCGAGGACGTCCTCGTCCGCGACCCCGAGCCGGCGCTGTGGGCGCTCGCTCAGGACTACACGGGCCCCGACGGCTCCGCCTACACGCGCCGCGGCTTCTTCGCGCGCGTGCGCGTCGAGGACTACGGCCCCGGCCGCATCCGCCCCCACGAGCGCACCCACCCGGGGCCGAAGGAGGACCGCCTGCGCCTCACGCGCGCCACGCGGGCCAACCTCTCCCCGATCTTCTCGCTCTACGACGATCCGGCCGGCGCCGCCTGGGCCGCGCTGTCGCCCCACACGGAGACGGTGCCGTGGGGCCAGGTCACCGACGACGACGGCACCAGCCACCGGCTCTGGCGCGTCCCCGCGGAGAACGCCGCCACCGCGGTCGCCGACGCCCTGCGCGACACCGAGTTGCTGATCGCCGACGGTCATCACCGCTATGAGACCGCGCGCGTCTACGCCGACGAGATCGGCGGCGAGGGCGGCCATCGCTACGTGCTCATGTGCCTCGTGGCGCTCCAGGATCCCGGCCTCACCGTCTTCCCGACGCACCGGCTGCTGACCACGCTCACCGACGACCAGCGGGTCGCGCTGCGCGAGGCGATCAAGCGCGACTGGGAGATGAGCGAGATCAGCGCGGACGAGCTCCAGCCCGAGACGGCCGCCGGCAGCGCGATCCGCGTCGGTTACCTCGACGCGCACCACCAGCGCCCGCTCATGCTGACCCTGCGCGACCCCGCGATCGCCGACGCCGCCCTCCCCGGGATGCCCGAGCCCTACCGCCGGCTCGACACCGCCGTGCTCGAGGCGCTCCTGCTCAAGGGCGCGCTGGGGATGAGCGAGGACGACATCTCCCACCTCGACGGGCTCGACTACGCGCGCGACACCGAACAGGCGCGCAGCCGGGTCGAGAGCGGGGACGTGGAGGCCGCGTTCTTCATGAGCCCGACCCTGGTGGACCGCGTCCGCGACGTCGCCGCGGCCGGGGTGAAGATGCCCCCGAAGTCCACCTACTTCTTCCCCAAGGTGCTCACGGGGATGCTGTTCAACCCGCTCACCTAGGATTCGTCGCATGAGAGCCGTCGCGCGCCAGCGGGAGAGGTACACGCATGACCTGGAGGTGCGCAAGCATCGCCTGACCGCCGACGAGCCCGAGGAGCAGGGCGGCGACGACATGGGCCCGAACCCGCAGGAGCTGCTGGCCGCGTCGCTGGCGTCGTGTACGGCCATCACGGTCGAGATGTACGCGAACCGGAAGCAGTGGGACATCGCCGGCCTCGAGGTCGACTGCGACTACACGCCCGCCGAGCGCGGGTGCCCGACGAACTTCAAGCTCGTCATGCGGATGCCCGCCTCCCTCTCCGAGGAGCAGGTCGACAAGCTGCGCGTGATCGCGGCCAAGTGCCCGGTCCATCGCACCCTCGAGGGCGAGGTCCTCTTCGACGAGCGGGTCGAGCTCACCTGAGGACCCGGGCCGCACTGGCCGAGGACCTGCGCGGCACGCTGCTGGCGCCCGAGGCCGCGCTGGCGATCGACGTCCACGGCGGCACCGAGGCTGCGGTCCTCGCCCCGCTCTACCTCGACCCGGCCGGTGAGCTGCACGTCGTCTTCACCAAGCGCCGCGACGACCTCAACCGCCACGCGGGCGAAATCTCGTTCCCGGGCGGCCGCCGCGACCCCGAGGACGCCGACCTCACCGCGACCGCGCTGCGCGAGGCGCACGAGGAGATCGGCCTCCCGCCCGACGCGGTCGAGCTCGTCGGGGCGCTGCCGCCGACCCCGACCTTCGTCACCAACTACGCCGTCTATCCGTTCGTCGGGTTGATCGAGCCGGGCTTCGAGTGGGAGCTGGCCGACGCCGAGGTCGCCTACGTCCTCGAGTTCCCGCTCGAGGTGGTGCGCGCCGCGCACGGGATGCGGCGGCTCGTGCGCCGCGGGGTGCCGTTCCGGACCGACACGTTCGAGATGGGCGACCACCTGATCTGGGGCGCGACCGCGCGGATGGTCAAGGACCTGCTGGCGCGGCTGCCCGCCGGCTAGCCCGCGAGCAGCCGCTCCACCGCCGCCAGGACCTCGCTCATCCACGCCTCCTCGTGCGAGGGCGGCGCCACGAGCACGCGGACCGGGATGTTCCAGGTCGCTGCCGCGGCGCGCACGATCTCCGCGCCGCCGCTCAGCGCCTCGGCGCTCACGGTGCCCCCACCCTCGTAGATCAGCCCGCGCACCGGCGTGTCGACGAGCTTCTCGCACAGCATCCGCAGCCGCCCGGCGTGCAGCTCCTCGGCCGCAGGCCCGGTGGCCCTTCCCATCAGCCACGCGACGACCGTCACGCCCGCGAGCGCCTCCATCAGCGTCGCGATGCGATCGGGGTCGCCGACGTAGGGCTCGGCGCCCGCGGCGGCGATCGCCTCGACGTTCGCAGCGGAGCGCGTCGTCCCGCGCACGGCATGGCCGGCGGCGACGAGTTCGCGCGCCAGCGCCTGGCCGCGGCCCCCGCAGCCGACGATCAGGACGCGCGCCATCTCACTCCGCTTCGGGCGGGTGGCCCTCGCGGGCGCGGAAGGCCGCCGCGCGCTCGCGCATCGCCCGCTGCTCGCGGCTGACCTCCTCCGCGATCTCCTCCTCGGTGCGCTCGGGCGCCCCGCGCCGGCGCCGCCGCGCGTTCTGCGCCTCGAGCATCTGCGCCACGTCGTCGATCTCGTTCTGCGCCTCGACCTCGGGCGAGCGTGTCGGCTTCCAGCCCAGCTGCTCGGCCCCGGAGCCGGGATACCACTGGCCGAGCGCGAGCACGGCGAGGACCATCAGCACGAGCCCGATGGTCACGATCAGGGCGAAGGTGTCGATGCGGGGAGCGTAGTCCGTCGGCTCCGCTCGCGATGCGCATCTCCGCCCGAGCCGACTACGCGCTGCACGGCGGCTACTGGCTGGCGCAGCCCGCGCGGCGAGCCGACCTGGGCGATCTTCCCGTCCTTCAGCAGCACGATGCGGTCGGCGAGCTCCATCGCCTCCTCCTGGTCGTGCGTGACGAGCACGGTGGTGACCGGGACCCGCTCGTGCGTTTGCCCACCAAGCCGGTGGGCAAACCGGGGAACAGAGGGCAGGTCTCCCAGTGAAGTGCTAGGGCTTGAGGAGCAGGCAGGCGGCCTCGTGGCCGGGCTGGCCGGCTCTGAACAGCGGTGGGTCCTCGTGGTCGCAGGGCTCGAAGCGCTGCGGGCAGCGCGGGTGGAAGCGGCAGCCGGCCGGCAGGTTGGCGGCGTCGGGCAGCTCGCCGCCGAGCGGCGTGCGCTGCTTGCGCGGCGGGACCGCGTCGACGAGGGCCTGGGTGTAGGGGTGGCCGGGGCGCTCGATCACGTCGCGCGCGTCGCCCTGCTCGACGATCCGCCCGAGGTACATGACCGCGATCCGGTCGCACAGCTGCCAGGCCAGGCTGAGGTCGTGGGTGATGAACAGCAGCGCCAGCTCTCGCGCGCGCTGCAGCTCGAGCAGCACGTGCAGGATCTGCGAGCGGACCGAGACGTCGAGCATCGAGACCGGCTCGTCGCAGATGATCCCCGCGGGCTCGAGCACGAGCGTGGCCGCAATCGCGACGCGCTGGCGCTGGCCGCCCGACAGCTCGTGCGGATAGCGGCGCATGAAGCGCTCCGGCGCCATCCCGACCTCGTCGAGCGCCCGCTCCACGCGGGCCGCGTGCTCGGCTCGCGGTACCCCGGCCACCACCAGCGCCTCGGCGACGATGTCGGAGACGCGGCGGCGCGGGTTCAACGTCTGGTACGGGTCCTGGAAGATCATCTGGACGTTGCGGCGCAGCGCGCGCAGGGCGGCGCGGCCGTGCACCTCGGCGCCGTCCGTGGCCACCGTCCCCGCCGCTGCCGGGACGAGCCCGAGCATCGCGCGCGCGAGCGTGGACTTCCCGCAGCCCGACTCCCCGACGACGCCGAGGATCTCGCCGCGGCGCCAGTCCAGCGTCACGCCGTCGAGCGCCTTCGCCACACCGCCCCGGGTCGGGAAGTGCACCGCGAGGTCGCGGACGTCCATGAGCGCGCTCATCCGGGCTCCTCCGCCACCACGATCGGCTCGGGCCAGCGCTCCCACGGCGCGAAGTGGCAGGCGGCCGACCGTTCCGTGGCGACCTCGCGCAACGCCGGCCGGCGCTCGCAGCGCTCGGCCGCGTAGGGGCAGCGCGGGCGGAACGAGCAGCCCGGCGGCGCGTCGGCCGGGTCGGGCGGGCCGCCCGGGATCGGCACGGCGAGCGCTCGGCTGCCGCCGATGACCGGCAGCGAGTCGAGCAGGCGCTTGGTGTACGGGTGCTGGGGCGCGGAGAAGACCGCTCCGACCGGCCCGGTCTCGACGATCCGCCCGGCGTACATGACCGCGATCCGGTCGCAGGTCTCGGCCAGCACGGAGAGGTCGTGGCTGATCAGGATCAGCGCCAGCCCCAGCTCGGCCCGCAGGCGCTCGAGCAGCTCGAGGATCTGCGCCTGCATGACGACGTCGAGCGCGGTCGTGGGCTCGTCGGCGATCACCAGCGACGGCCGGCACGCGAGCGCGAGCGCGATCATCACCCGCTGGCGCTGGCCGCCGGAGAGCTGGTGGGCGTAGGAGCGCCCGACGCGCGCGGGCAGCCCGACCGTCCCGAGCAGCTGGAGGATGCGCGCCTTGACGTCGGCCGCCTTGGCGCGCGGCTCGTGGAGGCGGATCGCGGACGCGATCTGGCGCTCGACGCGCTGGACCGGGTCGAGCGCGTTCATGGCGCCCTGGAACACCAGCGAGACGTGGCGCCAGCGCACGAGCTGCATGCCGCGCTCGGTGCGGCGGTCGATGTTGATCGTCTCCTCCCCCGGCGGGTGCAGCGCGATCGCGCCCTCCTGCACGAGCGCGGCGGGCAGCAGCTTCATCAGCGACAGCGCCGTCGTGGACTTGCCGCAGCCCGACTCCCCCGCGAGGCCCAGCGCCTCGCCGGGCGCGAGCGTCAGGTCGACGCCGTCCACGATCGCGTTGCCGCGGTGGCGGACGGTGAGCCCCGAGACCTCGAGCAGCGCACTCATCGCTGCTCGCGCAGCCGCGGGTTGATGTGCTCCTCGAACAGGTAGCCGAGCACCGCGACGGCGAGCACCAGCAGCGTGATGCAGAGTCCGGGCGGGACGACGTACCACCACGCGCCCGCGCTCGGCGCGCCCGACTCGAAGCCGTTCTCGAGCATCGTGCCCCACGAGATCGAGTTCGGATCGCCGAGCCCGAGGAACGCGAGCGAGGCCTCCGAGAGGATCGCGATGGCCACGATCAGAACCGTGTTGGCGAAGATCAGCGGCAGCGTGTTGGGCAGGATGTGGGTGCGGATGATGTAGGTGTCGGTCGCCCCCAGCGCGCGTGCCCGCTCGACGAACGCGCGCTCCTTGAGCGTCAGCACCTGCGAGCGCACGATCCGCCCCGTGCCCGCCCAGCTCGTGAGCCCGATCACGAGGATCAGCACGATCAGGGACGGGTCGAGAAGGCGCGCGAGCACGACCATCAGCGGCAGCGTCGGGATGACCAGGAACCAGTTCTCGAAGGCGTCGAGGACGCGGTCGGTCCAGCCGCCGAAGTAGCCGCCCACCAACCCGACCAGCGCACCGAGGACGGCGGAGATGATGGCCGCGGCAAAGCCCACGACGATCGACACGCGCGCCCCGACCATCAGCTGCGAGAGCACGTCGGAGCCCTGCTCGGTCGTGCCGAGCGGGTGACCGCCCGACAGCCCCTCGAGCACGGCGGTGCTCGACGCGCGCGGGTCCTCGGGCGCCAGCAGCGAGCCGAACACGGCGAGGAACGCGAACAGCCCGAGCACGCTGACGCCGAACAGCCCGCGCTTGGTCCTGAACAGCAGCCGCCGGACCTCGCTCATGCGCTCTGTACCCTCGGGTCCAACACGAAGTAGAGGGCATCGGCAAGCAGGTTCGCGAGGATCACCGCGACCGAGAAGACGAGGAAGGTGCCCTGCAGGATCGGGAAGTCCTTGTCGTTGATCGCGTTGTAGGTCAGCTCGCCCAGGCCGGGCCAGGAGAAGATCGTCTCGATCGTGATCACCCCGCCCGCGACGGCGCCGAACTGGAGCGCAGCGAGGGTGACGAGCGGGAGCAGCGCGTTCGGCACGGCGTGGTTGCGCACGACCCGGTTCCACGGCATCCCCGTCGCGCGCTTGACGGTCACGAAGTCCTCGGTCAGGACGTCGACCATCGAGGAGCGCATGATCACGAAGTACTGGCCGAGCAGCATCAGCGTGAGCGCGGCGACCGGCAGCACCATGTGCTCGGCGATGTTCGTCGCATGGGCGAGCCACGAGCTGAAATCAGCCCCGGGCGTCACCTGCTGGCCGGCTGGGAACAGCGGCAGCGCGACGGCGAAGAGCAGGATCAGGATGATCCCGATCCAGTACTCCGGCGCGGCGTAGGTGAACAGGCTGAAGCCGAGCAGGCCGTCGTCCGCGGCGGTGCCCCGCCGCGTGGCGGCGATCACCCCCAGCCACGTCCCGACCACGGTCGCGAGCAGCGTCCCGGTGCCGATCAGCAGCAGCGTCCACGGGACGGCCTCGCCCAGTTCGGTCGTGACGTTGCGCCGCGAGCGCTGGCTGACGCCGAGGTCGAGCGAGGCCGTGTCCTTCGCATAGTCGGCGAACTGCCCGAGCAACGACTTGTCGAGCCCGTAGTAGGCGCGCAGCTTCACGATCTCCTCCGGTGTCGCCCGCGGCAGGCGCGCCAGCTGGGCGGTCGGGTCGCCCATGACCCGGAACAGGAAGAAGTTGAAGACGAGGACGAAGACGAGCGTCACCAGCGCGCCGAGCGCCTTCGCCCCGAGCCAGCGCAACCGCACGGCGTCTAGCGTTCCAGCTCGATGGCCTCCCGGCCGGCGCGGCGCCGCCGGAGGAGGAGCACCACCACGCCGAGCACGATCAGGGCCGCGAGCACGATCAGCACGATCGGCAGGCCGTCGCCGCCGCGGTCGCCGCCCCCGCCGCCGGCGGCCCTGGTGGCCGGCCCCATCGAGACGAACGTGGCGCCGGTCACCTGATCGCAGGTGACGTCGCCGCTCGGCTGCGGGCAGGAGCGGGCGACGCCTGAGAGCTTGTCCGAGCGGTAGGCCTGCAGCACCGGGTCGACGGTCAGCACGATGTACGGCAGGTCGCGCTGGCTGATCGCGATCATCTGGCTCACGATCTGCTTGCGCTTGGCCTGATCGAACTCGCCGGACTGCTCGTCGTAGAGCCGGTCGTACTCGGGGTTGGAGTAGAACGCGTCCGACGATCCGCCGATCGCCTTCGTGGTCAGCAGGTTGAGCAGCAGCCCCGGGTCGTAGGGGTCGCCGCCCCAGCCCCAGATGAAGGTGTCGAAGTCCGGCGCCATCTTGCCCTTGACCTTGCGCGTGGTGATCTCGGTGAGCTTGTCGACGCTGACGATCTTGACCTTGAAGTCGACGCCGATCGGCTTCGTCATCTCGCTCACGAGCCGCGCGTCCTGGATGTTCTGCGGCGACTCCGAGCGCACGAAGAGGTCGAACGAGAGCTTGTCGCCGCCCTTCGCGCGCACCCCTTCGCCGCCCTTCTTCCAGCCCGCCGCGTCGAGCATCTGGTTGGCCTTGGCGACGTCGAGCGGGTAGTCGTCGGCCGGCACGGAGTAGAAGGACTTGTAGAACTCGGGCAGCAGGCCGTGGCCCGGGAACGCGGTGCCGCGCGAGGCGATCTGGTTGACGCGCTTGCGGTCGATCGCGTACGCGATCGCCTGGCGGACGGTGCGGTCCTGGACGGCCGGCTCGAACTTCGCGTCCGGGCAGTTCTGCCGGTTGCAGAGGTTGAACGCCAGCTGGGTGAACGACGGCGAGGCCGAGCTGACGGCCTTGACGTTCTTGGCCTTGCGCAGCCGCGCGAAGGCGGCCTCCTGAACCTCGGGAATGATGTCGATCTCCCCGAGCGAGAGCGCCCGCTCCACCGCGTCGTTGGTGCCGTACTTGATCCACTGCACCTCGTCGAACTTCGGCTTCGGCCCGCTGTAGTACCGGTTGCGCGACATCCGGAGGATGCGCCCATGCTCGAACGACGTGACGACGAACGGACCGCTGCCGACCATCGGGATCGTCGGCTTGTAGGACGCGGTGAGCTTCTTGACCGGCACCTTGCCCCACACGTGCTCGGGCAGGATGTAGGCGAACAGGCCGCCCACGATCCGCGCGTCGGGCTGCTTCGTCTTGATGATCACCGTCAGCGGATCCGGGGTCTCGATCGAGGTGATGTTCTCGACGTAGCTGCCGAACAGCAGGCTGTTGGGAGCGAACGTCTCGAAGCTGTACTTGACATCCTTGGACGTGATCGGCTGCCCGTCGGACCACTTGGCCCCGTCGAAGAGCTTGAAGGTGACGGTCTTCTTGTCCGGCGAGATGTCCCAGCTCTTCGCGATGCCCGGGACCGGGCCGAGATCCTTGGGGCTGAAGTCGACGAGCAGCTTGTAGTTGATCGACCAGACCCGGAAGTCCTCCTCGTCCTGGTCGATGAACGGGCTGAGGGTCTGCGCGTCCTGCGCCTGGCCCAGCCGCAGCACCTTCTTGGCGGCCTGCGCGGACGCGGTCCCCGCCGCTACGGACACGCACGCGATCGCGAGCGCGAACGCGACGAGTCCCCTAGCCCTCATGGTGATCCTCCCCCGGTAGGCGACGCCGACGCCCCATCTCGGCGATGAACGCAGATATCTCAGTTACCGCCGCCGAGAGCAAGACCTCGCCCTTCTCCCGAGTGGCCACAGTTGCGTCGCCCACCACGCCGCTCCGGCTAAGGCCGGACCAGTGCGGCCACACCGAGAGCGGCCCGTCGGACCAGTCCAGCCACACGTGCTCGGAATCCCAGTCCGGGATCTCCTTCACCGCCTTGTCCATCTGGACGAGGTCGGGCTCGAGCGCGAGGTAGAGCGAGGTCTCGAGCTCGCAGGCGTGGGCCATCCCGCCGGGGACCTCGGAGTCGCGGACCTCGGCGATGACCTGCTTGCCGCGCTCGCTCTGGAGGTAGAAGCACGAGCCGCAGACCGCGTTGCGGTGCTCGAGGCCGATCAGGCGCGCGGCGATGTCGACCAGCGGCTGGTTGGAGCCGTGGCCGTTGACGATCAGGATGCGGTCGAAGCCGTGGTGGCAGAGCGAGCGGCCCTGGTCGAGCAGCGCCTCGACGAAGACGTTCCAGCGCAGCGTCACGCTGCCGGGGAAGTCGAGGTGGTGCGGCGTGTAGCCGTGGACCTGCGTCGGGAACAGCAGCGCCTGGCCGCCGCTCGCCTCCACCGCGCGCTCGCAGATCGCGCTCACGAGCCGCGCGTCGGTGTCGATCGGCAGGTGGTGGCCGTGGTCCTCGAGCGTTGCGGTCGGGATGACGACGACGACGTCCTCGCGCCTGGCGAGCTCGCGCAGCTCGGGCCAGGTGTGCTCCTCATAGCGCAGCCTCATGCGCCCGCCAGCTCCGCCACCGTGTCGTGCACGACGTGCATGAAGCGCCGCAGGCCGTCGATCTCGCACCACTCGTCGGGGCCGTGGGCGCCGTCGGCGCGGCCCGGCCCGCCGCTGGCGAACGGGACGCCGTAGAGGTGGTACGGGCCCCACCACGGGGCCTGGGCGGCGACCTTCGGCGTCGTGCCGTAGCGCTCCATCACGCTGGCCATCGCCCGGATCGGCGGGGAGTCGACCGGCGCGGAGGCGGGTGGGTAGGTGCCCTTGACCACGAGCTCGACCCCGGCCGGCAGGACGGCGCGCACGCGCTCGAGCAGCTCGTCGCCGCCGTCGTCGAACCGCAGGTCGATCGCCGCCCGCGCGCTCCCGGGCACGACCGTGCGGCTCTCGTCCTCCGGCGTGCCGGCCAGCATCCACGTCACGTTGGCGGCCGGGATCTCCTCCCGGAGGGCGACGATCGCGCGCGCCAGCTCGGTCGCCGGCGACGGCACCTCGGCCCAGAACGCCGAGTGCACGTCGACGCCGTCGCCCGCGCGCAGCTCGAGCTCGTGCAGGCCCTTGCAGCCGGCGACGACCGGCGCGCTGCCGTCGGCGCCCTCGGCAAGGTCGAAGTCGAGCGCGTAGTCGGCGCGCAGCTCGTCGCGGTGGGCGGCCCAGAACGCGCCGAGGCGCGGGCTGCCGAGCTCCTCCTCGCCCTCCATCAGCAGCACCTGGCGGCACGGGCTGCGGGCGCCGGCGAAGGCGAGCAGCCCGCCGGCCAGCGCGGCCTTGGAGTTGGCGGCGCCGCGCGCATAGATGCGGCCGCCCTCGACGGCCGCGCCGAACGGATCGCGCGTCCAGCCCGAGCCCGGCGGCTGGACATCGTACATGCCGTAGCGCAGCACGGTCGGCCCGGGCCCGTCGATCACGCCGATCACGGTCGGGCGCCGCTCGCCGGGCTCCGCGATCTCGGCGGTGCCGCCCGCCGCCTCGATCAGCTCGCACACTGCGGCGGCGCTGGAGCGCAGGTCGCCGTCCGCGGCGGAGACCGAGGGGATCCGCAGGAAGTCGCGGATGCGCTCGACGTGGGCATCGAAGTCGCGGTCGATGGCCGCGTTCACGCCACCGCCGCCTCGAGGATCTCGAGCGCCTGGGCGTCGCCGTCGAGGCGCGCCCGGGTGCCGAGCGGGATCGTCGCCATGTGGTTGCCGTGGCCGACGGGCACGTTGGCGATCGCCGGGATGCCGAGCGCGGCGGTGAGCTCGTCGAGGATCTCCTCGATCGACAGGCTCGAGCCGACGGCCTCGGGGATCGCGAGGTCCTTGAGGTTGACGTTGGTGCCGAACACGAAGCCGGCCACGTTGTCGAGCTTGCCGGCGCGGATCAGGTGGTGCAGCGCCGCGTCGATCATGTAGGGCTCCGCATTGAGGTCCTCGACCATCAGGATGCAGCCGTCGGTCTCGACCTCGTACGGGGTGCCGAGGCTGTGGCTGAGCAGCGTCAGGCAGCCGCCCACGATCCGCGCCTCGGCCCGGCCGCCGCCGACGGTCAGCACGTACGGATCGTCTGGGTCCTCGAACACGCGCCCGAGCGGCTCGGGCTGGAGCGCGCGGTGGAACCACTCCTTGGTCTCGGTGGTCAGCTCGTCCTTCTTGCGCGTGAAGCGCAGGAAGTTGGGGCCGTAGAAGGTCGTCCACCGGCCGTGCCTGGCGAGCATCAGGTGCAGCGCGGTAATGTCCGAGAACCCGCAGACGATGCGCGGGTCGCCGAGCGCGGACCAGTCGATCAGCGGGTACAGGCGCGCCGCGCCGTAGCCGCCGGCGAGCGCGTGCACCATGTCGATGCCCGGCTCCGAGAGCGCCCACTGCACGTCGGCCGCGCGCTGTGCGTCGGTGCCCGCGAGGTAGCCGTGGACCGCGCGGTGGTGGGGCCCGAAGACCACCTCGTAGCCGCGCTGCGTGAAGTACTCGGTCGCCTGCTCGATCTCCGAGCGCGTCTGCGGCGGACTCGAGGGGGCGACGACGGCGATCCTGCCACCGTCGGGGAGGGCCGGTGGCTTGGTGCGCATCGGCCGACCCTAACGGTGCGCGCGGGCATACGGCTCAAGGCCCTCGACCGCGCGCGCGATCGCCCACGCGTGGTTCCAGCGCAGGGCCGGGCGCAGGACCGGTGTGAGGATGCGCAGCAGCCTGCGGTCGGCGTGCACGCGCCAGTCGAAGCGCACGTGGGTGCCGCCGCCGGGCGCGTCGGTGAGCGTCCAGCCGCCGCGTCCTCGCAGGTCGCCGTCGACCTCCCCCTCGATCACGTGCGGCGCCTCGAGCGCCACGATCCGCGAGCGCGTGTGCAGGTGGTAGGGCAGACGGCCCTTGAAGTGCTGGCGCGACTCCTTGCCGAGCGCGGGCTCGCCCTCGGCGTCGACGTCGATATAGACGGGCTTCCACCAGTCCGGGTAGGTGCGCGCATCGGCGATGGCGGCGAACACCGCCTCGCGCGGCGCGGCGACGTCCCACTCGTCCACGAACAGGTACTCGCGCGAGGTGAGGGCGAGGATCGCCCGCGACAGCGCGCGCTGGACGGGGACCGGCGGCGGCGCGGCGTGGCCGGTGTCGCCGAAGTCGCGCACGAGCTGGGCGGCGGCGAGCGGCCGCGGGAACCCCCAGCGGTTGACGTTCAGGTCGGCCAGGCGGCGTACGAACGCCTCTCCGTCGCCGGCGGGGCGGAGCTGCACGCGCACGCGGCCGGGGCCCTCGTGTCCCGGGCCGGCGAGCTGGCGGTGCTTCGCGCCGGCGGGGACGGTCATCGCCTCGCCCTGGCGCAGGGTGTGCTCCCGGCCCTCGATCAAGAGCCGCATCGAGCCCTCGACCACCTCGTGGCGCTCGGTCTGGACCGTGTGCACGTGCGTCTGCGTGAGGAAGCCGCGAGCGCGGCCCACCACGTCGAACTCGAACAGCGCTCCGTCGGTCTCCTCCGCCGTCTTCCGGATCTCGATACGTACGCCCAGCCTGGCGTTTGCCAGCGTGGTCATGTGCCCTCCGAGCGGGTCAGTGGGATTGGCGCGACGGCACTCATCGCGCACCCTAACCCGATCCGGATCACCGCGTGTGTGCTATATTAGTCATATTGACCAATATAGAGAGGACGGTCGTCATGGCCGAGATCACCACCTTCCCCCTGCTGCGCCATCTGCGTGCCCAGCCGACCGCCCACGTGCTCCATTACCGCCGCGGCGCGCTCGCCCGCGACGGCGCCGGCCTCGCGTTCTGGTTCCGGCCGATCCACACCGCGGTGGCCGAGGTCCCGATCGACGACCGCGAGCTGCCGTTCCTCTTCCACGTCCGCTCGACGGACTTCCAGGAGCTGACGGTCCAGGGCGCGATCGCCTTCCGGGTCGGCGACCCGCGGCTGCTCGCCCGCCGCGTCGACTTCACCATCGACCTTCGCTCGGGCCGCTGGACGCAGGCGCCGCTCGAGCAGGTCGCGGCGCTGCTCACCCAGCTCGCGCAGCAGTTCGTCATCGACGAGCTCGTGCGGCTCGACCTGCGCACGATCCTCACCGGCGGCGTCGCGCCGATCCGCGACCGCATCGCCGGCGGGCTGGCGGGCGAGCCCGCGCTCGGCGAGCTCGGGCTCGAGGTCGTCGCGGTGCGGGTGGCGGCGGTGACGCCGACCGCCGAGGTCGAGAAGGCGCTGCGCCAGCCGACCCGAGAGGCGATCCAGCAGCAGGCCGACGAGGCGACGTTCGCGCGGCGCGCGCTGGCGGTCGAGAAGGAGCGGGCGATCGGCGAGAACGAGCTCCAGAACCGCATCGAGCTCGCCCGCCGCGAGGAGCAGCTGGTCGCGCAGGACGCCGCCAACCAGGGCGTCGAGGCGCAGGCCACCGACGAGCGGGCGCGGCTCTCCGCCAAGCGCGAGGCCGACACGATCGACCTCGTCGAGGCGGCGCGGCTGCGGGCCGAGCGCGAGCGCGCGGAGATCCACTCCGCGATGCCGGCCGAGGTGCTGCTGGCGCTGGCGCTGCGCGAGCTGGCCGGGAACCTCGACGAGCTCACGGTGACGCCCGACCTGATCGCCCCGCTCCTGAAGCGACTGGCGGCATAGCGATGCTGCCGCGCGCGGTCCTCGTCGAACGCCCGACGGAGTACACGGAGCTGCTCGCGCCTCACGGGACGCGCGAGCAGGCCCGCTTCTTCCTGCACGCCCGCGACCGCACGCTCGAGGAGGTCGAGGGGCGCCACCGGGCGCTGGAGGCGGCCCGGGCGAGCGTGCTCGCCGCCATTCCCGCCGACTGGCGGCGCGCCGTCGTGGCCCGGCCGGAGCTCGACCGCTTCCTGTTCGAGCCCGGCGACGTCGTCGTGGTGCTCGGCCAGGACGGGCTGGTCGCCAACGTCGCGAAGTACCTCGACGGCCAGCCGGTGATCGGCCTCAACCTCGAGCCCGGCGTGCTCGTCCACCACCTCCCGGCCGCAGCGGCCGACCTGCTCGCGGACCTGGCGGCCGGGCGCGCGGCGCTCGAGCACCGCACGATGGCGGCCGCCCGGCTCGACGACGGCCAGGAGCTGCTCGCGCTCAACGAGGTCTTCGTCGGCCATGCGTCGCATCAGTCGGCCCGCTACGCGCTTCGCGTCGGCGAGCGCGCCGAGCGCCAGTCCTCCTCCGGCCTGATCGTCGCGACCGGCACCGGCGCGACCGGCTGGGCGGCGAGCATTCACCGCGAGCGCCACTCGGGGCTGCGTCTGCCTGCGCCCGAGGAGGACGCGCTGAGCTTCTTCGTGCGCGAGCCGTGGCCGAGCGCGGCCACGGGCACCGAGCTCTCGGAGGGCCTGCTCGCGGGCGGCGCCGCGCTCGAGCTGCAGTGCGAGATGAACGAGGGCGGCGTCGTGTTCGGCGACGGCATCGAGGCCGACCACCTCACGCTCGACTGGGGCCAGCGCGTGGAGGTGCGCGTTGCGGACTCCAAGCTGCAGCTCGCGCGCTAGCGTGCGGCCGATGGACTTCGACCTCTCTGACGAGCAGCAGCTGATCCGCGAGACCGCTCGCGACTTCACCGACAAGGAGATCGTTCCCCGCGCGCGCGACAACGATCGCAACAGCCACTTCGACACCGAGCTGATCGGCAAGATCGCCGACCAGGGCTACCTCGGCGCGATCGTCCCGCGCGAGTACGGCGGCGCGGGGCTGGACTACGTGACCTACGCCCTCGTGGTCGAGGAGATCGGCCGCGGCTGCTCCTCGATGCGCACCGTCGTGTCGGTGCAGACGTCGCTCGTCTGCTCCTCGATCGTGCGCTGGGGCTCCGAGGAGCAGAAGCAGCAGTGGCTCCCGCGGCTGTGCTCCGGCGAGGCGCTCGGCTGCTTCGGCCTGACCGAGCCCGACACGGGCTCGGACGCGGCCAACCAGCGCACGCGCGCGAAGCAGGTCGACGGCGGCTGGGAGATCACCGGCAACAAGATGTGGATCTCGACCGGCAACTACGCCAAGCTCGCGCTGATCTTCGCCCAGACCGACCCGGAGCAGGGGCACCGCGGGCTCGCCGCCTTCCTCGTCCCCACCGACTCCGAGGGCTTCACGACCCAGGCGATCCACGGCAAGATGGGCATGCGCGGCGCGGACACCGCGGAGCTCAATCTCGACGGGGTCAAGGTCGGCGACGACGCGCTGATGGGCGAGGTCGGCCAGGGCTTCAAGATCGCGATGAGCGCGTTGGACTCGGGCCGTTACTCCGTGGCCGCGGGCTGCGTCGGGATCTGCCAGGGCTCGCTCGACGCCTCGGTCGCCTACGCCAAGGAGCGCCGGCAGTTCGGCCGCCCGATCGGCTCCTTCCAGCTCGTCCAGTCGATGATCGCCGAGATGCGGGTGCAGACCGACGCGGCGCGCCTGCTGGTCTACCGGGCGGGGTTCCTCAAGGACCAAGGCCGTCCCTCAACCACCGAGACGTCGATCGCCAAGCTCTACGCCACCGAGGCGGCCCAGAACTGCTCGCACCTCGCGATCCAGGTCCACGGCGGGTCGGGCTACGTCGACGACCACCCGGTCGAGCGCTACTTCCGCGACGTGCGCGTGACGACGCTCTACGAGGGCACCTCGCAGATCCAGCAGCTGATCATCGGGCGCGCCGAGACCGGGCTGAACGCGCTCGTCCCGTCGTAGTGGCAGCCGTCGTCGGGGTCCTCGGGGCCGGCACGATGGGCGCCGGCATCGCGCAGCTCGCCGCGGCGGCGGGCGCGCGGACGCTCGTACACGACCCCGACCCCGACGCGCTCGAGCGCGGGCTGGCCGGCATCGCCGAGCGGCTCGAGCACGAGGTCGAGCAGGGGCGGCTCGAGGCGGGCGCGGCCGGGGCGCTCGAGGCGGCGGCGGAGGTCGGGGCGCTCGCGGACGCCGACATCGTGATCGAGGCGGCGCCGGAGTCGCTCGAGCTCAAGCGCTCGCTGTTCGGGAGCGTCGCCGAGGTCGTGCGCGACGACTGCGTGCTGGCCACCAACACGTCGTCGCTGAGCGTCACGGAGATCGCCGCCGGGGTGCCGGGGCCCGAGCGCGTGGTCGGCATGCACTTCTTCAACCCCGCGCCGGTGATGAAGCTCGTCGAGGTCGTCGCGGGCGAGCAGTCGGGCGAGCCCGCGCTCGAGACGACGCGCGCGCTCGGCCGCGCGATGGGCCGCCACGTGATCGACGCCGGCGACGGCCCCGGCTTTCTCGTCAATCGCTGCAACCGGCCCTTCAGCCTCGAGGCGCTGCGGCTGGTCCAGGAGGGGCTGGCGACGCCCGGGCAGGTCGACCGCATCTGCCGCCTCGCCGGCGGCTTCCGGATGGGTCCCTTCGAGCTCATGGACCTCGTGGGCATCGACGTCGGCTTCGAGGTCTCGAAGTCGTTCTACTCGCAGTCCTTCGGCGAGCCGCGCTGGCGCCCGTCGATGCTCGCGGCGCGCAAGGCGGCGTCGGGGAACCTCGGCCGCAAGACCGGGCGCGGGTGGTACGAGTACGCCGGCGACGAGCCGCACCGGCCCGAGGACCCGCCGGCGCCGGAGCCGGGCGGCGGCGACGGCCGGCTCGTGGTGATCGCGGGCTTCTCCCCGCTGGCCGGGGCGCTCGCGGAGGCGGCCGGGTCGGCCGGCTGGCGCGTGGCGGACCCGGAGGACGCGGCCGGCGGCGAGGTGCCGGCCCTGATCGTCGACTGCGGCGTCCACGAGGAGGCGGTCACGCTCCAGGGCGGCCCGCAGCTCGTGCTGTGCGACGAGGCGCCGCTCGCCGAGCTCGACCCGGAGGGCAGCGCGGCCGGCTTCTTCGCCGCCGTGCCGCTCGGCGGACTCGTCGAGCTGACGCGCAGCCCCACGACGTCGGCCGCCGCCGCGCACGCCGCCGAGGGATTCTTCGCGTCGCTCGGCCGCCGCGTCGAGTGGGTCGGCGACGCGCCGGGCCTCGTGCTCGGCCGGATCGTCTGCCAGCTCGTCAATGAGGCGTGCTTCGCGCTCGGGGAGGGCGTGGGCGCCGCGGAGGACATCGACGCGGGCATGGTCCTCGGCCTCAACCACCCGCGCGGCCCGCTCGAGTGGGGCGACGCGATCGGCGCCGGGACCGTGCTCGGGGTGCTGGCCGCCCTCTGCGAGGAGTATCGCGAGGAGCGCTACCGCGCCGCGCCCGCGCTGCTGCGCGCGGTGCGGACCGGCGCGACGCTTCGTGAACACGACGATTGAGCGCGCCGAGTGTCGACCGAGTCGGCCTCAGGCCGACGGAGTCGACGCTCGCCGCGCGGCCTACAGTTGGTCGCGTGTTCCGCCCTGTCCTCCTCGCCGTCGTCCTCGGGACCGCGCTCCTTCCGGCCGTAGCGTCGGCCGCTGCGCCCCGGCCGGGCGTCACGCTCCCCGGTGACGCCGCGGCCGCCTCGGTGCGGGCCGACCGCTCGACCTGGATCGTCGGGGCGCGGCCCGTCCGCGCCGCGGACGGTCTCGCCGCCGCCCACGGCGCGCGTCGCGTCGGCACCGGCGCCTACGTCGTCGCGCGGGCTCGCGCGCGCACGCTCGCCCGCGCGCTGCGCGGCCGCGGGATGCTCCTCTACGCCGAGCCCGACCGGCTCGCCCGCCGCATGCAGGCTCCGCCGCCCGACCCGCTCGACGCCCGCGCGGCGTGGCGCGCCGCGATCGTGGATCCGCGGCTGGTCCCGCCGCCCGTCACGCCCGCGAGCCCGCTGCTGGCGCTCGTGGACTCCCAGCTCGACATCACCCACCCGGAGTTCGCCGGCGGCAACGTCGCGACCCTCGGCGGGCTGCCGGTCCAGTCCGCGCACGGCACAGAGACCGCAGCGGTCGCCGCGGCGCCCAAGAACGACGTCGGCATCCTCGGCGTCTGGCCCGGCATGCGCGCGCTCAACGTGCCGCTCCCCGAGGAGATCCGCTGCTCGGACTCCGTCAGCGGCATCTCACGGGCGATCGCCCAGGGCGCCGCCGTGATCAACATGAGCTACGGCGCGACGGCGCCCTGCTTCGCCGAGTACGCGCAGCTGCAGCTCGCGACCGCGAAGGGCATCACGCTCGTGGCGGCGGCGGGCAACGAGCTGAGCGAGGGCAACCCGCTGCTGTTCCCGGCCTCGCTGCCGCACGTCCTGACCGTGGCGGCCGTCGGGTCGGACCTGAAGGCGCCGTTCTTCTCGAGCGCCTCGGCCGCCGTCGACCTGGCGGCCCCCGGCGTCGGGATCCTCTCGGCGACCCCGCCGCAGTTCGACGAGGACGGCCTGCGCGACGGCTACGAGGCCGTCACCGGGACGAGCTTCTCGGCGCCCATGGTCGCGGCCGCCGCCGCCTGGCTGCGGGCGGCCAAGCCGCAGCTGAAGGTCGACCAGGTGGCCCAGACGCTGCGCGCATCCGCGCGCGACCTCGGCACGCGCGGCTGGGACTCGGCGACCGGGTTCGGGCTGCTCTCGGTGAGCGGCGCGGTGGCGCTCGCCGCGCCCGCGGCCGACCCGCACGAGCCCAACGACGACATGGCGTGGGTGGACGGCCGCGCGCTCGGGCGCAAGGACAGCGCGGTCTGGCACGGCGGCCGGCCGGCGCGCCTGCGCGCCCACGTCGACAAGCTCGAGGACCCGGCCGACGTCTACCGCATCGTCTTCCCGCCCCACGCCAAGGTGCGCGTCTCGCTGAAGCCGCGCTTCGGCGACGCCGACCTCGCCGCCTTCACCCGCAGCGCCACTTCGACCGCCGACGACGAGCAGCTCATCGGCCGCTCGCGCCACAACGGCCGCCGCAAGGACTCGCTCGTGCTGCGCAATCCCTCGGGGCGCTCGCGCCCGGCCTTCCTCGTCGCCTACATCGACGCTGACACGCGCGCGCTGGACTCCCGCTACGACCTCAGCGTGCGGCGTCTCAGCCGACGCTGATCGCGAGCTTGCCCTGGGTGTGGGTCGCGGGCAGCGCCGCGAGCGCCTCGCCCGCCGCCTCGAGCCCGTAGCTCCGCTGGATCGGCACGCTGAGGCTGCCCGCCTCGAGCAGCGCGCCGAGCCGCTCGAGCGCCGCGTGGCCGGGCTGGGCCATGACCGGGAAGCGGCCCGGCCCTGCCTCGAGGCCGCGCAGCGGTGAGCTCGCGCGCCCGCCGGGCTTGAGCGCGGCGGCGGAGACGGCGAACGCGTCGGGCGTGGAGGAGACCAGGTCGATGAGGGCGTCGACGCCGTCCGGATGCAGGGAGCGCACCGCCGCCGCGACGTCGCCGCTGCGCTCGACGGTGCTTCTGACGCCCAGCCCGGCCAGGTACTCCTCGTCCTCGCGCAACGCGGGGGCGATGACATCAGCGCCGGCGAGCGCGGCGAGCTGGACCGCGAAGCTGCCCACGCCACCGGTCGCGCCGACGACCAGGACGCTCTCCCCCGCCTCCAGGCCGAGGGCGTCGACGCAGTCGAGCGCGGTGATGCCCGCGAGCGGCGTGGCCCCGGCGGCGGCGAGGTCCACCCCGCCGGGCCTGAGCGCGACCCTGCCCTCCTCCACCGCGATCAGCTCCGCCCAGCTGCCCCGCCCCACGGCCGGGTCCGCGTGCAGGACGAAGCCGAACACTTCGGCCCCGGCGGCGAGCGTCGCACCGCGCCCGGGCTGCGCGACGACCCCGGCGAAGTCGCGGCCGAGGATGACGGGGAACTCGTGCACGAAGGCGCCCTTGAGCATCCCGGCGGCGATCGCGTTGTCGACCGGGTTGACCGAGGAGGCCTGGACCCGCACGAGCACCTCGCCGTCACGCGGGACGGGATCGGGGAGCTCGGTCAGGGCGGGGGGAATGTCGAAGCCGTCGAGGCAGAAGGCGCGCACGCCCACATTGTGACCACGCTTGACAGAATGAAGGTAACGATATATCGTTGACGTATCATGATCATCAAATATAGGAGTTCCGCATGTATAGAAGTGACCAAGAGACGGGTGGTCCGCAGGGCCACCGCAAGCACCACCGGCGCGCCGCGATGAGCGGGCGCCACGCACACGGGCACGGACCCGGGGGCTGGGGCCGCGACTTCGGCGGGATGCGAGGCTGGGGCGGCGGACGCCGCCGGCGCATGCACCGCGGCGACGTCCGGGCCGCGCTGCTCGTCCTGCTCGAGGACGGGCCGCAGACCGGCTACGGCCTGATGGAGGAGATCGAGCGCCGCTCCGAGGGCGCCTGGCGCCCGAGCCCCGGCTCGGTCTACCCCACGCTCAAGCAGCTCGAGGACGAGGAGCTCGTCCAGGCCGAGGCCGGGCAGGGCCGCACGCCGTTCACCCTCACCGACGCCGGCAAGGCCTACGTCGAGGAGAACCGCGAGCAGCTCGGACAGCCCTGGGCCAGGCCCGACGAGGGCGTCGGCGAGGCGCGCCTCGAGCTGCGCGGGCTGCTCAGCCAGATCGCGGCGGCCACCTACCAGCTGTCCGTCGCCGCCGACGAGGCGCAGGTCGCCAGGGCCAAGGAGCTGCTCGGGGAGACCCGCCGCGGCCTCTACCGGATCCTGGCCGACGACGACCCCGCCGACCAGCCCGAGGGCTAACCGGCCGGCGGCCAGGGGACCGGCGGCCTGCCGATCTCCCAGTCGTGGCCGAACGGGTCGGAGATCCGGCCCAGGCGCCACCCGTGCTCGTCGCTCGCCGCGGCGACCGGAGTGGCGCCGGCCGCGACGGCGCGGGCGATCGCGGCGTCGGGATCGTCGACGATCAGCAGCATCCGCGTCGTCGCGCCCCCGACCGACTCGGGGCTGAAGTTGCGGTGCTCCGGCGACTCGTCCGCGACCCAGAACGCGGCGTCGCCGACCGACAGCTGGGCGACGACGTCCTCGAAGTCGTCCGTTCCACCGACCCGGTGGTCCTCGACCGCCCCGAAGGCGGCCTTGTAGAACTCGATCGCGGCGCGCCCGCGACGCACCGAGAGCTGCGGCAGGATGCGCGTCATCGGGTCATGGTCCCAGCTCGGAGTCGTCGAGCACCAGCGCGAGCGTCTGCAGCGGCGCGTCCGCCCACTCGACATCCTCCCCCTCCTCGCGCGCCGCCCGGAGGGCCCGCTCGCACGTCAGCGCGCGAGCGATCTTCGCCACGTGGCAGGCGACCGCCGGCGTCTCGGCGAGCTCGTCGCGCGGTGCGGTCGGAGAACACCTCCAGGTAGGCGTTGCGGGCGCGCGGGAGCCCCGCCTCGCCGAGCCCCTCGCGCACGAGCCCCAGCGGCACGAGCATGGCGGCGAACGGGTGGGCGACCACGCTGTCGCCCCAGTCGTAGCAGCGCATGGCGCCGGCATCGTCGACGAGGACGTTGCGCGGGTGCAGGTCGTTGTGGTCGAGGCTCGGCGGGAGCGGTGAGGCGGCGAGGCGCTCGCACCAGCCGCGCACCACGGGCTCCATCGCGGCGATCCGGCGCAGCGTGGCCGCGTCGCCCCCGCTCGCGGCCTCCAGCGCCCTCGATCAGCTCGGCGCCGGCCGCGCCATCGGGGAGCGCCGGGCCGCCGTCGGGCAGCAGGATCCAGCCGCGGTCCGGGTCCGCGGCGATCGGCGTCAGCACGTGCGCCGGGACCGTTCGTGCCAGCAGGGCATACAGCGGGACCTCGAACGCCGTGCCAGGCCCGGCGGCCTTGAGCCAGACCGCACCGTCGCGTACCGGGACCCGCAGCACCGTGGCCCACGGCCGCACGCGCGTCTGCTCGCCCTCCCCCACGCGCTCGAGGCCGGCCTCGGCGAGCCGCTCGTCCACCCACACCACCGCGGTCTCGCGCCACGCCGCCGTCGTCCACGCTCTCATCGCACGGACCGCGCGAACGCAAGCAGATCGTTGAGCACGGCGTCCGGGAGCTCGCTGCGGAAGGGCGTGGCCACGCGGCGCAGGAAACCCCGCCGGCCGTGGCCTAGCCGCTGCTGCCCATGCCGCCGACCAGGAGGCCCGAGCCGAGGTGGGCGCCGAGGACGGGGCCGACCTGGGTGCAGAACAGCGGCTCGGAGCCGAAGATCTCGCGGCCCTCGGCGACGAGCCGCTCCGCGTCCTCGCGCGACTGCGCGTGCTGGACGATCCAGTCCGTCGCGCCGCGGTCGTGCAGCTCGTGGAGGTAGGCGACCATCCGGTCGTACGCGCGGCGCCGGGTGCGGACGCGGCCGACCGGGACGATCTCCGTGCCAAAGGTGAGGATCGGCTTGATCTTCAGCGCCGAGCCGACCAGCGCCTGCGCCGCGCCGATGCGCCCGCCGCGGCGCAGGTACTCGAGCGTGTCGAGCGCGAACCAGATGTCCATCGTCTCGCGGGCGCGCCGGACCGCCTCGAGGATGGCGTCGACGTCGGCGCCCGCCTCCGCCGCGCGGGCCGCGGCGACGACCATCAGGCCGAGGCCGCCCGCCCCGCTCTCGCCGTCGACGATCTCGACCCGCACCGGATGCTGCTCGGCGACGACCCGCGCCGCCTCGCGCCCGCTCTCGCAGGTGCCGGAGAGGCCGCCGGCGATGTGGACCGAGACGATGTCCCGCCCCGCCGCGGCCAGCGGCTCGAAGACGGCGAGGAAGTCGCCGACCGACGGCTGCGACGTGACGGGCAGGTCGGGCGACTCGCTGAGCCGCGCGTAGAACGCGTCGAGGTCCTCGTAGGAGTCCTCGGGCTGCAGGTCCCCGCCCCAGCCCACGTAGAGTTGGACCTGCTCGATCCCCCACCGGTCCAGCAGCGGCTGCGGGACGGAGGGCGTGCTGTCGGTCACAACGGCGACCTGGTTCGGGTTGTCCACGGCGCCGGAGCCTAGGCCACGCGCGCGGGATGTAGCGTGCGCGCATGCGCGCGCCGATCACGCTGGACCTCCACATCACGAACTTCAACCACCCGGAGACGCCCGCCGACCGGCTGTTCGAGCTCGTCTCCGACATCGCCGCCACGGCCGAGGAGTCCGGCTTCAGCTCGATCTCGGTGATGGACCACCTGCACCAGATCGCCCCGATGGGCCCGCCCGAGAACTGGATGCTCGAGGGCAATCTCACGCTCGCGGCGCTCGCCGCCCGGACGCGGCGCGTGAGCCTCGGACTGCTCGTCGGCGGGGTGACCTACCGCAACCCGGCGCTGCACGCCAAGATGACCACGACCCTCGACGTCATCTCCGGAGGCCGCGCGATCCACGGGCTCGGCGCGGCCTGGTTCGAGGCCGAGCACGACGCCTACGGCGTCCGCTTCCCGCCGCTGAAGGAGCGCTTCGAGCACCTCGAGGACGCGCTGCGGATCGCGCGCGCGATGTTCACCGAGGAGAAGGCCACCGTCGAGGGCACCCACCACCACGTCACGGACGTCATGAACAACCCCCGCCCGATCCGCGGCGACATCCCGATCCTGATCGGCGGAAGCGGAGAGCGCAAGACCCTGCGGCTCGTGGCCCGGTACGGGGACGGCTGCAACCTGTTCGGCGACCCAGAGCGCGCGCGCCACCTGCTGGGCGTCCTCGACGGCCACTGCGAGGCCGTCGGACGCGATCCGGCCGAGATAACGGGGACCGCCATGGCGACGGTGATCATCGCCCCGACCCACGAGGCGGTCCAGTCGAAGCTCGACGCGGCCGCGGCCGCCGGGATCCCCCGCGAGCGCCTCGAAGCGGCGATGTCCGGCGATCCCGACACGATCGCCGAGCGCGCCCAGGCCTACGCGGACGTCGGCATCCAGGGGCTGACGATCGTGCTCCCCGACGTGCACGACCTGGAGACGGTCGCGCTCGCGGGGCGCACGCTCGGCCCGATGTTCGGCTAGACCGGCTCGGCGGTCGCCGCGGGCGCCCACTGCGCCTCGGCGAGGTCGCCGGTGTCCTGGAGCGCCTCCGGCGTCGGGATGCCAGGGGTGTCGCGCAGGTACCACTCGGCATCCAGCGCGGCCTGACACCCGGAGCCGGCGGCGGTGACGGCCTGGCGATAGGTGTGGTCCACGAGGTCGCCGGCGGCGAACATGCCCGCCACCTTCGTGCGCGTCGACTTGCCCTCGGTGACCACGTAGCCGTTCTCGTCGGTGTCGACGATGCCCTGGACGATGCCGGACTGCGGCTCGTGGCCGACCGCGATGAAGGCGCCGGAGATCGGCAGCTCCCGGGTGTCGCCGGTCTTGCTGTTGCGCAGCCGCGCGTGGGCGAGCACGCCGTCCTCGCCGGAGACGAACTCCTCCACCACGTAGGGCGTCAGGAACTCGATGTTCTCGGTGTCGCGGGCGCGCTCGAGCATGATCTTCGAGGCGCGGAACTCGTCGCGGCGGTGCACGACCGTCACGTGCGAGGCGAACTTGGCGAGGAAGAGGGCCTCCTCCATCGCGGAGTCGCCGCCGCCGACGATCACGGTCGTCTTGTCCTTGTAGAACGCGGCGTCGCAGGTCGCGCAGTAGGACACGCCGCGGCCGCCGAGCTCCTCCTCGCCCGGGCAGGCGAGCTTCTTGTGCTCGGCGCCCATCGCGAGGATCACCGCGCGGGCCTTGTACTCCTCCTCGTCGACCCAGACCGTGTGCGGCTCGCCGTCGGTGCCAGGCTCGATCTTCGAGACGTCGTCGGTGATGAAGCGCGTGCCGAAGCGCTCCGCCTGGTCGCGGAACTGCTGCATCATCTCCGGCCCCATGATGCCCTCGGGGTAGCCGGGGTAGTTCTCGACGTCCGTGGTCTGCTGGAGCAGGCCGCCCCACATGAAGCCCTCGATCACGAGCGGGTTCAGGTTCGCCCGCGCGGTGTAGAGCGCCGCTGTGTAGCCGGCCGGCCCGCTCCCGACGATGATGACCTGCTCGATGTCTGCCATGGGTGGGCTTTCTCCCGTTCGGGGTCCTTACTTCAGTTTGTATAGTGTAGCGACGCGCGACCGATCCTCCAGCGCTCGACGGTCCTGCGCAGCTGGAGATAGGCAATCACGCCGGGAACCGTCGGGAGCCAGAACGTGAAGCCGCGGTAGACGAGCACGGCCACCACCGCGAGGCCGGTGTCGACGTTGAAGGCGGCGAAGGCGCCGATCATGCCTCCGTCGACGCCGCCGATCCCGCCCGGCAGCGGCAGCAGGTTGCCGAGCATGCCCACGAAGAACGCGACGACGACCACCGCGAACGCCGGCGAGTCGCCGAACGCCTTGAAGCACGCCCACAGACACCCGATCTGGCACGCCCAGTAGATGATCGCCCCGAGCAGCGCGGGGTCGCGCGAGCGCAGGTGGGCGAGCGCGTCACGGATGCCGAGCGAGGCGGTCGCGGGCACGGTGGCCGCCCGCTGCGCGAGCCGGCCGATCCGCCCGTGGCGGAGCGCCAGCGTCTGCAGCCGCCGCTCGAAGTCCGTCGGCACGAGCGCGATCGACAGCCCGAGGACGGTGACGACGAGCGCGAGCGTGGCCGGGATCACCGTCATCGTGAACGGGTCCGGCCCCAGGAAGAGGCCATAGCGCAGCCCGAAGCCGAACACCATCAATGACACGGTGTAGACGAGGTAGGTGAGGACGAGGAAGCCGATCGTCTTGTCGGCGACGACGCGGCGCGGCAGCCCGGCCGCGCGCAGCGCCCACGCGGTCAGCACGATGCCGCCGGCGCCGCCGGCCGAGAACAGCCGCGTGGCCGCCAGCCCGGCCATGCAGATCTGGTAGCTCTCGCGCAGGTTCAGGCGGCCCGCGGCGGCGCGGGAGAAGACCCCGTGGAAGAGCAGCACGTAGCCGCCGAACATGCCGAGCGTGAAGGCCAGCGCAAGCGCGAGCCAGGCCGGGCTGCCGTCCCCGAGCCGGTGCCAGGTCTCCTCGAGGCCCGCGACCTGGGGCAGCAGGAAGTACAGCGCGACGATCGCGAGCACGACGAAGACCGCGAACCCGACGAGGTTGCGGGCGGAGAGGTCGAGCCGGGGCGGGTGCTCCTCGTGCTCGTGATCGACCTCCTCCTCGGGCGCGGTCAGATTGGGAGCGTCCTGGCGGCTCGTGGTCTTCACCCGCGCGCCTTCGACTCGAGCGCCTGGACCCCGGCCGCCACGCGCCCGAAGGCGGGCTCGGCGAGCGGAGCCGCCCGGCGGACGGCCTCGGTCAGCGCGAGACCGGCGGCGAGGTCGACGACGTAGTGCTCACCGAGGTACACGAGCGCCACCCCGAGGGTCGTGGCGTAGGCCCAGCCGATCGCGCCGGCGACAGGGCCGGTCTCCGAGAGGACGTGGGCGGCCTGGACGGACAGGGCGAAGTGCAGGGAGGGCATGGCGGCGAGCGGATTCCCGCCGAGGAAACCGTACAGCGGCTGCCAGTTGGAACCCCAGAACTCCTCGCCGTACTCGTACATCATCCGCCGGAGCTCCGGCGTGCGCCCGTCGGCCATGCGGCCCCTGGCCGCCGCGTACCACGGCGGGGCGGTCGGGACGGCCCAGTAGCCGATCAGCCCGAGGTCGAAGGTCCCGTAGAGCAGGCACGCGCCGCGGGGGAAGCGTTCGCGATGGCGCATCAGCACGTAGAGCGCCGTGCCGTGCGGGACGAGGAACCAGATCCAGTGCGACCAGATCAGCGTGCGCTCGACCGCGTTGATGTTCCCGGGGCGGCCGAAGGCGCGCTGCAGCCGCAGCGTCGGGGTCACGCCGCGGCCGATCCAGCGGTCCGCGCGCACCGGGTAGTCGATGCGGACCCGGCGCTCGAGCGCGATCGGATCGTCATTGGGCATCTGGTAGGTCGCGACGTAGGCCCACATCTGCAGGCAGACGACGGCGACGTCGCGCTTGCGCGAGCGCGGGACGAGCACGCACAGCGCGAACGGGGCGGTCGCGGCCGTGGCCGTCACCACGGGCGGCGGGAGCTTCAGACGGCGGCGCACGAGCGGCGCCGCGAACCCAGCGGCGAGCGCCGTGCACGCCAACACACGGATGGCGGTCGACCGGCGCACAGCGGGGGCGAGCATAGCTCCGCTCGCGCCAGGACGTGGTTCGGTTAGCCGCCGGTCTGCGCCGGCTCGAAGGTCAACTGCGCCGGGTGGGCAGTGGGTGCACGGGGCGGTCGCGGTCGCTCCCGACCGCGCGAGGGACCATTTCTTCCCACTCGAGGCCGCTCAAGGAGCCTTGTGGGAAGAAATGGCCCCTCTCCCCCGCCGCGGCACCCCGAGCCCACTCCCACCCAGCCGCCGTTGACGTTCGCCGCGCTCACCGCGGCCACCGACGCCTACGAAGACCCGTTCCCAGCCACCGCCGCCTCATGCACCAGCGCCGCGATCAGCGCCGACCCCGGGTCGGCCTCCGGGTGCCACTGCACTCCCAAGGCGAACCGCCGCTCGGGGTCCTCGATCGCCTCGGGCAGCTCGTCGAGCGTGCTCCAGCCCGTCTCGACCAGGCCCTCCCCCAGCTGCGCGACGCCCTGGTGGTGGTGCGACTTGGTCGCGTGGTCGGTCTCGCCCGCGGCGCGCGCGGCGAGCGAGCCGCCGGCGAGCCGGACGTCGTGGTCAGCTCCGTCGAAGGAGCCGGGCACGCGCCGGTGGTCCTCGTGGCCGACGTCGTCGGGAAGGTGCTGGATCAGCGTCCCGCCACGCGCGACGTTGATCAGCTGCATGCCGCGGCAGATGCCGAGCAGCGGGATGTCGCGCTCGAGGGCGCGGCGCGCCAGCGCGACCTCGAAATCGTCGCGTTCCCTGCGGGTGCCGGCGGTGGCCTCGTGCGGCCGCTCCCCGTAGGTGGCGGGGTCGATGTCGGCGCCGCCGGCGAGGATCAGGCCGTCGAGCAGGTCGAGCACCTCATCGGGGTGCTCCTCGAGCTGCGGATCGGGCGGGAGCATCAGCGCGAGCCCGCCGGCGGCCTGGATCGCGTCGGCGTAGGAGCGATCCAGCAGGTGCGCCTCCTGGTCCCAGACGGTCCAGCGGGCGCGCTCGAGCGCGGTGCAGATGCCGATGCGGGGGCGACGGTCGGCCACGGCGTCAGCATAGGATGCGCGCCCATGGGCGAGACCGTGACCGTCACCCGCGGAGCGTCGAACGGCGCCGAGCTGCGCATCGAGCTCAACCGGCCCGAGTCGATGAACGCCTGGGACGTGCAGCTCGGCCTCGACCTGCGCGCCGCCGTCGAGGCCGCCGCCGAGGACGACTCGGTGCGCGCGGTGACGATCACGGGCGCCGGCCGCGGCTTCTCCTCCGGCGCCGACCTGAAGGCCGGCTTCGAGGCGACGCCCGAGGGACATCCGGACGTCGGCACCGCCCTGCGCGAGCGCTACCACCCCATCATCACCACGATCCGGCGCATGCCCAAGCCGGTGCTGGCCGCCGTCAACGGCCCCGCGGTGGGGATCGGCTGCTCGCTGGCGCTGGCCTGCGACCTGATCGTGGCCCGCGAGTCGGCGTACTTCCTGCTCGCCTTTGTCAACATCGGGCTGGTGCCCGACGGCGGCTCCTCCCTGTTCATCCCGGCCCGCGTCGGGCACACGCGCGCGGCCGAGATGGCGATGCTGGGCGAGCGCATCCAGGCCCCGCAGGCGCTCGAATGGGGCCTGATCAACCGCGTCGCGGCCGATGACGCCTTCGCGGGCGAGGTCGACGCGCTGGCCGAGCGCCTCGCGACCGGGCCGACCCGCTCGTACGCCGGCGCCAAGCGCCAGCTGAACGCGTGGATGTACGCCGGGATGCACGACCAGCTCGAGCTCGAGGCCGCGACGCAGCAGGAGATGGCGGCCTCAGGTGACTTCATGGAGGGCGTCCAGGCTTTCCTGGCCAAGCGCGCGCCCGCGTTCAAGGGGTCGTAGTCCGGACGCTGAAGCGCTCCGGGCCGTCCATATACTGCGCTCCGCCTTGCTCGCCGCCCTCAACATCCTCGCCGGCATCTTTCTCCCCGAGAGCGGGCCGTCGAAGAACGCGAACGACATCGCGGAGCTCTATGCGCTGATCATGGTGCTGGCGCTGATCGTCTTCGCCGGTGTCGAGGGGACGCTGATCTGGATCCTGTTCCGCTTCAAGGCCCGCCGCGGCCGCGTGGCGGCCCAGATCCACGGCAACACGCGGCTCGAGATCGGCTGGACGGTCGGCGCTGCGGTGATCCTCGTGTTCATCACGATCGTCACCTTCATCAAGCTGCCGGGCATCAAGAACCCGCCCGCGTCGGACATCGACGCCAACGGCGCCAAGGTCGCGTCGACCACGTTCCTCGCCTCGACCGACCAGACCCCGCCGCCGAAGGGCGCGAAGCTGAACATCGTGGTCGACGGCCAGCAGTACGTGTGGCGCTTCCAGTACCCGCGGGTGGACAACAAGGAGGTCTTCGCCTACGAGGAGATGGTGGTGCCGGTCGGGATGACCGTGACGCTCGACATCACGGCCGACGACGTCGCCCACTCGTGGTGGATCCCCAAGCTCGGCGGCAAGATGGACGCCGTCCCCGGCTACGTCAACCGGACCTGGTTCAAGGCCGACGTGGCCGGGACGTGGAGGGGCCAGTGCGCCGAGTTGTGCGGGCGCAACCACGCCAACATGCTGGCCCGCGTCAGGGCGGTGCCGTTCGACGAGTACCAGGCGTGGTACGACAGGCAGGCCGCCGACATCAAGGCGGCGCGCGACGCGGGCGCCAAGCAGCGCGCGGCGATCCTGAAGCAGCAGCAGGAGGCTGCGCAGCAGTCGGCGTCCCAGTAGGGAAGACTTCCGCCACTCCCCATGGCCATCACCTCCGAACCCCCGATCACCGAGAGCACCGCGGTCCGCGCCAGGGCGCGGCCGCAGATCATCTCCCACGACGTCAGGCCCGAGCCCACCGGCTGGGCGTCATGGATCACGACGACCGACCACAAGCGGATCGGGATCCTCTACCTCTACACGGTGCTGGTCTTCTTCTGCCTCGGCGGCGTCGAGGCGCTGCTGCTGCGCATCCAGCTCGGCGTGCCGGAGAACACCTTCCTCTCGCCGGAGAAGTACAACCAGATCTTCACCATGCACGGGACGACGATGATCTTCCTCGTCGTCGTGCCGGTGTGGGCCGGCTTCGCGAACTACCTCGTGCCGCTGATGATCGGCGCCCGCGACGTCGCCTTCCCGCGGATCAACGCCTGGTCGTACTGGATGTTCCTGTTCGGCGGCATCGCGCTGTACGCCTCGGTCTTCTTCACGCCGCCGGAGGCGGGCTGGTTCTCCTACGTGCCGCTCTCGCTCAAGCAGTACTCGCCCAGCGGCGGCCAGGACGCGTGGATCTACATGATCCACCTCACCGGCCTCAGCTCGCTGCTCGGCGCGGTCAACTTCATCGCGACGATCCACAACATGCGCGCGCGGGGGATGGGCTGGGGCCGCCTGCCGCTGTTCGTGTGGACGATCCTGATCTACGCCTACCTGATCGTGATCGCGCTGTCCTCGCTTGCCGCCACGGTCACGATGCTGCTGCTGGACCGCAACTTCGGGACGACGTTCTTCGACCCCACCCAGGGCGGCTCGGCGCTGTTGTGGCAGCACCTGTTCTGGTTCTTCGGCCATCCCGAGGTCTACATCCTCGTCCTGCCGGCCTTCGGCGTCTTCTCGGAGGTCCTCCCGGTCTTCGCCCGCAAGCCGATCTTCGGCTACAAGGCGATCGCCGCCTCGACCGCCGCCATCGCGTTCCTCGGCCTGCTGGTGTGGGCGCACCACATGTTCTCGACGCCGATGTCGACCGTGGTGCTCGCCTTCTTCATGCTCTCGAGCTTCCTGATCGCGGTGCCGACCGGCGTCAAGATCTTCAACTGGGTGGCGACGCTGTGGCACGGGTCGATCGAGTACCGCGTGGCGCTGCTGTACGCGGTGGGCGGGATCAGCACGTTCCTGATGGGCGGGATCACCGGCATCTTCCTCGCCGTCTTCCCCGTCGACTGGCAGCTGACCGACACGTACTTCGTGGTCGCCCACTTCCACTACACGGCGTTCGGCGGCGCCGCCTTCGCGATGGTGGCCGCGCTCTACTACTGGTTCCCGAAGATGAGCGGCCGGATGCTGTCGGAGTCGCTGGGCAAGATCTCGTTCTGGCTGTTCTTCATCGGCTTCAACGTGACGTTCCTGATCCAGCACTCGGCCGGGCTCTCGGGCATGCCGCGCCGCGTCTACGAGTACACGGACGAGGGCCACCTCGCGCTCTACAACCTGATCTCGACGATCGGGTCGTTCATCCTCGGGCTCGGGATCCTGCTCACGATCATCAACGTCGTGCGCTCGGTCAAGCGCGGTGCGATCGCCGGCTCTGACCCGTGGAAGGCCAACACGCTCGAGTGGTTCACCCCCTCGCCGCCGCCCGAGAACAACTTCGACGTCATCCCGCGCGTCCGGTCGGTCGAGCCGATGAAGGACATCCGCCGCCAGGTGGAGCAGGAGACCGGCGTCGAGCAGCGCCATCAGCCGGGACGGCCGCTCAGCGGCGTGTAGCTGATGGAGGCATCCCGCGCCACTCGGGGGCAGGCGTGGCCGCTCGTCGGCACGCGCCGGCTGGTCGCCGACTACGTCGAGCTGACCAAGCCGCGCGTGCAGTCGCTGCTGCTGCTGACGACGATCACGACGATGTACGTCGCGGGCGACCCGTCGATCTCGCTCGTCGCGCTGACCTGCCTCGGCGGCTCCCTGTCGGCGGGCGGCGCGGGAGCGGTCAACCACTGGTACGACCGCGACATCGACGCTCAGATGCCCCGCACCGCCAACCGGCCCGTCCCCGCCGGGCGGATCGCGCCCGCCGCGGCGCTGTGGTTCGGGATCGCGCTGGCGGCGCTCTCGTTCGCCGAGCTGTCGCTGGCCGTCAACGTGCTCAGCGCGTCGCTCGCCCTCTGCGGCTTCCTCGGCTACGTCTTCGTCTACACGATCTGGCTCAAGCGCCGCAGCCCCCAGAACATCGTCATCGGAGGCGCCGCCGGCGCCGTGCCGCCGCTGGTGGGCTGGACGGCGGTGACCGGGTCGCTCGACCCGACCGCGCTGTACCTGTTCGCGATCGTCTTCTACTGGACGCCGCCCCACTTCTGGGCGCTGTCGCTGCTGATGAAGGACGAGTACGCGCGCGTGGGCGTGCCGATGATGCCGGTCGTCCACGGCGAGCCCGAGACGCGGCGCCAGATCGTCCTCTACACGTGCCTGCTCGTGGTCCTGACCCTCCTGCCGGTCGGCTTCGGCTTCTTCGGGGCGATCTACGCCACGATCGCGGTCGCGCTCGGGGGCGCGTTCCTCGTGCTCTCGGTGCGCCTGCAGCGCAGCGCCGACCGCCGTGCCGCGCTGCGCACCTACCTGTTCTCCCTGCTCTACCTGGCGCTGCTGTTCTGCGCCATGGTGGCCGACGCCCGCTTGTAGACTCGCCACCGCATGGACCGCAAGCTCGCTCGCCGCAACATCCGCACCGCGCTGATCGTCTCGACGATCATGCTCCTGATGTTCGGCCTCACGTTCCTCGCCGCGGCCATCTACACGGCCTGATGAGCGCGCTCGAGTCAGACGCTCCTCCCGTCGGCGAGGAGATCCACATGCCAGAGCCGAGCCTGCTGCCGATCCTCAATGCGGCGGGCCTCGCGCTGGCGATCGTCGGCATCACCATCTCGTGGTTCGTGACGGGGGCCGGAGCCTTCCTCTTCCTCGTCACGCTGGTGCGCTGGATCCGCGCCGCCACGCACGAGATCTCCGAGCTGCCGGCGGAGCACGGCGCCGCGCACTGACGCCACGGCCGCACGCCCAGCGCCGATCCACAGACATCTAGCCGTGATCCCTCGACCCGAATAGGCTGTCGCGCCGTGGGGGTCGAGCAGCCAGACGTGTCGTCGCCCGACCTGGGCGGCCTCGAGCAGCGCTACGCCGCGGCGTTCGCCGCCCACCTCGGCGAGGGCGGCGAGAGCGGGCTCGGCGCCGCCTACGCGCTCGGCCGCGAGGCCGTCGGCGGGCAGTACAGCGTGATCGACTTCGCCGACGCGCACCACCGGGCGCTGACGGCCGCGCTGGCCGCCGCGCCGATCGGCCGCCAGGGCGAGATCGTCCAGGCGGCCGCGGAGTTCATCCGCGAGAGCCTCTCGGCGTTCGAGATCGCCGCACGCGGCTACCACGCGGTGCAGGAGATCGCGCGCATCGAGCACGAGCACGTCGAGCAGCTGCGCTCGCTCGCCGACGCCTCGGTCGCCATCAACTCCTCGCTGACGGCGGAGGAGATCCTCCAGCTGACCGCCGACGCCGCGCGCGCCGTGCTCGGCGCCCGACGGGCCTCGGTCGCGATCCTGTCGGAGGAGCCGCGGCGCCCGCCGCTGGGGGCGACCTCGCCCGAGGTCCAGGACGGCGCGGACGCCAACCCCTCGCGCCTGAGCGTCAACCTGCGCGCGCAGGGCGCCGACCTCGGCACGCTCGAGGTCGTCGACGCCCCGGAGCGCGAGTTCTCCGCGCGCGACGACGCGATCCTCACCCAGCTCGGCCAGCTGGCCTCGGTCGCGATCGCCAACGCCCGCCTCTACCAGCGCGAGCGCACGATCGCGCGCACGCTCCAGCGCTCCCTGCGGCCGGGCGCGCTGCCCGATGTGCCGGGTCTGGCCGCGGCCGTCCGCTTCAACGCGGCCGGCGAGGGCGTCGAGCTGGGCGGCGACTTCTATGACGTCTTCCGCGCCCGGGACGGCGGCTGGGCGGCGCTGATCGGCGACATCCAGGGCAAGGGCCCCGAGGCGGCGGCGGTCACCGCGCTCGCCCGCCACACCCTGCGCGCCGCGGCCGCCTACGAGCATCGCCCGAGCGGCGTGCTCACGCTGCTGCATCGCGCGCTGCGCGAGCAGGTGGCCGACGGGCGCTTCTGCACCGTGGCCTACGCCTACATGCAGGTCGTCCCGGGCCATGTACGGCTCGAGCTCGCCTGCGGCGGGCATCCGCTTCCGTTCATCGTCCACGCCGACGGGACGGTCGACGAGGTCGGCCGGCTCGGCACGCTGCTCGGCTCCGACGCCGATCCGCTGCTCGCCGACGTCGTGATCGAGCTCGCGGGCGAGGACGTGCTGGTGCTCTACACCGACGGCGTCACCGAGGTCCGCCGTCACCGTCGCGAGGTCTTCGGCACCGAGCAGCTCGTCGAGCTGCTGCGGGGCTGCGGCGGCCTACGGCCCGACGCGGTCGCCGAGCGCGTGGAGTCCGCCGTCATGCACGCGTCGATGGGCAAGCTGCGCGACGACATGGCCGTCTTGGTGCTCGGGCCCGACCCCTCCCCGGCGGCCGGGACTGTCATGCTTGCCGACCCGCCGAGCGCCCGGTCTGCGAGCGAGGAACCCATAAAGGAGAGCGATGGCTGATACACCGGAAGTGACGGCGACCGACGGGCACGGGGACGCGACCGAGGGCCTCCTCCGCGAGCTCGTCTCCCACCTCCGCGCGAACCGCACGCAGCTACGCGAGGAGTGGGCGCGCCGGATCTCCGAGGCGCGGCTGCTCACGGCCCTCACCCAGGAGGAGATCTTCTCCGAGGCGACCTCGATCTACGACTCCTACGTCGGGGTGCTCGAGACGGGCTCCGTCGAGGCGCTGCAGGACTACGCCCGCAATCTCTCCGAGCGCATCATCCCGCGCGGGGTCGAGGTCGACGAGGTCGTCGGCATCGTGCTGCTGCTGCGCGACGTGCTCGCGCGCTCGCTGTTCGAGAAGTACCAGAGCGACTTCGACCTGCTCAACCGGGTGCTCGACGCCTACGAGCCGGCCGCCAACCGCATCGCCAACACGGTGGCGGGCAACTTCGTCGGCGAGCGCGAGCGCGTCATCCGCCAGCAGCAGGAGGCGATCCGCGAGCTCTCCACGCCGGTCCTCCAGGTCCGCGAGCGGCTGCTGATCCTGCCGATCATCGGCGTGCTCGACGGCCAGCGCGCCCGCCAGCTCACCGAGCAGCTGTTGCGCGGCATCCGCGCGAATCGCGCCAAGGTGGTCGTGATCGATATCACCGGCGTCCCGACCATCGACTCCACCGTCGCCAACCACCTCGTCCAGACGGTCGAGGCCTCGCGGCTGATGGGCGCCAGCGTGATCATCACGGGCCTCTCCTCCGACATCGCGCAGACGCTCGTGACGCTCGGCGTCGACCTTTCCAAGGTCAACGCGGTCGGCGACCTCCAGGGCGGCATCGAGGAGGCCGAGCGGCTGCTGGGCTACGAGGTCACGCAGGGCGACTACCTGCCGTCCGAGGCGCGTTAGGGGCACGAGTTGGCCGTCCCGATCCTCAAGCAGGGCCCGGTGCTGATCGCGTCGATCCAGACGGCGCTGACCGACACGGACGTCCTGCAGCTGCGCGAAGACGTGATGGGCCAGGTGACCCGCCACCGCTCGCGCGGCATCATCGTCGACGTCACCGCGCTCGACGTCATGGACTCGTTCGTGTCGCGCTCGTTGCGCGGGATCGCGCACATGACGCGCCTGCGCGGCGCCGAGACCGTGATCGTCGGCATCCAGCCGGAGGTCGCGTTCGCGATGGTCCAGCTCGGCATGCAGTTCGAGGACGTGCAGACGGCGCTGGATCTCGAGGAGGGGCTGGCGCTGCTGCGCGACCAGCTGAAGGAGCCGCTCACCGGTGCAGACTGAGAGCCGGATCGCGATCGAGTCCGACGCCGACGTCGTGACCGCGCGCCAGCGCGCCCGCGAGCTCGCCGGCGACCTCGATCTCAGCAGCACGGACCAGACGCTGCTCGCGACGGCGATCTCCGAGGTGGCGCGCAACATCACCCACTATGCGACCCGCGGCGAGGTGCGCCTGCGCGTCATCCGCGACGGCAAGGGCCGCGAGGGCATCGAGGTCGTCGCCTCCGACGACGGCCCGGGGATCGTGGATCTCGATCGCGCCCTGCAGGACGGCTATACCACCGGCGGCGGGCTCGGGCTGGGGCTGCCGGGAGCGCGCCGGCTCGTGGACGAGTTCGACATCCAGAGCGAGCCGAACCGCGGTACCACGGTCACGCTCGTCATGTGGCAGCGCGCGGCGGGCAGGAGCGTGCGTGCCTGAAGGGCCGCCGTGGCCCGCCGTGCTCGAGCGCGGCGAGGCGGGTGAGCCGCTCGCGGGCGAGACCCGATCGGGCGACCTGGCGGTGTTCGCGCCCTACGAGGGGGGCGCGCTGGTCGCCGTGATCGACGGCCTCGGGCACGGCCCGGCGGCGGCCGACGCCTCCGAGGCGGCCGCGGCGATCCTCAGCGAGCGTCCGGAGGACCAGCCCGACCGCCTGCTCAAACGCTGTCACGACGCCCTGCGCACGACCCGCGGCGTGGTCGCGACGCTGGCCTGGTTCGACCTCGCCACCGGCGGGCTGATCTGGACGGGGATCGGCAACGTGGAGGGCCGGCTCGTGCGCGCGGCGCGCCGGCGCGGGGACTCCGATGACTCCCCCACGCTGTTCGGCGGCGTGCTCGGCTGGTCGCTGCCGGCCGTCCGCCTGGTGCGCACCGAGCTCCAGCCGGGCGACTGCCTCGTGATGGCGACCGACGGCGTCGCTGCCGACTTCGGCTCGTCGCTGATGCCGGGCGTGCCGGCCGAGGAGCAGGCCAAGCGGGTGCTCGCGTCCCACGCGCGCGGCTCCGACGACGCGCTCGTCGTCGCGGTGCGCTACCTCCCCTAGGCTCTTGATCCGGTGCTGCCGCGACGACGAGCGCCCCGCGGTCCTCGCGATCGTCAACGCCGCCGCCGAGGCCTACCGGGGCGTGATCCCCGCCGACCGCTGGCGCGATCCCTACATGCCGGCGGAGGAGCTCGCCGCCGAGATCGCCGCCGGGGTCGCGTTCTGGGGCTACGACGAGGGCGCCGAGCTGCTCGGGATCATGGGCATCCAGCCGGTCCGCGACGTCGACCTCATCCGCCACGCTTACACGGCGCCGGCTCAGCAGGGTCGAGGCGTGGGCGGCGCGCTGCTCTCCCATCTGCTGGCGGGGCGTGGCCCGCGGCCGCTATTGGTCGGGACGTGGGCCGCGGCCGAGTGGGCGATCCGCTTCTACGAGCGGCATGGGTTCGCGTCGGTGGCGGTCGAGCGCAAGACGAAGCTCCTGCGGGAGTACTGGACGATCCCGGAGCGGCAGGTGGAGACGTCGGTGGTGCTCTCGTTCACGCCGCGGTGAGCGAGGCGAAGGTCAACGGCGGCTGGGTGGGGGTGGGCTCGGGGTGCCGCGGCGAGGAAGAGGGGCCGGGAGCGACCGCGACCGCCCGCTCACCCGCTTCCTACCCAGCGCCGTTGACGTTCGGCGGCGGCTACGCGCCCGCCGAAGCCGCCACCGTCGGCGACTGCGGTACCTCGCAGCTCGCGCCGTCGTCGGTCCAGCAGCGCACGATGTCGCGCACGGAGAGCACGCCGGCGGCCTCGCCGCCGTCGATCACGATCAGGTGGCGGAAGCCGCCGCGCACCATCGCGGCCGCGCCCTGCTCGAGCGACCAGTCCGGCGCGGCGAACACGAGGTCCGCGGTCAGGTGGTCGGCCACGCGCTCGGTGTCCGGGTCCTGGCCCTCGCCGATCGAGTGCAGGATGTCGCGCTCCGTGAGGATGCCGAGGCCCGGGGCCTCGGGGTCGAGCACCACCGCGGCGCCGACCTTGCGCTGGGACATCGCAGCCGCAGCCTGGCGCAGCGTGTGCCCCGGGCCGACGGTCAGCACCATCGTGCTCATGCCGTTCCGAACCTGCATCCAGCCACACCTCCGCGAGCCCGCTTGCAACGATTGCCGCAATCGTACCGCCTCGCCCCCGGATGCACACAGAGCGGCAACGCGCCAGCTGCCTGCCGACTCATCCACTTGGCACGTTCGGGCGTATCCATGACGTGCCCACTCAGCGCCCCAATACCGTCCGGCATCGGACCAGCCTGTTCCACGACGCCGTCGAGATCGTCGAGCAGGACTACGCCGGCGACCTCTCCCTCGACGACATCGCCCGCCGCGTCGCGTCCTCGCGCCGCCAGCTGCAGCGCTCCTACGCGGAGATCGGCCGTACGACGTTCCGCGAGCACCTGACCCAGGTGCGCATGGAGCGGGCGGCCGAGCTGCTCGCTCGCCGCGGCCTCACCGTGCGCGAGGTCGCCCACCGCGTGGGCTACCGCCAGCCCGCCCAGTTCGCCAAGGCGTTCCGCCGCCACAAGGGCCTCGCGCCCTCCGCCTTCCGCGCCCGCGCGGCCGGCGGGCAGCGTCCCGAGGCAGCCCAGGCGTACAGAGCGCTGGCGCGCGCCGCCTAGCCCCGCTCGACCGCGTCCCCTCCGCCGCCCGGGTTGCATAGGATGCCGCCCCGATGGGCGAGGAAAAGTCAGGCCGCAGCCACCTGCTGCCACTGCTGGCGATCGGCGCGATCGCGTCGGCGGCCGGCATCGGGCTCGGCCTGCTGATCGACTGGTTTCCGACCGCCGCCTCGGAGGAGGCCGGGCCGATCGACACCCTGTGGGACGTCCTCGTGATCGTCTCGGTCCCGATCTTCGTCGCCGTCGTGACGATCGTGCTCTACAGCGTCTGGCGCTTCCGCATGCGGCCGGGCGAGGAACTCAAGGACGGCCCGCCGATCCACGGCAACACGCGGCTCGAGGTGATCTGGACCGCGGTCCCGGCGATCATCCTCGTCGCGCTCTGCTCCTACGCCTACGTGGTGCTGCGCGACATTGAGACGGCCGAGGCGTCGGAGATGAAGGTCCGCGTCGTCGGCGAGCAGTTCACCTGGACCTTCTACTACCCAGGCCAGGGCGGCGGAAAGGAGATCGCCTCCAACCAGCTCTACCTGCCCAAGGGCAAGCAGGTCCGCTTCGACATCCAGTCCAAGGACGTCCTGCACGACTTCTGGGTGCCCGCGTTCCGCCAGAAGGTCGACGCGGTGCCGGGCATCACGACGCACCTCCGCGTCAAGCCCATCAAGACCGGCACCTTCCCCGTCGTCTGCGCGGAGCTGTGCGGCCTTGGGCACGCAGTCATGCGCCAGAGCGCCCACGTCGTCTCGCCGGCCGCCTTCGACAAGTGGATGGCCGACAAGCAGGCGAAGGCGAGCGGGGGCGGCCAGGCGGGCGGGGGCGCGGCCGCCGGCGGCGGCGGTGCGGCGCCCGACGGCAAGACGCTGTTCGCGAGCGGCGCCGCGCCGGCCTGCGCCTCCTGCCACACGCTCTCGGACGCCGGCGCCAACGGGACCATCGGCCCGGACCTCGGCAAGGTGCTCAAGGGCAAGGACGCGACCTTCATCCAGCAGTCGATCGAGGACCCCAGCGCCGAGGTGGCGAAGGGCTTCCAGGATGGGATCATGCCCAACAACTACAAGGAGACCCTCCAACCGGAGGAGATCAAGGCGCTGACCGATTACCTTGTAAAGGTCGCGACCAAGTGATGAGGAGGGGAGGGTGATGGCAGCGAGGATGCGAGCCCCGGGACTCGGCCGGGCAGGTCTGTTCACGCTGCTCGGCGTGCTCTTCGCCGCCGTGCTGGTGACGGTGGTCCGCCTCGCCTACGGCTTCTCGAACCCGTTCGACGGCGCCGCCGGCTGGGACGTCAAGTGGCAGGACGCCGTGCTGACGGTCGGCCTGGTCGCCTCGCCGCTGTTCTTCTTCGTCGGCCTGGGCGCCTTCGACTACTGGTTCTACTGGGCCTCGGGCAAGCCGACCCGCGCCGAGGACCACTCGTCGCACGGCGCCACGAGCTGGAAGGACTACTTCCGCGTCAACACCGATCACAAGGTGATCGGGATCCAGTACGTC
>JBDTMF010000009.1:0-40692 GCA_039934455.1 Solirubrobacteraceae bacterium
CGATTGACGACGCTCGGTGCCTGCGCGAGTGCGAAGTAGACCGCGACGGCGTAGCCGAAGCCGGCGGTGGTGCGGCCAAGCTCGAGGGCGATGACGGCTGGGCTCAGTCGTCCGTTGTGATGGGCGTCGTGCAGTGCTGTCGCCAGGACAGCGGCGTCGACGAGTCCTTCGAGGTCGCGGCCGGCGCGGGTGGGGACGGTGGCTCGCGCGGCGATGCCGTCGAGGACGTCGCTGACCGCCGCCAAAGTCAGCGCCGCCGTGCTCAGGTCGTCGGCGATCACCGGGACGAGGAACGCGCGAGCGAGCGTCAGCGCGTCGGCGGCCCCGAGGTTGCGGGGCTCGCCGTCCTCGGATTCGACCATCCCGAGATGCCATTCGAGCATCGCTGCCACGAGGCCCCACCACGCCAACCCGGAAGCTGCCCGGCGGCGAAACGGCTCCCGTCCGCCCAGCGCCAGACCCGACCACGCGACCGCGCCGGCGAGCTCCCAGCGGCGTGCCCGGCGGGCGAGCGCCGGGCGAGCGCGGCGCACCTCGTCGGCACGGCGCTGGGACGCTGCGAGGAAGGCGACGACCGCGGCGGGCGTGAAGCGGCGTGAACGAAGCTGTTGCAGTTCGGCCCGCGCCCACTGCTCCCCGCTCGTCACGGGTTGGGGTGCATCGGCAGCAGCTCGCGCAGGTCGAGGTTCTCAGCGGGGTCCAGGATGCTGTGCTGCACGCAGGCCGGAACCGTGCGTCCCTGCTCGGGGTGGGCCATCGCGTAGGAACAGGCCTGCAGGCGCTCCTGCGCGGCTCGCACCGCGAGGTCGACCGCCACCTCGCCGCGCTCCATCGCCTCCCACGCAGGTTGGACCACGGAGGCGTCCATGAAGGCGTGCACGACGAAGGTCAGCGCACGCGGGCGCCCGGTCAGGAGCCGCCCCACCCCGACTCTGCGCGCCAACCTCAGCGCCCAGCCCGCGGCCTGCGGCACGAGCGCCGGTTGGCGCGCGGCCACGCGCAGCAGCGCCAGCGCACGAGCGAACCGCGAGCGCTCGAAGTCCATCCCCCCGAACGCGGCGAGGAAGCGGTCCCGGGCCCGCAGGTCACGTGGGTCGCGGTCGTCGAGCAGCGCGAACCAGCGGCCACCGGCGATCACCCCGTAGGCCGAGCGGTTGCAGCGCGCGTCGCCCATCTGCAGGTGCACCCACGGCAGGCGCGTGCCCGCGCCGGCTTCGATCTGTGCCCAGACCTCGTCGATGCCGAGGCCCCGGTAGTCCTCGCGCCAGCGCTTGGGATTGCCGACGTGCGCCGCCGGTTGAAAGGACGCCATCCCGTAGCCCAACCCCATCACGGTGCGCGTGACCTCCGCGACCTCGGCGAGGTTGGCCGGAGTCACCGTCATGTTGTGGGCCAGGTCGAAGCGCACCCCGTGCTCGGCCCGCAGCCGCTCGAACATCTCCACGAACTGTCGCCGTGGCGCGTCGAGGTCGCGCTCGGCGCGCGGGCGCGGCACCCCGCGGCGGCCGAGCATCAGCGAGTCGAAGTGACCCGCCATCCGGAGCACCCCGAAGCGCGGCCGGCCCTCGGCGTCGAGCGCAAGACGGCGCAGGTAGGACTCGTCGAAGTCGCCGTGGGTCATGCTCATCGGCTTGCGGCCGTGACGGAGCATGACCTGCAGCGCGCGAGCGTGGTCGTCGGCGTCCAGCAGCGACACCTCGCCGCCGATCAGCTGCACATGCTGACCCGTGCCACGAGTCCCGCGCAGAAACCTCATCTGCGCCTCCACCTGCGTCACGGTGTGGTCGCCGTCGCTGCGCACGCGCTGCGCCTCCTTGGCGTGATAGCACGGGGTGCACGCGAGGTTGCAGCGGGGAAACACGCCGTGGGTTCCCTCACACCCGACACTGCGGCGTCCCAGCAGCTGTGCATCGGTGCGCACCGCTGCGGGCAGCTCAGCCCAGCGCCGATCCAGCGCCGCCTGCGTGTCCGGGTGAACCGGCCGCGATGCGCGCCACACCCGTGCCAGTCCGGCCCGTAGCCATCGTTGGGTCAACGTCGCCATGTTCGCAGCCGGTACACCGAGACCGGCCGAAGGATCAGTCACCGGAGGGGTCGGCTCGCGGCGCGATGAGCTTGACGGTCCGTGCATCACGCGCTCAGACCCATGGTGCACGGGAACGGTTCGCGACACTTGGTCGCCGACCCGATCCGCGCTCAGCGGGCCGCGAGAGGGGTCGGTTCCCAGGGCGTGAATCGTTCTATGCGGCCAAGGGTCTGATCTCGCGTGTCCCGATGGCATCGCATGCATCGAGATCACCGCTCCGCGCAGCGGGCGATGCCGGATTCGCTGGACGGCACGCTCACCCCGCGCCGGCGCGCGCGCTTCGCGCAGCACGTCGACGAGTGCCCGGAGTGCGGGCCGATGCTCCGCGGCCTCATAGGGTTGCGCGTCGCGCTTCGATCGATCCCCACCGACGCAGCTGACTCCAACCCCGACGGCTCCATCGTCCCTGCGGTTCTGGAGTACCTGTGCGCACATCCGAGCGAGCGCCGGCCGATGGCCGGCCGCGCTCCCCGGCGGCGCGGATGACGCCCGCAAGCCTGCCTCGACAGTGCCAAGCTGGTGGGCATGCGCCGGGAGCTCGGATGAGCGAGGAGAGCCCGCCAACCGTCGAGGACGGCGCGCTGGTCGCTCGCGCGGGCGCGGGTGACCATCTCGCGTTCGAGGAGCTCGTCCGGGTGTACGCCGATCGCCTGCACGCGGTCATACGGCGCCTGGTCGACGACCCCCATGAGGCGGAGGAGGTCACCCAGGAGGCATTCCTGCGCGCGTGGCGCGGGATCGCCATGTTCAACGGCGACAGCCAGTTCTTCACGTGGCTCTACCGGATCGGCGTCAACGAGGCCTACCGGCGCACCTCGCGCCGCCGCGTGCCGCAGACGTCGTTGGACGAGCGCCGCATCGAGCCCGCCGACACGCGGCCGGGCCCTCTGCGCCACCTCGAGCATGACGACCTGCGCCACGCCCTCGAACGGGCGGTGCGACGCCTGCCTCCCGACCAGCGCGCCCCGCTGGTTCTCCGCGACATCGAGGGTCTGCGCACCACCGAGGCGGCGGCGATCCTGGGCCTCGACGAGGCGGTGTTCAAGAGCCGCCTGCACCGCGCCCGGCTGGCGGTGCGCGACGCGGTGCGCGACTATCTCCCCGAGGATCCAGGGCAGTGACGATGCGCGGCGCCGTCCTGCTGCACCCACTGCGCTTTGGTCGCGATCACCGCTTCTCGCGCAGGCAGGCTTCGGCCTACCTGGACGGAGAGCTCGGTCCGGACGATCGCGCGCGGATCGAGTCGCACACGCATCTGTGTCCTCCCTGCGCGAAGTTCATGGCCGGCCTGCGGCGCACGGTGTCGGCGCTCGGCCGGCTGCGCAGTGCGGAGACGGCCGACGTCCGCGTCAGCGGCGGCGTGCTCGCTCGGCTGCGGGAGGAACGGCAGTTTGACGTCGACGGCGCGCCGCCTCCGGGCTGACCGAGACCGCAGGCGAGCGGTCATCTCCGATTGGTACCGATCGCGCGTGGCGGCGCGACCTGACGGCCGACACCGCGATCAACAGGGCCACGGCTCCGAGCGACGCTATGAAGCCGGCGGAGCCCGGGTCGCCGATCGAATCGCCGAGGGCCACGAACGCGACGCTGCCGGGGATGATTCCGATCGCGGTCCCGAGCGCATGATCGCGACGGCGCACCGACGACAGGCCAAACGCGTAGTTGAGTGCGTTGAACGGCACGACAGGAAGCAGTCTCAGGCCGATCACCCCTGAGATACCGCGTCGGTGCATCCAGGCGTCGGCTCGCAGGACCCGCTCACCAACCAGCCGGCGCGTCCGCTGATGCCCGACGCGCCGGGCGATCTCGAACGCCGCAACGGCGCCGGTGGTCGCGCCCGCGACCACCAGCAGCGACCCCCACACGGGCCCGAACAGCGCTCCGGCGGCGAGGGACGGGATCGTCGCCGGGACCAGAGCGACGGTCAGCAGGGCATAGGCCGCGACGAACGCCGCCGGCCCGAACGGCCCGGCAGCATCGACGAGCGAGCGCACATGATCGATCACGAGGCATTCGACACTGTGTTCGGGCAAACGGTTCAGCGGCCGCGCGCGAGCGGGGCAGGACACGAACCTGATCTCTCATGTCAGGCTACACTGACATGAGTGGTCGCCGACGCCGTCATCAACAGTCCGTTCCTGCTCCCCCGGCGGCCGACCGAGTCCGATCTCGTCGCCAAGTACTTCACGGTGCTCTCCGACCCGACGCGTGTGCGGGTGCTCGAGCTGTTGCACGAGCGCGGGGAGATGTCGGTCGGCGAGCTGACCCTGAAGCTGGGGCTCGGGCGGACGAACCTGTCGAATCATCTTGCGTGTCTCCGTTGGTGCGGGTTCGTCTTGACCCGGCGCGAGCACCGCACCGTCCGCTACCGGGTCGCCGACCCGCGGGTGAGCGAGCTGCTCGCGCTCGGCCGAGCCCTCCTGGCCGACAACGCCCAACACGTCGCCGCCTGCCGGCGGGTCGCAGGGAAGGGATGCTCATGAACCATGCCCCGAAGCAGTCTCAGACCGCCCCGAAGGCCGGTCTCGCCACGGCCGGCCTCGGCGTCCTCCCGGTCAAGCGCACGGAGCGCCAGACCGCCTTCGAGTACGACCTGGCCATCGTCGGGTCGGGAGGAGCAGCGTTCTCCGCGGCAATCGCCGCACGCCGCGCCGATCTGCGCGTCGTCATGATCGAGCGCGGCACCGTCGGTGGCACCTGCGTCAACGTCGGGTGTATCCCGTCCAAGGCGTTGCTCGCCGCCGCCGAGAGCCGCCACCGCGCGTGCGGCGCCCGCTTTCCCGGCGTCCGCACAAACGCCGGCGCCGTCGACTTCGCGGAGCTCATCGCCGGGAAGAACGACATCGTCGAGACGCTGCGCCGGGAGAAGTACCTGGATGTCGTCGCCGAGTACGGCATCGAGCTCGTCGCGGGCGACGCACGCTTCCTCGGCGGCCCGGCGCTCGACGTCGACGGCCGGCGCGTCGAGGCCGCCCACTACCTCGTCGCCACCGGCGCCGAACCCGCCATCCCCGATATCCCCGGGCTGTCAGCCGGCGGCTACCTGACCTCCACGACGGCGATGGAGCTCGACCACCTACCCGAGTCGCTGATCGTCATCGGCGGCGGCTACGTGGCGATGGAGCAGGCCCAGCTCTTCGCCCACCTCGGCACCCACGTGACGATATTCGTGCGTTCGACGCTGGCGCGCGGGGAGGAGCCCGAGATCGCCGCCGAACTCAAGGCCGCCTTCGAGGCCGAGGACCTTCGGGTCCACGAAGGCGTCCAGGCGACCGCGGTACGCAGGGAGGGCAACGGCATCGTCGTCATGACGGACGGAGGCGACGAGTGCCGCGCCGAGCAGGTCCTCGTCGCGACGGGTCGGCGGCCCCGGACCGCCGGACTCGGTCTGGACGCCGTCGGGGTGCTGGCCGGAACGGGCGGCGAGGTCATCGTCGACGATGCCCTGAGCACGAGCAACCCGCGCGTCTGGGCGGCCGGCGACGTGACGGGCCACCCGCACTTCGTCTACGTCGCCGCCAAGCAAGGCGCGCTCGTCGTCGCCAACGCGTTCGAGGGCGCGGCACGGCGCATCAGCTACCGCTCACTGCCGCGCATCACCTTCACCACCCCGACGATCGCCGCCGCCGGGCTGACCGAGGCGGAGGCGCTCGCACAGGGCATCGACTGCGAATCACGCGTGCTCGACCTCGCCGACGTGCCGCGGGCGATCGTCAGCCGCAACCCGCGCGGCGTCGTCAAGCTCGTCGCCGAGCGCGACGCCGGCCGGGTCATCGGCGTGCACATCCTCGCCGACGGTGCGGGCGACGCGATCCTCGCCGGCGTCTACGCCATCGACGCCGACCTGACGGTCTCAGACCTCGCCGCGAGCTGGAACCCGTACCTGACCATCGGAGAAGGTCTGCACCTCGCCGCCCGGGCCTTCACCCGCGACGTGAGCAAGCTCTCCTGCTGCGCCGCGTAGTTGCCGACGCAGTGGCTCGCTGCGACCGCCACGTCGGCCGTGCCGCGTCGGCCGCGATCAGGTAGCGCAGCCGGCGCAGCGTCAGCGGATGCGCTCCGGCGGCGGGTCGTAGATCCCGGCCTCGTAGGCCTCGCGGGTCGTCGGCGGGAAGAGCTCGAGGATCTCGACCTGCTCACCGTCGCTCGCGAAGGCCACGCCGCGCCCGGGATAGACGTACAGGGTCGAGTCCTCGCCGGTGCGCGAGCTCAGCGTGGCGGCCGGCTCGCCGAGCTCGCGCGCGAGCTCGCCGAGGCCGGCGTCGCGCAGCGCGCTGCGCGGGATGTAGAGCAGCGCGAGCTCATCGCCGCGGAAGTAGAAGTGGCCCGGAAACGCGTCGGAGTGCAGCCGGTCGACCGGCTCGATGCGCTCGTAGCGGACGTTCGGATCCGTCTCGACGCCATCGAAGCGTGCCTCCAGCTCGTCGCGCGAGAGGTCCCGCAGCGCGAGCAGGTCCGCGAGCTCGTACCCGGCGACGACCGTCACGCGATCGCGGTCTCGGGGTCCTTCGCCTGCTCCGGCCAGCCGCCCTTGAGCGGCTCCGGCTCCCAGCCCTTGACCAGCTTGTCCATGAACGCGGTGCGCAGCGGGCAGTCCTTCTCGAGCCGCGGCCGGTCGAGGAAGTACAGCATCGCGCACTCCGCCAGGTCCTCGGCCGCGCTCGTCTGCCCGTAGTCCGTCGGCGGCGGCTCGGCGCCGGCCTTGCCGCTGGCCGTGTCCTCGTCGAGCCAGTAGTCGAAGGTCTTGACGAAGTCGGCCTCGGCGTACTGGAAGAGGCCGTGCGCGATCTCGTGGATCGCGGTGCCCTCGATCTGCTTGTCGATGTCGGAGAAGTCGGGCGTCGCCGTCTCGCCGTGCTTGTACATCGCGAAGGTCTGGCTCTCGGAGAAGTACGTCCCCATGACGGTCGGCTTGAAGACGGTCTTGCCCGCCTTGACGCCGAGGCGTTCCTCGAGCTTGCCGACCGCGACCAGCTCCTGGGGGGCCACGGAGCGGGTCGAGCCGGCGCGGGCCTTGCCGAGGATCGGCGCGTAGTGGGCCAGCGCGCGCTCGATCGCCTGCAGCTCCTTGTAGAGCCACGGTCGCTTGGAGACCTTGTCGAGCTGCGCCTTCGTGGCCTGCTTGTTGGCGCCCTTGAGCGCCTTCATCAGCTTCACGGAGGAGACGTCGATGCCGTAGGTGGAGGAGATCGCGGCGATGATCCGCGCCGCGTCCTTCTCCTCGTCCTCGCTGGCGACGTGGACCTGCTCGCCCGCCACGGTCGCCAGGTAGGTCTTCTTGCCGAAGAACATCCCGATCCGGTCGACGAAGGTCGGGGCGCGCGCGATCAGGCTGGCGACGGCGCGGTTGCCGGCGCTCTGCTGCAGGGCGATGATCTGCGCAGCGGCGGGATCGCGCCGCGCCGCGGCGACGGTCGGCGCCTCGGGAGCGCCAGGGGCGGGCTCGAGGGAACGAGCGGGAGCGGCCACCGAGCGAGTCTCTTCGCGCTGCGGCGCCGTGTCAATGCGCCGCGGCGAGCAGGTGGCGGCGGACGGCGCGGACGGCGCTCGCCTCGCCGGGGACGAACGCCTGGACCGCGCGGCGATCGCCGGCACGACGCTCGGGTCGCGTCGTGGTCGGTGAACTCGACGTGGACCAGGCGGGGCTCAGCCATCCACCCCCACGTTACGAGGGTGGTGGCAGGCGGCGAGGTGATTCGCGCCGCGGTGCGGCACCAGCGGCGGCTCGTCGGTGACGCAGACCTCGGTCGCGTGCGGGCAGCGCGGGTGGAAGCGGCAGCCCGACGGCGGGTGCGCCGGGCTCGGCACGTCGCCGCGCAGCACGATCCGCTCCCGGCGCGCGCTGAGGTCGGGATCGGGCACCGGCACGGCCGAGAGCAGCGCCTCGGTGTAGGGGTGCACGGGCAGCGTCGAGACCCGCTCGGCCGGGCCCACCTCGACGAGCTTGCCGAGGTACATGACCGCGATGCGGTCGGACACCTGGCGCACGACGGAGAGGTCGTGGGCCACGAACAGGTAGGTCAGGCCGAGCTCGTCCTGCAGGTCCTCGAGCAGGTTGATCACCTGGGCCTGGACGGAGACGTCGAGCGCCGACACCGGCTCGTCGGCGATCACGAGCTTCGGCCGCAGCGCGAGCGCCCGGGCGATCCCGAGCCGCTGGCGCTGGCCGCCCGAGAACTCGTGGGGGAAGCGGTCGGCGTGCTCTGGGCTGAGGCCGACGAGGCCGAGCAGCTCGCGCACGCGCTCCGGGATCTCCGCGCGCGGGTGCGTGCCGTGGATGCGCATCGGCATCCCGATGATCGCGCTCACGCGCTTGCGCGGGTTCAGCGACGCGTAGGGATCCTGGAAGACCATCTGCATCTCGCGCCGGACCGGCCGCAGCGCCGCGCGGCTCAGCCCGGAGATGTCGCGCCCCTCGAACTCGATCCGGCCCGAGGTCAGCTCGGTCAGCCGCAGCAGCGTCCGCCCCAGCGTCGACTTGCCGCAGCCCGACTCGCCGACCAGCCCGAGCGTCTCGCCCGCATGGACCTCCAGCGACACGCCGTCGACCGCGCGCACGCTCGCGACCTCGCGCTGGATCACGCCCGTGCCGCGCACGGGGAAGTGGCGGTGCACGTCGGTGGCGCGGAGGAGGACGGCGGGCCCGGTCACGCCGCGGCCTCGCGGAGCGACGGCCGCACGTCGAGCGGGAGGTGGCAGGCGTCGAGGTGGCCGGGGCCGCGCTTGGCCTCGAGCGGAGGTGGCTCCGAGCACCGCTCGAAGCGGTACGGGCAGCGGTCGGCGAACACGCACCCCGCCGGCGTCTCCGACGCGGACTGCGGCGCCCCGCCGATCGCGGTCAGCCGCCGCGGGCGCGGCCGGTCGAGCCGGGCGATCGAGCCGAGCAGCCCCCACGTGTACGGGTGCAACGGGTCGTGGAAGATCGCGCGCGTGGGGCCCTGCTCGACGACCCGCCCGCCGTACATCACCTGCACGCGGTCGGCCAGCTCGGCGACCACGCCCATGTCGTGGGTGATGAGCACGACCGAGGAGCCGGTCTCGCGTCGCAGCGTGCGGATCAGGTCGAGGATCTGCGCCTGGATCGTCACGTCGAGCGCCGTCGTCGGCTCGTCGGCGATCAGCACGCGCGGGCGGCAGGAGAGCGCCATCGCGATCATCACGCGCTGGCGCATGCCGCCCGAGAAGTGGTGCGGGAAGTCGTCGACGCGCTGCTCGGCGTCGGGGATCCCGACCGCGCGCAGCAGCTCCACCGCCCGGTCGCGCGCCTCCGCGGCCGACAGCCCCTCGTGCTCGCGGACCTGCTCGGCGATCTGCCAGCCGACCCGGTAGACCGGGTTCAGCGACGTCATCGGGTCCTGGAAGATCATCGCGATCTCGCTGCCGCGGACCTCGCGCATCGCGCGCTGGGAGAGCTGCATGAGGTCGCGCCCGCCGTAGTGGACCTCGCCCTCGAAGCGCGTGTTGCGCTCCGGCACGAGCCGCATCACGCTCATCATCGTCACGCTCTTGCCCGACCCGGACTCGCCCACGATGCCGAGCACCTCGTCGGCGCCGAGCGCGAACGACACGCCGTCGACCGCGGTCACGTCGCCACCGTCGGTGAGGAAGGTCACGCGCAGGTCGCGGACGTCGAGCAGCGGCTCGGTCACGCCGTCACCGGCTCGCGGGTGCGCGGGTCCAGCCGTGCGTAGAGGATGTCGACGAGCGCGTTGGCGATCACGATGAAGAAGGCGCCGTAGAGGACCGTCGCCATGATCACCGGGAGGTCGAGGTTGGCCAGCGAGCGGTACGTGAGGCGCCCCACGCCCGGCAGCCCGAACACCACCTCGGTGAGCAGCGCGCCGCCGCCGGCGAGCGCGCCGAAGTCGAGCCCGAACAGGCTCACGAACGTGATGATCGAGACGCGCAGCGTGTGGCGGGTGAGCACCCGGCTCTCCGAGATCCCCTTCGACCGCGCGGTGCGCACGAAGTCCTGGCTCTCGGCCTCGACCAGCGCCGAGCGCAGCACGCGCGCGTAGAGGCCGACGTAGAGGATCGCCAGCGTGAACCACGGGATGACCAGGTGCTTGAACCACATCACCGGGTCCTCGGTCAGCGGCGTGTAGCCGAGCGGCGGCACCCACGAGAACAGGAACGTGTCGTGCCAGCGGTCCTGGGTGAACAGGTTCGCCACCTGCCCGAGCCAGAACACCGGCATCGCGATCCCGATCAGCGCGAGCGCCATCAGCAGGGGATCCCAGAACGTCCCGCGCAGCGCCGCCGCCGCCACACCCACAAAAACGCTCAGCACGACCCAGATGACCGCCGCGCCGGTGATCAGCGAGAACGTGATCGGCGTCGCGCGAATGATCTGGGGGACGACCTCGACGCCGCGGTTGTTGTAGCTCTGGAGGTCGCGCGTCACGAGCAGGTGCTTCATCACGAGCACGTACTGGACCGGCAGCGGGCGGTCGAGCCCGAACTCGTGCTTGATCGCCCTGATCGTCTCCGGCGTCGGGTTGCGCCCTGCCATCTGGCGCGACGGGTCGATGCCGGGGATCGCGAAGAAGATCACGAACACGAGCACGCTGATCGCGAACATGACGACCACCGTGGACGCCGCGCGGCGGACCGCGAACGCGATCACGGCGCGCCCGGCCGGCGGAAGCGGCGGCGGATGCGCAGCGAGCCGCGGGGGTCGAGCGCGTCGCGCACGCCGTCGCCGAGGACGTTGAGCGCGAGCACGGTCAGCGCGATCAACAGCCCGGGGGCGATCGACACCCACGGCCGCGTGTAGAGCTGGTTCTGGCCGTCCTCGACGATCGTGCCCCAGCTGGCGTTGGGCGCCTGGACTCCGATCGAGAGGTACGACAGCGATGCCTCGGTGACGATGTTCGTCGCGATCATCAGCGGCATGAACACGAGCACCACCGGCAGCACGTTGGGGAGCATCTCGCCGAAGATCAGCTGCCGGTCGTTCGCGCCCTGGGCGATCGCCGCCTCCATGTACTCGCGGCGCCGGATCGAGAGCGCCTCGCCGCGCACCGGTCGCGCGACGTAGGGCACGTAGACGAGGCCGATGATGATGATCGGCAGCCACAGCGAGGCCGGGTCGACGCTGATCGGGCCGATGCTGATCCCCTGCAGCAGCAGCACGGTCGAGAGGGCGATCGCGAGCAGGTAGACGGGGAACGCCCACACGATGTCGAGCAGGCGCGAGATCAGCCCGTCGAGCCAGCCGCCGAAGAAGCCCGCCACGAGCCCGACGACGGTCGCGATCAGCGCGGTCATCACCGCCGCGGCGACCGACACGATCAGCGACGTCCGCCCGCCGTAGAGCAGCCGTGCCATCACGTCGCGGCCCTGCGAGTCGGCCCCGAGGAAGTAGTGGCCCTCGAGCGTCGGCCCGATCGGCGACGAGCCGAGCCCCGAGGCGTTCGGCGCGACGACCGGCACCCGCATGCCGCCCACGGTGGTGGTGCCCGACACGTTGGACTCGAACGGGTCGACGTCCGCGACGTGGCTCGCGTACCAGGGGGCCGCGGCGGCGGTCGCCACCACGATGATCAGCACGACCAGCGACGCCATCGCCGTGCGGTTGCGCACCAGCCGCCGGCGGGCGAGCGCCCATGGCCCGTGGTGAGCCGCGGCACCCGCTTCGGGGACGTCGACCGCGACGTCGAGCCCGCTCATCCCGCCGTCACTTCACCCACGCCTGGTCGATCATGAAGCTGCCGGTCACCGACGGGTTGAACTGGAAGTTGCCGATCCGCTTGGACACGAAGTCGAGGCGGTTGGCGATGAACAGCGTCACCAGTGGCGCGCCGTCTGTCGTCTCCTTGTCGACCTGCGCCCACAGCTTGTTGGCCGCGTCCTGGTCGGTCTGCGCGAGCTTGAGCGCCTGCTCGTTCTTCGCCTGGATCGCCGGATCGCAGTACTCCGACAGGTTCGGGCTCGACGTGCTCGCCTTGTGGAAGCCGTCGCAGCCCACCACCGTCGTCATGAAGTTCGACGCCGACGTGTAGTCGGGATACCAGTAGGAGAACGAGAGCTGCGCCTTGTTGCGCGAGTCCTGCACGAACGAGTACTGCACCGACGAGTTGAGCGTCTTGATGCTCGCCTTGTAGCCGAGCTTGCGCAGCAGCGAGACGAAGTAGAGGTCGATCGCCTTCGTCGTCTCGTCCGGGGTCGCGATGATCGTGACCTTCTGGCCCTTCGTGCCGGACTGGTCGACCAGCTGCTGCGCCTTCGCCATGTCCGGCGCCGACCACTCCGTGCCCGGGTTCTTCGTGTACGGGCAGTAGGGCTGGTGGCCGGGGAAGCCGAAGGGCAGGACCTGGCAGCTGATGCGGCCCAGTGCCTTGCCGCCCCACAGCTGCAGCACCGCGTTGCGGTCGGTGGCGAAGTTGAGCGCCTGGCGCACCTCGACCTTGTCGAACGGGGGCACGCGGGTGTTGATCGCCATGTGGTAGTTCTGCGGCACCTGGTTGATGTGGAACTGGTCCTTGTACTTGTCGCCGATCTCCCCGAGACGGTCGGCCGGCGGCGCGTCGTAGCTCCAGTCGGCCTGGCCGCGCTCGATCTGCGTCACGGCGTCTGAGAGCGACAGTCCGAGCTTCATCACGATCTTGTCGGGATAGCCGTCGGGCTGGGCCTCGCGCGACCACTCCTTGAAGTGCGGGTTGCGCACGAACACCATCTGCTGGTCGGGCGTGTAGCGCTCGATCTTGTAGGGCCCGGTGGCCGGCAGCGGCTTGGTCCCGATGTCCTTGTTCGGCGTCCCCTCCGGCACGACGTACGCGAACGGGATCGCGAGCTTCTGCAGGAAGTCCGGGTCGGGCTCGGTGAGGTGGAAGGTCACCGTCGAGGCCGCGTCGTCGGCGACCACGCCCTTGGAGAGGTCGCAGCGCTTGGGCTTCTTCGCGCACGCGTCCCCGCCGATGATCCCCTGGTAGAAGTTCGAGGCCGGGGCCGCGGCCTTGAACTGGCGCTCCATCGTGTACGTGAAGTCGCTCGGCTTGACCTCTGCACCTGTCGAGTACCTGATGCCCTGGCGGACCTTGAACGCGTAGGTCTTACCGCCGTCGGTCGCGGTGGGGATCGCCTCGGCGAGGTCGGGCACGAGCTCCGAGCCCTTCGGGCCGGCCACGCGGCGGTAGTTGAGCAGGCCATCGCTGGTCATCGTCAGGACCTGCCAGTTGGAGTCGTAGTCGAGCGTGGTGTCGATCGACGTGCCGGCGCCGTTCCACAGCATCGTGAGCGTCCCGCCCCGGTGCTCCTTCTGCTGGCCGGTGGTGGCTGGCGACTTCGTGGCGCTGCTCCCGCCCCCGCCCCCGCCCCCGTCGCCGCTGCTGCTGCCGCACCCGGCCGCGGTCGCGAGGAGCGCGGCGAGGCAGAGCCCGGCCACCGTGATTCGCCGCTTCATGAGGACCTCCGCTTGGTGTCTTGCACAGCGCCCGCCATCGCCTCGACGCGCTCGGAGAGCATCGCCTGCGAATGCTCGAGATGTGCCTTCAGCGAGGCCTTGATCCACGGGCCGTGCGCCTCGGCGCCCGCCCGGCCGCTGAGCGACGCGATCTCCGCCCACAGGTCCGGGCTCGCCGTCAGGTGGCTGGCCGACGCCCACGAGGCGGCGTTGGCGCCCGGGCCGCGCCGCTGCGCGTGGCGCGCGAACGCCGCCTGCGAGAGCTTCGGGACGAGCGCGTTGGCGCCGACGCCGCGCAGGGCCTTCGCCGCGCCACGCCGGTCGCCCTTGTGCAGCGCCGTCAGCGCGCTCTGGAGCGCCTCGGCGTTCTTCGCCGCCTGGGCGTGTGGGTAGGCGAGGGCGCCGTGGGCGTCGACGGCGAGCAGCTCGCGGCCGACGCGCGTGAACGCCGGTCGCCCGTGCGCGCCCGCGCGGGCCTTCGCGGCGGCGGCCAGGCGCTTGCCTCCCGCGCCGCCGAGCCGCTCGGCGGCGGCGGTCAGATCCTCGGCGCGCGCCTCGTGGTCGAGGATCGCGTTCGGGTCGGCGTCGGCCTGCAGCAGCAGGTAGGCGTAGAAGCGCGTGAGGCGCTCGAGGTGGTCGAAGTCGAGCAGGGCGGGGGTGTCACGCGGCGTGTGGTAGTCGGTCCGCATGAACGACTTCTCCCACGTGAGCACGCTGATGCCGGGGACGCCCGAGACCAGGAACGGCCACAGCTCGGTGCCGGTGCCGGGCTTCGCGACCCGCCAGCTCGTCGGCAGCCAACCCTCGCGGCGGGCGGTCCGGGCCGACGCGCGCACCCAGCCCGCAAGCTCGGCCGGCGCCTCCACCAGCAGCCGCATCTCCGGGTGCCCGCTGGCCTCGACGCAGAGGTGGAAGGGCGCGCGCGCGCCCCACTCCGGGTGGCTGTCCTGGACCTGGCGCCAGGCGCCGATGCACCAGTCGAACGGGCTGTTCTCGAGCCCGTACTCCTCCGCGGTCCGCGAGGTGAAGCAGAGCGAGTGGCGGGGGCGATGGCCGACCGCCGTCAGCGCCTCCGCGATCGCGAGCATCGCGGCGACGCCCGAGGCGTTGTCGAACGCGGCGCGGAACCAGCCGTCGTGGTGCGCGCCGATGACGATCGGCGCGCTGCCGGAGGCGCCCGCCAGGTAGCCGACGGCGTTGGCGCCCCGGGTGGCGGGCGAGCGCTGGGCGTGCAGCGTCAGCTTCGCCCGCTCCGGGAGCGCGACCCGCAGCGCTGCGGCGTCCTCCTTGGCGATCAGGATCATCGGTGGCGCGCCGTCGTGCCAGTGCCCGTCGAACGACCCGATGACGCCCGGGGACTGGTAGAAGTCCGCGCCCTCGGGGCAGTTCGCGACCACTCCGATCGCCCCGCGCAGGCCCAGCTCGAGCGCGATGTCGCACAGCGGGAGCGTCTCCCGCCGCCAATCGACCAGCGCGATCGCGCCGGCGAGGTCGAGGCGGTCCAGGCGCCGCGGCTCGGCCGCGCCGGCGTCGACGAGCGGCGCCTCGAGGCCCTCGCGCGGCGTCGGCGGAACGCCGCCCATCGACGACGCGTCGATGCGGTCTCCGACGGCCTCGAGCGAGGCGCCCAGGAAGCGCCACCCGTCGACGGTGACCTCCTCGATCGCCACGTCGCTCAGGCCGCAGCCGCGCATCGCGTCCGCGGCGTACTCCGCCACCTCGCGATCCTCCGGCGTGCCGGTCGTGCGGAAGCCGAGCGGGCACGAGCCGACGCCCGCGAGGCGCTCCACGGTCGCGCGCAGCCGCTGCGGGTCGATCGGCAGCGCGCGGGCGAGGGTGAGCGCGTCGTCCGTGTCCGCCTTGGTGCTCACCGCGCCGGACCCTACATCTCAGGCGGGAAGTCCTCTACGCGGTGGCGACGTGCAGCTCGGTGCGATCGCGGCCGAGGGCCTTGGCGCGGTAGAGCGCCTCGTCGGCGGCGGCGTAGAGATCGCTCGGGGTCCGCATGGTGTCGTTCCACGTCGCGACGCCGATGCTCGCGCGGATCGAGATGCGGCCGCTGCCGACCGGGACGGGCGAGTCGGCGAGCAGCGCGCGCAGCTTGTCGGCGGCGGCGACGGCCGCGACGCCATCGCTCTCGGGCAGCAGCACGATGAACTCCTCGCCGCCGTAGCGGCCGACGATGTCCGAGATGCGCGAGGCGTCGCAGATGCGCTGCGCGGCCTCGCGCAGCACCGTGTCCCCGGCGGCGTGGCCGTGGGTGTCGTTGACGAGCTTGAAGTGGTCGATGTCGAGCAGCAGGCACGAGAACGGGCGGCCGTGCCGGTCGGCCAGCGCGACGGCCTGGTGAGCCCGCGTGTCGAGCTCGCGGCGGTTGAAGAGCCCGGTGAGCCCGTCGCGAGCGGCCCGCTCGGCGAGCCCGTCGTGGACGGCCTTCGTGCGCAGCGCCGCGCGGACCCGCGCCACCAGCTCCTCGTTCGCGAACGGCTTGACGATGTAGTCGACGGCGCCGGCGTCGAGGCCCGCGACGCGCGCGTCGGTCTGCGTGTGCGCGGTCAGGAAGATCACCGGCGGCGGCGTCGCGCTCTCGGCCTGGATCGCGCGGCAGACGTCGTAGCCGTCACGGCCCGGCATGGTGACGTCGACCAGCAGCAGGTCGGGCTCGTGCAGGCGGGCGAGCTCGAGCGCCTCGTCGCCGTCGGAGGCGGCGATGACCTCATAGCCCGCGCCCTTGAGCCACGAGCTGACGATCGCGCGGGTGACGCCGTCGTCGTCGGCGACGAGAACGAGGGAGCCTCGAGCGTCAGGGGTCACGTGACGGCTATCGACAGCCCCTGTCAGAGCTTGACCCGCTCATGCGCGGCCCGCGGATGGTCGATGGAGAACTGCTTACCAAAAACGTCACGTGAGCGTCCCGTCCAGCAGCCCCACGAGGTGTCTCGAAATGTCCGCCAACAAGGCCGGTAGCCCCGCCAGGATCGCGCTCGCGATCCTCGTCGTCGTCGCCCTGCTCGCCACCGCCGTCGGCATCACCATCTGGCGCTACGACCACGCCCTGGGCAAGGCCAGCGCCGCCCAGGTCTCGACCGCCGAGCAGTACAGCGCGCAGAAGGCGGCCACCGCGTTTTGGAACCAGCGCGAGGCGATGAACGAGTACCTGCTGCTCGGCGATCCCAAGCTGCTGGTGGAGCTGGACGAGCAGCGCGCCGCCTTCGCGCGGCTGAAGGCTGAGCTCACGCCCGGCGCGGGTCATGAAATTGAGTCACGGCTCGCCGACCGGGCCATCACGGCGAATGACGCCTACGTCGCCGAGTTCGAGTCGCTGCGATCGCGGCCCAAGGCCGCGCTCGCGAGGATGAACGAGCTCGAGCCGGGCGTCACCGGGCCGATCGAGCAACTCAAGGCGCATCAGGCGCGCGAGGTGGCGGGCGGCCAGCGCGCGGCGGCGAGCGCGAAGCACCAGGCGCTGATCTCGGGGCTCCTCGGCGGTCTCGTCGCTCTCGTCGGCGTCACCGCCTTCGCGCTCGCCGCGCTGCGGCTGATCCGCCGCACCGCCCTCCGCGAGGAGCGCCTCGCGGCGCTCGTCGTCCAGACCCGCGCCTCGATCGGCGCGCTGGGCGAGGTCGCGCAGGACCTGCGCTCCGCCGCCCAGGAGGCGGAGGCGACAACGGCCGAGCAGTCGGCCGCGATCACCGAGACCTCCGCGACGATCGAGGAGTTCGCGGTCACCGCGACCTCGATCGCCGACAACGCCCGCGCGGTCGCCGGCGCCGCCGAGCAGACCGGCGACACGATGCGCGACATGCAGGAGAAGGTCGAGACGATCGCGGAGCGCTCGCTGTCGCTGGGCGAGCGCAGCCAGAAGATCGGGGAGATCCTCGAGCTCATCAACGCGATCGCCGAGCAGACGAACCTGCTCGCCCTCAACGCCGCGATCGAAGCCGCGCGCGCCGGCGAGGCCGGTCGCGGGTTCGCGGTCGTGGCCGCCGAGGTGCGCAAGCTCGCCGAGCGGTCGATGGACTCGACGGAGTCGATCCGCCAGATCATCGCCTCGGTCCAGGACGAGACCAACTCGACGATCATGGCCACCGAGCAGGGCACCCGCCAGGCGCGAGAGGTCGGTGAGCTGATGGCCTCGACGGCCACGATGCTCGACGAGTCGATCCTCGCCACCCAGCAGCAGAAGACGGCCGCCGATCAGGTCGCCACGGCGATCGTGCAGATCCGGGCCTCGGCGGATCAGTCCGCCGCCGAGCAGACGCAGCGTGCCGTCACCTCCAAGCGCGTCGACGAGCTCGTCGCCGAGCTCGAGCGCTCGCTGCGCGACGGCGCCCACAACGGCCACGCGGCGGAGAGCTTCGAGCCGGTCCGATGAGCAGCGTCCACGTGCGGCTGCGGGTGGGGCGCGAGCACTACGCGGTGCCGATCGAGAACGTGCTCGAGGTCGCCGAGCTGGGCGCGCTGTCCCCGCTCCCCGGCGCCGGCGGCGCCGTGCTCGGCGTGCGCAACCTCCGCGGCTCGGTGCTGCCGGTCTTCGACCTCGCGCGCGTGCTCGCGATCGCCGGGGATGCCACGGCTCCGCGCGTCGTGGTCGCCGAACATGACGGTCGGCTCGCGGGCCTCGCCGTCGACGAGGTCACCGATGTCGTCGCGCTCGAGGCCGAGGCCGAACAGGCCGAGGCCGGTCACCTGAGCGGCGCGATCCTCGAGGACGGCCGGCTCGTGGGGATCATCGACGTCGAGCGCCTGTTCTCCTCCTTGGCGGGGCAGGCGGCATGACCGCCCCGGACCCCGAGTTCCTCGAGATCTTCCGCGACGAGGCCGGCGGGCGGCTCGACCACGTCGTCGACACGCTCCTGGCGCTCGAGAACGGCAGCGCGGCGGCCGACGCGGTCGACTCGCTGTTCCGCGACGTCCACACGATCAAGGGCGCGGCCGGCATGGTCGGGCTCGCCGACGTCAGCGCGCTCGCGCACGTCATGGAGGACCTGCTCGCCGATGCGCGGCACCGCGGCGCCCTGGCGACCGAGCACATCGATCCCCTGCTGCGCGCGTCCGACGCGCTGCGCCGTCACGTCGCCGGCGAGGGCGAGCCGAACGCGGGCCTGATCGCCGAGCTCGCGGCCGTGCAGGCGCCCGGCAACGGCACGACGGCGGAGCCCCACCAACCCGTCGCACCGGCCGCCGCGCCCGCGCCGGCCGCCGAGAGCCGCTCGATCCGGGTCCCCGCGGAGAAGATCGACACCCTGCTGGACCTGGTCGGCGAGACCGTCCTGCACCGCCGCCGGCTCGAGCACGAGCTCGGTGCGAACGGCCACGCCGGCCACGGCATCGTCACCGACGAGCTCGATCGCGGCGAGCGCCTGCTCGACGGCCTGAAGGGCGCGGCGATCGGGATGCGCACCCTGCCGCTGTCCTCGATCGTCACGCCGCTCCCGCGCGCGGTGCGCGACCTCGCCACCGAGACCGGCAAGCAGGTCGAGCTCTTCGTGGTCGGCGCCGAGACCGAGCTCGACCGGGCGATCCTCGAAGGCCTGTCCGAGCCGCTCGTCCACCTGCTCCGCAACGCCATCGGGCACGGGATCGAGTCGCCGGAGGAGCGCGAGCGGGCGGGCAAGCCGGCGCGTGGGCGCCTCGAGCTGCGCGCCGAGCAGCGCGGCAGCATCGTCGAGGTCACCGTGGCCGACGACGGGCGCGGCATCTCCGAGGGGACGCTCGCCGAGGCGCGGCGCACGGGCTCGCTCACCGCGGTCCTCACGCAGCCCGGCTTCTCGACCGCCGGCGGGGTCAGCGCCATCTCCGGCCGCGGCGTCGGGCTCGACGCCGTCAAGGAGCAGGCCGAGGCGTTCGGCGGGAGCATCGAGGTGCGCAGCGAGCCCGGCCTCGGCATGGACGTCATCCTGCGGCTGCCGCTCGCGCTCGCGCTGATCGAGGTGCTGCTCGTCGAGCGCGCCGGCAACGTCTATGGGTTCCCGCTCACGAGCGTCGAGGAGGCGGTCTCGCTCGGCGAGACGCTGTCGCTCGGCGGCCGGCCCGCGATCGACCTGCGCGGCCGCTCGATCGCGCTCGCCGACCTCGCGGAGCTGATGGGCGCCGCCGCCGCGGCGCAGGTGCCGCGCGCGCCAGTCGTCGTCCTCACCGCGTCGGGGCAGCGCGTCGCGCTCGTCTGCGATGCGCTGCTCGGCAAGGAGGAGGTCGTGGTCAAGTCGCTCGGGCCGCTGCTCGCCGCCCTCCCCTCCTACCTCGGCGCCGCGATCCTCGGCGACGGCCGGATCGCGCTGCTCGTCGACCCCGCCGTGCTCGTCCGCGCCGCCGCGCCGCCTCGCGCCGCCGCCGCCGCGCCGTCCAACGGGAACGCGCCCGCGCCGTCCAACGGGCACGCGCCCGCGCCCAAGGTGCTCGTCGTCGAGGACTCGCTGACGATCCGCGAGCTGCAGCGCAGCATCCTCGAAGCGGCCGGCTACCGCGTGCAGACCGCGCGCGACGGCCGCGACGCCCTCGCCTACATCGGCGGCGACAACGGGATCGACATCGTGGTCACCGACGTCGAAATGCCCGAGATGACCGGCATCGAGCTGACGGAGAGCATCCGCGCGCATGCGACGTGCTCGGCCCTGCCCGTCGTGATCGTCACGTCGCTGGGCGATGACGAGCACCGGCAGCGCGGCATCGACGCCGGCGCCGACGCGTACATGGTCAAGCAGCGCTTCGACCAGCACGACCTGCTCGAGACCGTCGAACGGCTCGTCGGGCGATGACGCCGGCGACCGCGGTGGCGGAGATCCGCCGCGTGCTCATCTGCGACGACTCGCGTACCTACGGGCTGGGGCTGTCGCGGCTGCTCGCCCGCGACCCCCAGATCGAGGTGGTCGGCGTCTGCCCCGACGCCGAGGCGACGCTCGCTCGGCTGGCAGAGCTCGATCCCGAGCCGCACCTCGTCACGATGGACCTCGAGCTGCCCGGCATGTCGGGCAGCGAGGCCATCGAGCGGATCATGAACGTCCACCCGGTCCCGATCCTCGTCCTCGCGGGCGGCGTGCAGCGCGGATCCGCGCAGGCGCTCGCCGCGCTCGGCGCCGGCGCGCTCGAGGTGCTGTGCAAGGACACGCTCGACTTCCGCGACCCCGGCGGTGCGGACGCGCGGGCCTTCTGCAGGCGCGTGAAGCTCCTCAGCCGCATCCCGGTGCTGCACCACCCGCGCGCGGGCCTGGTCCGGGACCGGCACACCGCGGGCGGGCCCGGGTCGCCGCGCGACGCGTCCGTGATCGGGATCTGCGCGTCCGTCGGCGGCCCGCCGGCGCTCGCGTCCGTCCTCGCCGCGCTCCCTGCGAGCTTCGCGATCCCGATCCTCGTCGTCCAGCACATCACCAACGGCTTCACCGAGGGCTTCGCGCGCTGGCTCGACGGCCAGGTGCCGCTGCCCGTGCGGCTCGCCGCGCCCGGCGCGGCCGGGGCGGGGATCTGGGTGGCGCCCGAGGGCGCGCACCTCGCGCTCGGTCCCGGGGGGCGGATCCGGCTCGACGACGGCAGCGCCGGCGACCTGCACCGGCCCTCCGCCGACGTGCTCCTGCGCAGCGTCGCGACCGGCGCGCGCGCCACGGGCGTGGCCGTCGTACTCACCGGCATGGGCAGGGACGGGGCGGCGGGACTCGGCGAGGTCAGGCGCGCCGGCGGCCTCACGATCGCGCAGGACGAGGCCAGCTCCGCGGTCTACGGGATGCCCAAGGCCGCGGCCGAGCAGGGTGCCGAGATGGTCCTCGAGCCCGCTCGCATCGGGGAGCGCCTGCGGACCCTGCGCCGCGCCGCGGTCACGTCGTGAGCGGCGCGCTCGGCCGGCTCGCCGCGCTGGTCCACAAGGAGACGGGCATCCGGCTCGGCGAACATCAGCACGTCTTCCTCCAGAGCGCGCTCGACCGCGTCGGAGCCGACCGGGACCCCGAGAGCTTCCTGCGCCGCCTGACCGATCCGCTCCGGCGCGGGCCGCTGGTCGCGCGGCTGATCGAGGAGGTCACGGTCAAGGAGACGTCGTTCCTGCGCGATCGCGACCAGCTCGCCGGCATCGACTGGCCGCTCCTGCTCGCGCGCGCCCGTGCCCGCGGCTCCGATCGCGTGCGGGTGTGGGCCGCGGCCTGCGCGACCGGCGAGGAGGCCTACAGCCTCGCGCTGCTGGCTGCGCAGGCGTTCGGTCCCGGGCTCGCGCCGGTGAGCATCCTCGCCACCGACATCTCCCCCCTCGCCCTCGCCCACGCCCGCATGGGGCGCTACGGCGCGCGCTCCGTGCGCGGCCTCGACGCCGCCACGCGGGCCGGCTGGCTGTACGAGGACGGCGACCGGCTGGTCGTGGGGGACCCGCTGCGCGCGCTCGTCACCTTCGCCCGCCACAACCTGATCCGGGATCCGTTCCCACCGCTCGGCCACGCCTCGTTCGACCTCATCCTGTGCCGCAACGTCCTCATCTACTTCGACGCGCCGACCGTCGCTCGCGTCATGGAGTCCTTCGAGCAGGCGCGCGCGCCGACGGGAGAGCTCGTCCTCGGCGCGGCCGACGTGCTGTGCGCGAGCGCGAGCCGCTTGGGTGCGGCGCGGCCCCGGCCCGCCCCCGCCGCGGCAACCGCCCGGTCGCTGCGCCGCCCCCTCGGACGGCTGGCGCCTCGCCCGAGCGTCGCCGGCGCGCACGACGCGGCCGGCGACTTCCAGCGCGGCCTCGAGGAGCTCGAGCGCGACGAGCCGGCGGCCGCCGTGACCTCCCTGCGCCGCGCGCTCTACGCCGAGCCGGGCTTCGGGCTGGCGGCGTTCAAGCTCGGCGGGGCGCACGAGGCGCTCGGCGACGTTCCGGCCGCCGTGCGCGCCTACCGGCAGGCGCTGCGGTCGCTCGACCCGCACGAGCGCCACGAGCCGTGGCTGGAGCAGATCGACCTCGCCGACGTGACGACGGCCGCGCGGGCCCGGCTCGACGTGCTGGCAGCGACCGCCGGCTGACGGTCGCGGCGCAGCGAACTTCCGCCTACGGCAGCGGGCCGCCCTTGAACGGCTCGGTGCCGAGCGCCAGCGAGACGCCGCTGAGCGAGCTGTTGACCTTCATGGAGTTGAGCTCCTTGGCGACGTCGCCGACGCCGTTGGAGCCGGTGACCGGCGCGATCGCGACGGTGCTGAGCACGCCCAGCGCCGCGCCGCTCTTGGAGAGGAACGCGCTGCCCGAGTCGCCCGGGATGCCGGGAGTCACGGTGTACCCGGTGTGGCTCCAGCCGCCGCCGTCGTCGCCGAGGCTGTAGCCCTCCTTCGGGCTCAGCTGCGTGACGCCGCCCCGCAGGCTCGAGTTGCCGTACGAGTAGACCTTGTCGCGCAGCGCCGTCGTCGCGCCGATCGCGTTCGGGCCGCCCCAGTACGGGACCGAGGGGTTGACCTTGCCCGCGTCGGCCGGATCGAGCCTGACCAGCGCGAGGTCGTTGTAGGCACAGGTGTCCGGGTCGGTCTCGCCCTTGGCCTGCATGGTGAGCCACGAGTTGTAGACCATCGTGCCCGGCCTGGAGGCGCCGTCGACCTCGACGGGCGTGCCCGTCGGCAGCGAGCCGGAGTCGCAGCCGTTGGTCTCGGTCGAGCCGCCGGTGCCGGAGCAGTGGGCGGCCTGCCCGATGTAGACGTCGGTGGCGTCGTAGTAGACGAAGTTGGCGGTGCACTGGGCACCGTCGGTAGAGGTCATGACGCCGGGATGGACCGGCGCGGTGGCGGCGGGCGCCCACGTCGGGGCCGCGGAGGCGGCGGCCGGCGCGAGCGCGGCGGCGACGAGGACGCAGACGAGAACGGCGAGATGGCGCCGGTGCATAGAGATATGGACCCCCTGCTCGGGATGTGGAAAAAGGGACGTCGCAGCCCTCCCAGGCCCCGACGACTTGTTGCCCTGTCGGTACCACGTAAAGCGGGTGTTCGAACCGGACCGTTGCCGGCGGCCCGGCGCCGGGTATGGACCCCGGGATGGGCACGGCGCCACGACCCGAGTACGACCGAGATCGCGTTACCACGGGCGTCGTGCACTTCGGCGTCGGCGGCTTCCATCGTGCGCACCAGGCGCTGTTCCACGATCGCCTCATGAACCGGGGCGAGGCGCTCGACTGGGGGATCTGCGGCGTCGGGGTGATGCCGGCCGACGAGAGGATGCGCGACGTCATGCAGGCGCAGGACGGCGAGTACACGCTGGTCGAGAAGGACGCCGACGGGTCGCTCGACGCGCGCGTGATCGGCTCGATCACCGAATATCTGTTCGCGCCGGACGACCCCGAGGCGGTGATCGAGAAGCTGGCCGACCCGGCGACGCGGATCGTGTCGCTGACGGTGACCGAGGGCGGCTACAACCTCGACGACGGCACCGGGGAGTTCGTCGCCGACGACCCCGAGGTGGCGCATGACCTCGAGCCCGGGGCGACGCCGAGGACCGTGTTCGGGCTCGTGACGGAGGCGCTGCGGCGCCGGCGCGAGCGCGAGATCGTGCCGTTCACGGTGATGTCGTGCGACAACCTGCAGGGCAACGGGACGCTCGCCCGCACGGCCTTCACGTCTTTCGCGCGGCTGCGCGACGAGGAGCTCGGCGACTGGGTCGAGCGCGAGGTGCGCTTTCCCAACGGGATGGTCGACCGCATCACGCCGGCCACGACCGACGAGGACGTCGAGGAGGTCAACGAGCGCTTCGACGTCGAGGACCGCTGGCCGGTGGTGTGCGAGCCGTTCATCCAGTGGGTGCTCGAGGACTCCTTCACGGCCGGGCGGCCGCCGTACGAGGACGTCGGCGTGCAGGTCGTCGACGACGTCGAGCCCTACGAGCTGATGAAGCTGCGCCTGCTCAACGCGAGCCACCAGGCGATCGCCTACTTCGGCTACCTGTGCGGCTACCGCTTCGTCCACGACGCCGCCCAGGACCCGCTGTTCCAGGACCTGCTGAAGCGCTACATGGACGAGGAGGCGACTCCGACGCTCGCACCCGTCCCGGGCGTCGACCTCGACGAGTACAAGCGCACGCTGATCGAGCGCTTCTCCAACCCCGGCGTGCGCGACACGATCCCGCGGCTGTGCGCGGAGAGCTCGGACCGGATCCCGAAGTGGCTGCTGCCGGTCGTGCGCGCGCAGCTCGCAGACGGCGGCGAGATCGCGCGCTCGGCGGCGATCGTCGCGAGCTGGGCGCGCTACGCCGAAGGCGTCGACGAGGAGGGCGAGCCGATCGAGATCGTCGACCGCCGTGCCGAGCGCCTGACCGAGATCGCCAAGCGCCAGCGCGAGCAGCCCGACGCCTTCATCGCCAACCGCGACCTGTTCGGCGACCTCGCCGGCGACGAGCGCTTCGCCGAGGCCTACCGGACCGCCCTGCGCTCCCTGCACGAGCAAGGCGCGCGGGCGACGCTCGAGGCCCTGGCCGCGGCCTAGTCGAGCCAGCCGGCGGACCGCCCCGGCGACGCCCGGCAGCGCGACGGTCGTGATCGCGAACACGGCGGTGGTGTGATGGAAGCTACGCTCGGGCCGCATGCGCGCGGTGGTCTACGAAGGGTTCAGGGAAGCGCCCACCGTCGTGTCCGTCCCGGACCCCGATCCGGCGCCGCACGGCGCGGTCGTGCGCGTCGAGGCCAGCGGGCTGTGCCGCTCGGACTGGCACGGGTGGATGGGCCACGATCCCGACATCAACCGCTTTCCGCACGTGCCCGGCCACGAGCTGGCGGGGGTCGTGGAGGCGGTCGGCGCCGACGTGCAGCGGTGGGGTCCCGGGCAGCGGGTGACCGTGCCGTTCGTGTGCGCGTGCGGGACGTGCGAGCAGTGCGCGGCTGGGAACGGGCAGATCTGCGACCGCCAGACGCAGCCGGGCTTCACGCACTGGGGCTCGTTCGCCGAGCTCGTCGCGCTCGACCGGGCGGACGTCAACCTCGTCGGGCTGCCCGATGCGGTCGAGGCGGGGGCGGCGGCCGGTCTCGGCTGCCGCTTCGCCACCGCCTACCGCGCCGTCCTGCAGGTCGGCCGCGCGCAGCCGGGCGAGTGGGTCGCCGTGCACGGCTGCGGTGGCGTCGGCCTGTCCGCCGTGATGATCGCCGCCGCCGCGGGCGCCCGCGTCGTCGCGCTCGACGTGTCCCAGGCCGCGGTGGATGCGGCGCGCGCCGCCGGGGCGGCGATCGCGGCCGCCGCCGGCGCCGACGTGCGAGAGCTCACCGGCGGCGGCGCGCACGTCAGCCTCGACGCGATCGGAGCCGAGGACGCGTGTGCCGCGTCGGTCGCGGGCCTGCGCAAGCGCGGCCGCCACGTTCAGGTCGGGCTGCTGCCGGAGCCACCGCGCGTGCCGATGGATCTCGTCATCTCCCGCGAGCTCGAGCTGCTCGGCTCGCACGGCATGGCTGCGAGCGCCTACCCGGAGATGCTCGCGCTGGTGGAGGCCGGGCGGCTGCGCCCCGGGGACCTCGTCACGCGCGAGATCGGGCTCGACGACGTTCCCGCGGCGCTGGCGGCGATGGGGGAGCCGGCGCGCGCCGGGGTCACGATCATCCGCCCGTAGCGCCGCGAGGTGGCGCCCGGGACGCGCGCCCGCGCCGGGCTCTAGCTGCGGCCGTGCTTGCGCAGCGAGCGCAGGCCCGTCCAGGTGACGGCCATGGCGTGGTCGACGAGCACCGAGCGTGGCGTCTCCGGGTGCTCGCGCCACCAGGCGGTGAGCCCGAGCCGGCCGTGACGGACCATCCGCGCGGTCAGCTCGAGCGAGCGCTCGCGGTCGGGCTCGCCCGAGAACAGCCGGCCGCCGGAGCCCAGCACCTCGGCGAGCGCCGCGTCGGCCTGGGCGTCGCGCCGGGTGGTGGTGGCGCGCAGGTCCTCGTCGCCGGAATGGTCGCCGGCCAGCAGCGGCTGGTCCTCCACGAGCGCGAAGAAGCCGTCGAATGCGGCGCGCAGGCGGGCCTTGCCGCCGCCGGCCTGGACCGTCGAGCGCGCGACGCGCGTGCTCAGCTCGTCCGCGGCGGCGGCGGCCATCCGGGGCATGGGGCGAAACCTACCGAACATTCGGTAGGTCTACGTTCTGGACAATGCCGGGGCCTCGACGCGAGGATGGCAGAGGGCTCAGGCCCGCGAGCGCACCCGCGGGTCGAGCCACGCGAGCACGATCTCGGTCGCGAGGCTCGAGACCGCCACGAGCCCGGCGGCGACAGCCGTCAGCCCGAAGAGCAGGTTGAAGTCCCCCGCGGCGATGCCCTTCCGCATGCCGGTGAAGACGCCGGGCACGCTGAAGACCTGCTCGACCAGGATCAGGTTCGTCACCACGATCGGCATCGTCACGCCGGTGAGCGTGAACACCGGCGCGGCCGCGGCGGGCACCGCGTGGCGGCGGATGACCGTGCGCGGGCGCACGCCCTTCGCCAACGCCGTGCGCAGATAGTCCTCGTGGAGCACCTCGAGCATGGCGGCGCGCATCATCCGCAGGCAGACGCCGGCCAGCGGCAGGCCGAGCACGAGCCAGGGGGCGAGCAGCGACCCCGCCCAGCCCAGCGGGTCGCGGCGAAAGGCGGTGGAGCTCGTGGGGATCGCCAGGCCGCTGTCCACGACGAGGCCGAGGCCCGCGCCGAACAGGAGCAGCAGCATCAGCGCGACGACATAGACCGGCGCGCACATGAACAGCACGGCGACGGTCTCGAGGGCGCGGGCCCAGAACGTCCGGGGGCGCGCCGCGCACATCGCGCCGCCCGCGATCCCGGCCAGCAGGCCGACGGCGAGCCCGCCCGCGAGCAGGCTGAGGTCGGCGGGCAGGCCCTCGCGGATCAGTTCCCGGACCTCGCGGTTGCCGCCGGTGCGCGAGACGCCGAAGTCGAGGTGAAGAAACGCACCCTGAAGGAAGTCGGCGAAGGCGACGAGGAAGAAGCGGTCGTCGCCCGCGCGCAGGTCCGGCCGCAGCGCGTTGACCGCCAGCCACGTCAACCCCGTCACGCCGACCACGACGACCGCGACCGAGATCACCCGGCTCAGCACGAACTTCCCCATCGAGAGCGCCATCGCGCTCACGGTATTACCGGCGCGCGACGTCCATCACTGCGGGTCGCGGTCTCGAAGTCGAGCTCGCCGCTCATCGCGGCGGAGCTCAGGGAGTGGGCTTCGCCTTGGCCTCGGTTGCGGCCTCGGCGGTCGCGGCGGGCGCCGGCGTGGTGGTGGGCTCGGGCGCCGGCGTCTCGGTGGGCGCCGGCGTCGAGGTCGGCAGCGGTGTGGCGGTGGGATCCGGGGTGGGGGTCGGCACCTCCTCCTGCTCTGCCGGCGGCGCGGAGGCGACCGGCCCCGGCCCGGGGGAGGGGACGGTGTCGATGATCTCGACCTGCGGCGGCGCGGGCGCCGCGTGGGTGACCGACGGGGGCGTGGACCTGGCGGCGACGGTGATCGTGTGGACGCGCGGGGCGGCCATGGCGGTGACGGCGGGCGCGTGGTGCCGGGCCGGCCGGTCGGCGTGGTCGGCGACCTCGGCGGCGCCGCCCGCGACGGCGAGCGACGCGGAGGCGACCGCGATCGCCTTCGAGGCCGCGGCCGCCAGGCCCGCGCCGGCGGCGGCGCTGCCGGCGCCGCCGCCCGACCCGAGCAGCGTGGCGAGCCAGCCGCCGAGCAGCAGCGACGACGGGCCGGGGAGGAGGCTCGCGAGCTGCGCGTGCCCGTGGCGCAGCGCCTGGCGGTGCGCGCGGCAGCCGGGGCACTCGCGCAGGTGGTCGCGCAGCAGCCGTCGCGGCCGGCCCGGCCGGTCGACGGCGAGCGCGAGCTCGACGCGGATCTCGGCGCAGTCGGTGTCGCGCGCCTCGGCCGCCTCGGCGAGCCCGGTGCGCGCGCGCACCAGCAGCGACTTGACGGCCGGGACGGTGACGTCGAGCGTGGCCGCGAGGTCGTCGTAGGAGAGCCCTTCGAGCTCGCGGATGATCAGCGCCGAGCGCTGGGCGTCGGGCAGCGCGTGGAGGTCGGCGACGAGGCGCCGCAGATCCTCGCGCTGCTCGGCGGCGGCCACGGGATCGATGCCGCCGGGAAGCAGCTCGTCGGGCTGGAGCGGCGAGGCCGGCGGGCGCCGCACGTAGTCGATGCAGCGGTTGTGGGCGACGCGGTAGAGCCACGGGCGCATCGCGATCTCGCGCTCGCCGGCGCGCAGGGCGCCGTAGGCGCGCAGGAAGACGTCCTGGACGACGTCCTCGGCCTCGGAGCTCCCGCGCAGCATGTGGCGCACGTAGGCGAGCAGGCGGTCGTGGTAGCGGTCGTGGATCGCGCGGAAGGCGTCCTCGCGGCCGGAGCGGAACAGCGCGAGCAGCTGTTCGTCCGAGCGCAGGCGCAGCAGCGGCGCGGGCAGGGCGAGCGGCATGGGGCGGACGGCAGTGGCCACGATGTACCGCTCAAACGCCCGCTGCGGAGGGATGGATCGGTTTTCCCGCACCGATGCTCCGGCGGTGGCGTTGGGGCGGCATGCCCACACGCCTCCGCCTCGCTCTGTCGCTCGCCGCCGTCCTCTTCACGACGGCCGCCGGCGCCGCCCGCGCCGCGGGCCCCGAGATCGGTGTCACCGACGACCGCCTGCTGCTGGTGGGGGGCGCCGACCCCGACCGCGTCGTGGGCGAGTGGCGGGCGAACGGCGTGGATGTCGTACGCATCTTCGCGCTGTGGTCGCAGATCGCCCCGGCCCACAGGCCGGCGGGCTTCGACGGCGCCAACCAGCACGCGCCCGGCTACACGTGGGGACGGCTCGACGAAGCGATCCGGCGCGTCCGCGCCGCCGGCATCAAGGTGATGGTCACGGTGACCGGGCCGGGGCCTGTGTGGACGAGCCGCTCGCCCGGCCGCGGCAACCCGCGCTACAAGCCCGACCCGGCCGCGTACGCCCGCTTCGCGACCGCGGTGGCGAGCCGCTACGGCGCCGAGGTCGACCGCTACATCCTCTGGAACGAGCCCAACCTCTCCTCGTGGCTCCAGCCCCAGGCGAGCTGCGTGCACCGGCACTGCACCCCGGTCGCACCGCACCTCTACCGTGGGCTCGTGCGCGCGGCGTATCCGGCGGTGAAGGCCGCGGACCCGGGTGCCGAGGTGCTGATCGGGGCGATGTCCTCGCGCGGCGTGGACCTCAAGGCCCGCAACTCGACGCTGCGCCCGCTGGTGTTCCTGCGCGCGCTGGGGTGCGTGTCGAGCTCGTACCGCCGGCTGCGCACGGGCGACTGCAGGGGCTTCAGGCCGGCGACGGCGGACGGCTTCGCCTTCCACCCGCACGGCACGCTCTACTCGCCGGACCGCTCGTTCGCCAACCGCGACGACGTCAACCTCGCCTCGCTCGGCCGGCTCGAGTCGGCGCTCGACCGCCTGGAGCGCGGCGGGCGGCTGCGCCCGACGACGCGCCGCTTCAACCTCTTCCTCGACGAGTACGGTTACCAGACGCGGCCGCCCGACCGCACCGCCGGCGTGTCGCTCGCGACCCAGGACCGCTGGCTGCAGCGGGCCGCCTACCGCGCCTGGCGCGACCCGCGGGTGCGGCTGCTCACCCAGTACCAGTGGTACGACGAGCCGCTGCGGCAGGCGGGCAGCGCGTTCGCGGGCTGGCAGTCCGGCCTGCGCTTCATCTCCGGCCGCGCGAAGCCCGCGCTGGCCCACTTCGACACGCCGATGCAGGTCGACGCCGCGCGCAGCCGGCTCTGGGGCCAGGCGCGACCGGGGGACGCGCAGACGGTGACGGTCGAGCGGCGCTCGCGCCGGGCGAAGCGGTACGCGGTGATCGCTCGCGTGCGCACCGACTCGCGCGGCTACTGGACACTCAAGCGACGGCTCACGCGGGGCGCGCGCTACCGCTTCCGGACCGCGGCGGCGACGAGCGCGAGCTTCCGTCGCTGAGCCCCGCGTCCGGCCCTCCGGCCGCGGAGCCGGTCCGCATGGTCGAGCCACATGCGCCGGAGCTCGACGGCTCCTCGGTGTGACGGCTCGCGAGCGAGCTCCCGCGTCGGGCCCCCTCGCTCCTAACGAGCGCCGGCCTCACGGAGGGTGCTCGCAGCGAGCTCGTTGGCGGCGGCGAGCGCCTCGGCCGGCTCCGCTCCCCTCAGGCGCGCGGCGAGCCAGCCGGCCGTGAACGCATCCCCCGCGCCCGTCGAGTCGACGGGCGCTGGGGCCTCCGCCGCCGCGGCGCGCACGATCTGCTCGCCGTCGGACCACAGCGCGCCGTCCGCCCCGAGCGTGATCACGACATCGCGCCCGCCGCGCGCGAGCGCCCACGCCGCGGCCTCCGGCTCGCGGGCGCCGGTCAGCACGACGGCCTCTTCGCGGTTGGGGAGCAGCATGTCCGCGTGCGCGACCCAGTCGAGGAACGCCCTGGGACCTGCGGTCTCGATCGGCGCCGCCGAGGCGGGGTCGACCGACACGCTCACGCCGGCCTCCCGCGCGTGCTCGAGCGCGACCAGCCCGGCCGCGCGCGAGCCCGGGTCGAGCAGCGTGTAGCCCGACAGGTGCAGGTGCGTAGCCGCGCGTAACGCCTCGACGGGCAGATCGGTGGGGCTGAGCGCCGCGTTCGCGCCGCGGTCGGGGAGCATCGTGCGCTCGCCGGTGGGCTCGACGATCACGACGACGGTGCCGGTCGCCCGCACGGGATCGATCGCCACGCTCGTCTCCACCCCGCCGCTGCGCAGGTCCTCGATCGCGGCGCGGCCCGCGAGGTCGTTGCCCGCCCGGGCGATGAGCAGGGTGGGAACGCCGAGCGCGGCGAGGCGCGCCGCGACGTTCGCGCCGCCGCCTCCCGGGTGTGTCGTGATCTGCGACGGGGTGTCCGAGGCATGGGCGAGCGGCCCCGGCGTCCACGCGACCACGTCGGTCATCAGGTCGCCGATGACGACGACGGTCATGCCGTGAGCGCGACGGCGATCCGGGCGGCGAGCCGGACGTTTCGGAGGACGAGCGCGATGTTCGCCCGCAGGCTCTCGCCGCCGGTCTCGGCGTGGAAGCGCGCGAGCAGGAACGGCGTGATGTCGCGCCCGCGGATCCCCTCCCGCTCGGCGGCCGCGAGCGCCGCGGCGAGCACGCGCGCCTGCTGGCCGGGGTCGAGCTGCTCGCCGGCCGGCAGCGGGTTGGCGATCACGAGCGCGCCGTCGAGCGCGAGATCATCGCCGGCGCGCAGCGCGGCGGCGACCTGCTCGGGCGTGTCGAGCCGCCACGGCACCGGGTGCCCGGAGTCGGTGAGGTAGAAGCCGGGGAAGCGGTCGGTCTGGAAGCCGGCGACGCTGATGCCGAGCGTCTCCAGCCGCTCGAGCGTGGCCGGCACGTCGAGGATCGACTTGACGCCGGCGCAGACGACGCAGATGCCGATCCGGGAGAGCGCGACGAGGTCGGCCGACTCGTCCCAGGTCTCGCGCGCCTCGCGGTGCACGCCGCCGAGGCCGCCGGTGGCGAACAGCGCGATCCCGGCGTGCGCGGCGAGGTGCGCGGTGGCGGCGACGGTGGTCGCCCCGGTGGCGCCGCGCGCCATCGCGATCGGCAGGTCGCGGGTGCTGCACTTGGCGACGTCGTCGCGCGTGGCGATCGCCTCGAGCGCCGCCTCGTCGAGCCCGACCCGGACGACCCCGTCGAGCAGCGCGATCGTGGCGGGGACGGCGCCCTCGTCCCGCACCGCCCGCTCGAGCTCGCGCGCGACCTGCGCGTTGCGGGGGCGCGGGAGCCCGTGCGCGATCAGCGTCGACTCGAGCGCGACCACCGGCCCGCCCGCTGCGAGCGTGGCCGCGACCTCCGGGGCGAGCTCGATCATCCGCGCCTGCGCGGCCTGACCGTGAGCGGCCGCTCGACTCGCGTGTAGTGGTTGAGGAGGTCCACGGCCTGGACCTCGACGCGGTAGCGCCCGGCGCGCGTGGGGTGGTAGGTGAGCCCGCGCAGGCCGCGCGGCATGACGAGCTTGCGCACGTGCACCAGCTTGCCACCGCGGCGCACGCGCAGCGTCACGCACGAGAGCTTGGAGAGCGTGAAGCGGACGTTGGCGTCCGCGCCGAGGCGGACCGCGCCGACCGCGCCAAAGCCGACCCGCGTTCGCTCGTGCAGGTAGCGGTCGAAGCGCTTCGCCCGCCCGCAGTAGGCGCCCGCCTTCGTGCGGTCGCACAGCGACTGCAGGAAGTCGCGCACGAGCCGGTGGTAGCCGAGGTCGGACTCCGCGCCGCCGGACGAGTAGAGCGACCACGCGCCGGTGTCATAGCGAGGGATCTCGCGCCGCGCGGCGCGGTCGCCGGTCTTGAACAGCCGGGTCGCGCGCGGGTCCTTCGTCGCGTCGGCGAAGTCATAGAGCCCGACGAGCGACTGCAGGAAGCCGTTGAGCACCCGCAGGCCGGAGGAGAAGGAGTAGATGAGGTAGTGGCGGCCGGTGCCGCTGGTCGAGGCGGCGCGGACGCCGAGCGGGGGCCGCTGCTCGAACGCGCCGAGCGCGCCGCGGGCGAACTCGACGTACTTCGGGTCGCCCAGCAGCTGCGAGCCGCGCGTGAGCGCCTGGATCGCCGTCCCCTGGGCGAGGCCGCTGATCCACGGCGGCGCGCCGCCGCCGAACGCGAAGAAGTACTCCCACGCCGTGAAGCCGCCGCGGTGGGAGGCGAGCGCGATCATGCGGTCGAGCAGTGCGCGCAGGTCCTCGGGCCGGCACGGCGGGGGCGGCTCGGCCCCGGGCTGTGGTGGCTCGGCGGGTGGCTGGCACGCGCGCCACAGCGCGTTGGCCTTGCCGAAGTTCGCGAGCGGCTGGATCTGCAGGCCCTGGCCGGGATACCACTGGAAGACGACCGGATCGCCCTCGAACTCGACGCGCGCGCCGCCGAGCCCGGCCGCGCCCGTGCACGGCTTGCGCTCGGGCTGCGGCGCCTTGGGGAACGAGCGCGTGGGCCAGAACTCGGCGTTGCGCTGGAGCTGGAGGAAGGCGGCGGGCAGGCGCGTCGACGTGAGCAGGTGCCGCCGGGCGAGCGACTCGACGCCCGCGACGACGGCGCGCAGCTCGCCGCTGCGGCCGCTGCGCATCCGGCTCGCGGCCGCGCGGGCGCGCTGGTAGGTCGCGAGCCACTCGTCGTGCTGCTCCGGCGTGATCGCCCGGGCCCGCTCGACGCGGGCGAGCGTGCCGCGGACGGTGGGTCCGGCTGCGGCGGCCGTCGCGGTGGCGCACGCACGCTCTCCGGCCTCCGGCGGCGCGCGCATCGCGTCGGGCGGGAGGGCTGGGTCGTCCTGGAAGGCCGCGGTGCCGTGGCCGACGACGAGCACCGGCTCTGCGAGCGCAGGGGATGCGGTCGCGCAGAGGCTCAGCAGCACGGCGAGTACGAGGCGCGGCAGCACGCCGGGCAGGGTACGCCGTCGATCTCCGGCCCGGCGCCGAAGGATCACGAAGCGCCGGGCGCGCGCAGCCCGAGATCCCGCTTCAGTGCGAGGACGCGGGCGGCCGACTCCGCGACGCGGCGGCGGAATGCCGGCGCGCGGCGGGCCTCGGCGATGATCGCCCACAGCACCTGAAGATGGCTGCCCGCGCCCGTGGTGAGGATGAGGTCGGCGCCGGCGCGGGCGGCGCGCACGCCGGGCACGGCCGGGCCGGCGCGGTCGGTCACCGCGCGCGCCTCGAGCGAGTCGGTGATGACGACGCCGCCGAAGCCGAGACGCTCGCGCAGCAGGCGGTGGAGGACGTACCGGGACTGGGACGCGATCGCGTTCGGGTCGAGCGACGGGTAGAGCGCGTGCGAGGCCATCACGAGCGGGACGCGCGCCTTGATCGCGGCGCGGAACGGCGGCAGGTCCTCGCCGAGCAGCTGCTCCGGCGTGCGGGTGAGGCTGACGGGCTCGTCGTCCGTGTTCGCGGCGGCGGCGCCGAGGCCGGGGAAGTGCTTGACCGTGGCCGCGACGCGGGTGCCGCGGTAGCCGCGGACGGCCGCGGCGGTGAGGGCGGCCACCTGCTCGGCGTCGCCGGGGAAGGCGCGGCCGCGCATGACCGAGCCGGCGCTCGCGCCGACGTCGGCGACCGGGGCGAGGTTGACGTTGATCCCCGCGGCGCGGAGGTCGTGCGCCGCGCCGCGCGCGTCAGCGGTCGCACGCTCGGGCGTCGCAGTGGCGGCCTGGCCCGCGACGGGCCGCGCCCACGGGAGGTTGCGGATCGCGCCGCCCTCCTGGTCGGTGCTCACGAGCGCCGACCCGCCGGCCGCGCGCTGGAGCGTCGTCGTGAGCCGCTCGAGGTCGCTGCGCGACGCGACGTTGTCCTTGAACAGGATCACCCCGGCCGCGCGGCCGGCTCGCAGCGCCCGCGGCACATACGCAGGCGGTCCGGGGCCGTTGAAGCGCATGACCACGAGCTGGCCCGCCTGCCGGGCCAGCGACAGCTTCCCGGCTGCGCCAACGGCGGCGGCGCGGGGCTTCGCGGCGCTCGTGCCCGCGGGCCGCTTCGCCGGTGCGGGCGAGTGCTCGTCCCCGGCGCCGGCGCCGATCACGATCCCGACGACGAGCGCGAGCAGCGCCGCGGCGGAGAGCGCGACAAGACGCCGGCGCGCCCGCGTGTCCCTCGGCGCCGTCCGCCGCGAGCCTCGGGGCACCGCCATCAGCCGTGCGAGAGCAGCGTCAGCGCCGGGGCGACGGCGAGCGCGATCAACAGCCCGTCGCGGGGCGCCGCGGCCAGCCGGGCGCGGCCCGCGGCGACGCCGGCGCGGAACCCTGCCGCCTCCGCGGCGACCCAGCCGCGCACGACGGTGGCGACGGGGTGCGGCATCTTCTCCACCGGCGCGAGCGCATCGACGAGCGTGCGGCCCGAGGCGATCAGGCGGCCGCCGGAGTCGAGCCCGTCGAGGATCTCGCTCGCCTCCCGGGCGGGCGGCACCCAGCGCACGCGCCAGAGCGCGCGGCGGAACGTCTCGCGCAGCCCCGCCGGGCCGGCGGCCGCGCGCAACCAGGTGGCGACGAGCACGAGCAGGCCCGCGCGCGTGCCGCGGCGCAGCGCCTCTTCGACGCCGAGACCGGCGACCAGGCTCGCGATCACGGCGCTGAACGCGAGCAGCGCGGTCAGCGCGAGCCCGAGCGAGAGCGCCTCCGGGTCGGGGCGCGAGATGGCCCACGCGAGCGCCAGGAAGGCGGCGACGCTCGCGAGCAGCGTCCAGTTCGTCCCGCTCAGCAGCAGCCCAAACGCGACCGCCGCCGCGAGCGTGATCGCACGCGGGTCGAAGCGCAGCGAGCCGCGGTCCTCGCCCGCGTCGGCCACCGGTGCGGACGCGGGCTCGACCTCCTCCGGCCACGAGGTCAGCGCCCAGCGGTACACGAGCACCTGGGTCGTGCTGTAGAAGACCGCGAGCACGACGTTGATGACCGCCGTCACGATCAGCGCGCCGCGCTTCCCCTCGGGCAGGATCCCGAGCCAGCCCGTGAGCGTGTCGTAGCTGCCGGCGTAGGCGTCGAGGCCGCCGAGCACGATCCAGACGAGCGCCGCGGTCAGCACGACGTAGTGGGCGAGCCGGATCGCGAAGCACGCCACGATCTGCAGCGGGACGCTCGTGCCGCGCCGGTGCAGCGCGCCGAGCAGCGGGGCGGTCAGCGCCTGCGTGAGCGGCGCGTTGATGCGCGCGGGGCCCATCACGGCGACGGTCTGGAGCATCGCCGCGAGGCTCGCGCCGTAGCCGATCCGCACGCCCTTGAGCGCGGCCGTCCGTGCCAGCCCGATCCCGCCCGCCAGCGCGAGCCAGAACTGCGCCGACGGCGCCGCGCGCGCCGCGAGGAAGGAGACGGTGGCCACGTGCGCGAGGCCGGTCGGACTGGTCGTGGGGGTGTCGGGCGCGGCCACGCCGGGGATTGTCGCGGGTGCCTCAGGCGGCCTGACCGAAGCGCGCCGTGGCGAGCTCCGGGGCGATTTCCGCCGGACGGCCGAGGACGGCGTCGGCAACCAGCCGGGCCGAGCCCGGGCCGAGCGAGATGCCCCACGGCCCGTGGCCCGCGGCCACGAACAGGCCCTCGACGCCCGGCAGCGGCCCGAGCAGCGGGTGGCCGTCGAGGCTCATGGGCCGCGCGCAGGCCCGCACGGAGACGACGTGGGTCCCTTCCAGCGCCGGCACGAAGCGCGCGCCGCGCTCGAGCAGCACGGGCGCGACCCCGGTCGGATCGGGCTGCTCGGCCAGGAACGTCGACCCGAGCGCGGAGACGCCGCCGCGCGTCACGAGGCTGAACAGGGGGTCGAGCCCACCGTCGGCGAGCGGGAGGTCCTGGATCCCGCCCTCCTCGAGCGAGTGGCGCGGCGGCTGCGCGAGCCGCAGCTCGACGTTGACGCCCCACAGCGGCCTGATCGGGCGCCAACCCTCGACCGGGGGCCTGACCCCTGGTCGAGGGTTGATGAGCGCGGACGTCCATGGGCCGGCCGCGACGACGACCGCTCCCGCCGGTGCGGTGCCGGCGGTGGTGCGCACCCCCGGCGTGCGGCCGCCCTCGACGATCGGGGTGGCGGCGACGCCCTCGATCAGCTCGGCGCCCGCGGCGCGCGCGCGGGCCGCGAAGGCCTGGGTGGCGGCGGCGGGCGGCACGGGCAGGCCGGTGTCGAGGAGGAAGGCGGCCAGGCCCTCGGCGAGCGCGGGCTCGGTCGCGTGGAGCGCGGCGGGGTCGAGCGCCTCGGCGCGCAGCTCCGGGAAGCGCGCGGCGAGGTCGGCGCGGGTCGGCTCGAGCGCCGCCGGATCCTCGGAGACCACGAGGATGCCGACGGCTTCGGCGGGCAGCTCGAAGCCGTGGCCAAGCTCGGCGTAGAGCGCCACCGACGCGGCGTACACGCCGGCGAGCGTCTCGTCCATCGGGTGCTGGAGCGGGCCGGAGTTGCGGCCGGAGGCACCGGCGGCGACCTCGTCGCGCTCGTAGAGCCGCACACGCGCACCGTCTTCGGCCAGGAACGCGGCGAGCGCGCAGCCCACGATGCCGCCGCCCACGATTGCGACGTCCGGTGCGTTTGCGCTCACCGGCGGGAGGCTAACGTCCGACCATGGCTCCAACCGCCGAAGAGTGGATCGCGCAGTTCGCCGAGGCGCTCGGCCTGCCCGCGCCCGACGCCGCCGAGGTGCAGACGCTGCTCAAGCTCGCCTCGGTGGCCGCGCACGCCTCCGAGCGCCGCGCCGCCCCCATCGCCTGCTGGCTGGCCGCGACCGCCGGGCGCTCGCCCGAGGACGCGCTCGTCCTCGCCGAGGCGCTCAGCCAAGCAGCGCCGCCGCCCGCGCCAGCGTCTCCGGATCGTTGATGCCGAGCAGCGCGTGCTCGCCGCCGGCGGCGACCTCCACCGGCGCCAGCTCGGCCAGCACCGCGCGCAGCGGCGCCTCGCGCTCGAGGCCGGTGCGCAGCGCCGGCAGCGCACCGGTCTCGTAGCGGGCCGGGAAGGCCTCGCCGGGCGGTGCGGCCGCCACGGCGTCGAGCGCGGCCAGCCGCGCGATCAGCTCCGGTGGGACGAACGGCATGTCGCAGGCGAGCACGACGACCGCCCGCGGCGCGGCACGCTCGAGCGCGGCGACGACCCCCGTGAGCGGGTGGGCGGGCCGCTCGGGCTCCGGCCACACCGGGACGTCGAGCGGCGGCAGCGCCGACCCCGGCTTCGCGACGACGACGGTCTCGAGGCCGGCCTCCAGCGCCGCGGCGAGCGCCCACGCGAGCAGGGGCCGGCCGCCGAGCTCGATCAGCGCCTTGGGCGAGCCCATGCGACGCGATCGGCCGCCGGCGAGGATCACCGCGATCGGCGCCGCGGCCGCCGCCGGGCCGCTCACGCCAGCGCCACCGTGACCTCGCGCGTCTTCCTGCTGCCCGGCCGGGCGAGCGTCAGCTCGAGCTCGCTCCCGCCCGGCCGGCCCGCGACGGCCGCGCAGTAGGACGCCAGCGAGGAGGCGAGCGGCCGGCCGTCGATCCCGGCGAGCAGCTCGCCGCGACCGCCGAGCCCGGCGCGGGCGGCCGGCGTGCCGGGCACGGCGCCGGTCAGGTAGAGCCCCGGCGGGAGCTTGCGCTGCAGCAGCTCCTCCGTCGTGGGGTAGCCGAAGGTCGCGCCGATCCAGCCGATCGAGCGCCCGCGCCGCAGCTCGCCCAGGACCCGCCGCGCGCGGTCGATGCCGATCGCGTAGTTCTGGCCCTGGAGCGGCCGGCCGTCGGAGCCGGTCGTGCGCGCCGCCGCGTTGACGCCGATGAGGCGCCCGTCGAGGTCGGCCAGCGGCCCGCCGGAGTAGCCCGGGTTGAGGGCCGTGTCGGTCTGCACGACCTCGCGGTAGGCGGGCACGTCGGGCGAGGGGTCGCGGAAGGCCGTGCCCTCCGACGAGACGACGCCGCGGGTCGAGGTCGGCTTGTCCGTCGCCGTCGCGCCGGCCAAAAAGCCGAGGGCGACGACCGTCTCGCCCTGCTGGACGCCGGAGCCCTTGCCGAGCGGGGCGTCGCGCAGCCCCGCCGCGCCGTCCACGCGCAGCAGCGCGAGGTCCTCGCACGGCGCGCTGCCGACGAGCGCCGCCGGCCGCACCTGGCCGTCGATCGCGACGCGGTAGGCGGTGCCCTCGTTGATGACGTGCGCCGCGGTGACCACGAGCCCCTTGCCGGCGTCGAGCACCCAGCCCGAGCCGGTGGCGGTCCGGCGGGGTCCGCGCATCGCCTCGACGAGCAGCGTGGAAGGCGCGAGCTGCTTCACCACCCGGGGAACGCTGCGATCGTCGCCGCCGCCACCCACCAGGAGCACGAACGCCACCGTCGCGAGCGCGATCCCGGCCGCGCCGAGGGCCACCCACGTCGCGCGCCGCGCGCCGCGCGTGCGGTGGTCGACCAGCCGCCCGACGACCGACCAGGTCGGCACGGGCTCGCCCCCGCCGTGCGCCTCCGGGGCATGCGCCAGCACCGCGATCTCGACGCCGGCGATCTGCAGCTCCTCGCCCCCCGCGAGCATCGCCTCCTCGACCCGGCGGCCGTCGACGAACGTGCCGTTGGCCGAGCCGAGGTCGCGCACGCGCAGCCCGCCGGCCGGCTCGGCCCGCAGCTCGGCGTGATGGCGCGAGGCCTTCTCGTCACGGATGACGAGGTCGCAGCCCTGCACGCGACCGAGGACGAACGCCCTTCCTTCCGCCGGGACCTCGACGGTCCGCCCGGCGTCGGCGCCGGACACGACCCTCAGCCACACGGGTCGCGGCTCATATGGCGACGGCGTCGGCGCCCAGGAGCTTGCGGAGCTTCACCTGCAGCTGCAGGGGGGAGAACGGGGTGGCGAGCGTCTCGTCGGCGCTCGCGCGCGCCACCTCGCGGCTGCGGGCCTGCTTGTCGCGGACGACGAGCAGGACCTTGGACTCGCGGGTGACCGCGTCGGCGCGCAGGGCGTCGAGGATGTCGCGCGCCGCCAGGTCGGCGGCGTTCCAGTCGAGCACGATCAGGTCGGGATGGCGCTCGCGCGCGGCCTCCACCACGTCCTCGCCCTCCGCGGCCAGCTCCACCTCGCAGCTCTCGCCGACCGCGACCTGGACGATCGCGCGGGCACTCAGGTCGAGCCCGGCGAGCAGCACGCGCGCGCGCCGCTCGGACTCGGGGACGGTCGCCGGCTCGCCGTCGCGGCTGGGGACCTTGCGCCCGATCGCCGTCGCGACGTCCGGCGCGTCGCCGCCGATCGGCACGCCGCGCCCGGACACGGTGTCGCGCAGGGGCCCGGCCGCGTCGAGCACCGCGCGTGCGGCCGACATCAGGTCCGAGCAGGACGCGAAGCGCCGGTCGGGCGACTTGTCCAGCGCCTTGGCGATCACGGCGTCCAGCCCCAGCGGCAGCTCCGGGCGCAGCTCCGACGGCTTCGGTGGCGGCTCGGACAGGTGCGCGTAGATCACCGCGACGTCGGTGTCGCGGGAGAACGGGATGTCGCCCACCAGGCAGTGGAAGAGCAGGCACGCGAGCGAGTAGACGTCGGTGCGGGCGTCGACCTGGCCGCCCTCGATCTGCTCCGGGGCGATGTAGTGGATCGTGCCCACGAGCTCGCCGGCCTGGGTCAGGTTCGTCTTGTCGTCACCCGAGCGCTTGGTCAGCCCGAAGTCGGTCAGGTACGCGCGGCGCCCCTCGATCAGGACGTTGCCCGGCTTGACGTCGCGGTGGATCAGCGCCATGGCGTGCGCAGCGTCGAGCGCCGAGGCGATCTGGCGGCAGACGTCGATCGCCCGGTAGGGGCGCAGGCGACCCTCCTCGCGCAGGATCGCCCCGAGGTCCGAGCCGCGGATGAACTGCATCGCGATGTAGAGCGTCTCGCCCGACTGGCCGGCGT
>JBDTMF010000010.1:0-40279 GCA_039934455.1 Solirubrobacteraceae bacterium
GTGGCCCTGCGCTTCGCGGTCCTCTCCTCGCTGCGGATCGCCGGCTTGGGGTCGGGCAGGAGTGCGGTTGCGACGCAGTAGGTGCCGGCTCCGATGCCGCTGACGCAGATCCCGATGAGGGCGGCGATCGAGGTGATGCGGCCTCCGCCGCCAGTGGTGGCGGCGTGGACGCCGATCGCGAGGTCGGAGCTCTGGAGGCGGTGGAGGGCGGTCTCGAGGAAGCCGCGGAGGTTGATCCGGGCCGTCGAGAGCCGGCCCACTCCCTCGGCGACCGAGGGTGCGGCCGGCTGGACGGCCGGCTCGCCGCCGTTGAGGCGGCGGAACAGCTCGTCGACGTCCGGTTGACGATCCATCGGGTGCAGCTCGACCGGCGTATCCGCAACGCGTCCGCCGCCGCCTCGGAACCGGTCGACGAACGCCCGCGCCGGCGCGAAGATCGCCGCCGCGAACGCGCTGAGGCCGCGCAGGTGCGAGGCGTGGAGGGCTCGCACCGTCGCGCGGCAGCCGGCGCAGTTGCGCAGGTGGGGGCGGAGCTCGAGCAGCGCCTCGCTGTCCGCGGTCCCCTGTGCGAGTGCGGCCACGGTCGGTGCGAGGCGCTCGCACTCGATCCCGGTCTCGAGCTCCTCGTAGAGCCGCATGAAGCGCCTCCGGCCCTCGGTGATGCAGCGGTTGACCTTCGTGTAGGTCCATCCGAGGCGCTCGCCGATCTCGTTGTAGGAGAGGCCCTCGGCCTTGAGCATCAGGGCGCGGGCCTCGTCGCGCTTCAAGCGCCGCATGACCTCGGCGGATCGCTCGACCCGCTCGGCGGACTCGAAGCGCTCCTCGATCGAGCGCTGTGCCGCGGCGGGTACGGCGTCGAGGTCGACATCCTCGGACGCGACCCCTGCTCGGGCGCGGCGGACGGCCAGGCTCTCGTGCTTGACGACGACCTTCATCCACGCGAGCTCCGTGGCCGGGTCGAGCGACTCGACGCGGCGCATGTAGATCTCGAGCGCGCGCTGGACGGCGTCGTGGGCGTCGTCAGCGCAGAGCGCGTACTGGCGGGCGATCCGCAGGAGCAGGTCCCCATGGCGGGCGACGATCGCCGAGACCCGCTGGTGCGGGTCGGCACTGAGCGCCGCTGGCCTCCGATCGAACATCCGTGTCGCCACGGGCCGCCGTCCTCCTCCACGAGTGACGTTGACTTGTGCGGAGGTCTAGCCACAAAGCGCACGGACTCTCCCCGACGGCAGCCACGATTGTTCGCAAATTGCGGCGGAAATCGGGCCGCGCCTATCGACTGCTCTCCCAGCTAGCCTCGTCAGCCGTGCTCGAGCCCACCCTGACGCTGCTCGTCGCGCCCGCGCTGGTGGGCGCCGCGACGCTCGCCGCGCGGCGCTGGGGTCAGCGGCCTCGTCAGCGCCTTCCCGCCGAGACCACGCGAGCAACACGCCCCGCCCCGAACGTCGGCCGGATCCTCGCCGCGCTGCCCGTCCTCGCCTCGATCCTCGCGGTCTTCAAGCTCGCGCAGCGCGGTGGCGCCGCCCTCCAGGACCTGCTCCGCGGCACGGCGGCGTTCATCGTGTTCTGCGCGCCGAGCGCGGCCCTCGTCCAGCCGGCAGGCATCGCGATCGCGTTCGCCGCCGCCGTCCTCGGCGCGCTCGCCGCACAGGCGGGCGCCCTCCGCCTGACCGCCCGAGGCATACCCTTAGCGACATGAGCACGCGCGAAACGGACGCAGGGACGGACATCCGCGACTCCATCCTCGACACGATCGGAAATACGCCGCTCGTGCGGCTCTCCCGCATCGGCGCCGGGCTCGCACCCCAGATCGTCGCCAAGCTCGAGCTCTTCAACCCAGGTGGCTCGATCAAGGACCGCGTCGCGATCCGCCTGATCGAGGCGGCCGAGAACGATGGGCGCCTCAAGCCCGGCGGCACGATCATCGAGCCGACCTCGGGCAACACCGGCACCGGGCTTGCGATCGCCGCCCGGCTCAAGGGCTACCGCGTGATCGCGGTGATGCCGGACAAGATGTCGAACGAGAAGATCGACCTGCTGCGCGCCTACGGCGCCGAGGTCGTGGTGGCGCCGACCGACGTCGCGCCCGACTCGCCGCAGTCCTACTATCGCGTCGCCGACCGCCTCACCCAGGAGATCCCCGGCGCCTTCCAGCCAAACCAGTACGCGAACCCCGCCAACCCACAGACGCACTACGAGACGACCGGGCCGGAGCTGTGGCGCCAGACCGGCGGCCGCCTCACCCACCTCGTCGTCGGCGTCGGCACCGGCGGCACGATCACCGGGATGGCGCGCTACCTGAAGGAGCAGAACCCGGACATCGAGATCATCGGCGCGGACCCCGAGGGCTCGATCTACTCCGGCACCGAGGTGCATCCCTACCTCGTCGAGGGCGTGGGCGAGGACTTCTGGCCGGAGACCTACGACCCGAGCGTGGTCGATCGCTACGTCCGCGTATCCGACCGCGACTCGTTCCTGACCACGCGCCGGCTCGCCGAGACCGAGGGGATGCTGCTCGGCGGCTCCTGCGGCCTCGCCGTCCACGCCGCGCTGCAGGTCGCCAAGGAGATCGACGATCCCGAGGCGCTGATCGCGGTCGTGCTCCCCGACGGCGGCCGCGCGTACCTCTCGAAGATCTTCAACGACGCGTGGATGAGCCAGTACGGCTTCCTCGACCGCCCGGACGACAAGACGGTCGGTGACGTCCTGCGGGCCAAGACCGCGGCCGGCGAGATCCCGCACTTCGTGGTCGTGCAGACGGGCCAGAAGGTGCGCGACGCGATCGCGCTCCTGCACGAGCACCGCGTCTCCCAACTGCCGGTCGTCTCCGCGCACGACGAGAACTCGATCGTCGGCTCGGTCGGCGAGCGCGGGCTGCTCAAGCGCGCGATCGGGGCGCCGTCGCTGATGGACCTCGAGATCGCCGAGGTGATGGAGGAGCCGTTCCCCGCCGTCTCGGTCGAAGACTCCGTCCGCGAGGCGGTCGAGCTGCTCGCCGGGGACCGCCAGGCGCTGACCGTCACGGACCACGGCCAGCCGCTTGGCATCGTCACGCGCGCCGACCTGCTCGAATCACTGGTCACATGACCGAATTCGCCACCCGCTGCGTCCACGCGGGGCTCACGCCGGATCCGAGCTACGGCTCGGTCATCCCGGCCATTCACCAGTCCTCCACCTTCGTGCAGGGCGCGCCCGGCGAGTTCCTCGCCGGCTTCGACTACGCGCGCTCCTCCAACCCGACGCGTGCTGCGCTGGAGACGGCGCTCGGCGAGCTCGAGGGCGGCCTCGCCAGCGCGTTCTCCTCCGGCATGGCCGCCGAGCACGCGCTGATCACCGCGATCGCGAGCGCCGGCGCGCACGTGGTGCTGCCCGACGACCTCTACGGAGGTACCTACCGGCTCGTCGACAAGGTGCTCTCGCGCTTCGGCGTCGAGTACGACATGGTCGACCAGCGCGACCTCGACGCGGTCGCGAGCGCGATCCGCGACGACACTGTGCTCGTGTGGGTCGAGACGCCGACCAACCCTTCGCTCAACGTCATCGACGTCGCGGCGGTGATCGAGCGCAAGCGCAACGCGCTCGTCGTCGTCGACAACACGTTCGCGACCCCGGTGCACCAGCGTCCGCTCGAGCTCGGCGCCGACGCCGTCGTGCACTCGACCACGAAGTACCTCGGCGGCCACTCCGACACCGTCGGCGGCGCCGCCATCGTCGCGGACCCCGAGCTGCACGACAAGGTCCGCTTCGTCCAGAACGCGGTCGGCGCCGTGCCCGGGCCGCTGGACTGCTTCCTCGTCCACCGCGGGCTGCGCACGCTGCACCTGCGGGTCGCCGCGCACGACGCGAACGGGCGTGCGGTGTCGACCTGGCTTCGCGAGGTGGCGGGGATCGAGGACGTGCGCTGGCCGGGGTTCAGCGGCATGGTCTCCTTCCGCCATCCCGGCGCGCTCGAGATCGCAGCCTCGACCAAGGTCTTCTCGCTCGCCGAGTCCCTCGGCGGCGTCGAGTCGCTGATCGAGGTGCCGCAGGCGATGACGCACCAGTCGGTCGAGGGCTCCGCCGCGGCTGTGCCCGCCGACCTCGTGCGGCTCTCGTGCGGGGTCGAGGCGAGCCAGGACCTGATCGCCGACCTCGCGCAGGCGCTGGGCTAGAAATCGCGCCGGATCGAGAGGACAGCACCATGTCTGATTCCGCCACACAGCCCAGCAAGCAGGTCGAGACCGTCCGCACCTTCGACGCGCCGCCCGAGCAGGTCTTCCATCCGGCCGAGATGGGCGCGTTCGCCGAGCAGGGCTCGAGCCGGCAGTTCGACAAGCTGGCGCGCGTGCTCAGCGCCTGATCCGCTTCGGCTCCTCGCCCTCGCGCCAGGAGTCGATCACGAGGTGGTCGGCGGGCTCGCCCACGCGGACCGTCGACACCTCGCTCAGCTCCGCACGGAACAGGTGCCACGGCCCGCTCTGCGGGTGGCCCATCGCATCGGCGATCTCCGTCATCCGCTCGGGGTCGGTGATCTCCTCGGCGCGGCCGGCCACCTTCGCGTCGCCGTGCCAGTCGGAGGCGTCGCCGGTGCCGGAGTGCAGCGCGAAGCGCGGATCGCGCTGGAGGTCGCGGGCCTTGAGCGCGTTCGGCATGGAGCCGAACCAGAGATCGCCCTCGAGGACCTGCGCCTCGATGCCGCTGATGCGCGGCGCGCCGTCCGCTCGCAGCGTCGCGAGGGTGAGGTGCGTGTGGGCCTCGAGGAGCTCGCGGGCGGCGGCGGCGAGCTCCGGCGCGGCGGCGGCGAACGCGTCCCAGGTGGCCATCGGCCTGAGGATGCCACTCAAGCCTCAAGCGCGACGGCCGATGGATTCACTGCGCCATCATGCGCCTGTCTCCATGCCGATCAAGGCCTGCCTTCTCATCACGTGCGTCCTGCTCGCGCTCAGCGGCTGCGGGGCGACGCCGGACGCGTCACCGCGCGCGGAGGTCAAGGCAGCCCGGAAGGCCGAGCTGCCGCCGCTGCCCAAGCCGCATCCCAAGCTCTCCGAGCCCGTCGCCGGCCAGGCCCAGACCGCGAGCGTCGAGTCCGCCACCACGGGCGCGGCCGCGCCCGAGGACAACTCCCCCAAGCCGACCGGGCCCGCCTCGGACACGCCCGCGCGCGTCGACGCCCCGAGCGCGATCAACGGCGGGACGAAGAACGCGACGGCGCTCGACAACGGCGTCGCGCTGCCGCCGCTCGAGGCGCCTGCCGAGGTGCTCAAGATCATCGAGGCGGGCAACGCGATCGCGCGCACGCCCTACAAGTGGGGCGGCGGCCACGGCCGCTTCCTCGACACCGGCTACGACTGCTCGGGATCGATCTCCTTCGCGCTCTACGCCGCCGGGCTGATCGCCGGCCCCAGCGACTCCGGGGGCCTCATGGGCTGGGGTAAGGCGGGGCCGGGCAAGTGGGTCACCGTGTACTCGAGCCCGGGCCACGTCTACATGGAGGTGGCGGGCATCCGCTTCGACACCTCCGGCGCGCAGCGGACCGGCTCGCGCTGGCAGAACGACCTGCGCGGCCGCAGGGCGGGCTTCGTCGCCCGCCACCCGCCCGGCCTCTAACCAACCTCGCTGAGGCGCCGCTCCTCGAGGTCGAGGTCGCGCTCGACGTTGCGCATGACCTCGTCGGTGATCTCCCCCGCGCGGCGCATCGCCTCGATCTTGTCGCGCTGCGCTTCGATGACCTCGAACATCATCCGGCCCCAGGCGTTGCTGCGCTCCTCGATCGGCTCGTGGTCGATCTCGTCGTCGAACCGCGCGGCGAAGCGATTCCGGCGGTAGCGGTAGATCCCGCGCAGCCGGTCGATCGACTCCCCCAGCGTCCAGTCTTCCCGCTCGAGCCCGTCGATGCGCTCCAGCGCAGCCTCTGCGGCATGGAGGCGGGCGCGCGCCTCCTGCTCGATGACGTCCTCGTCGTCGCTCTCGACGTCGAGCTGCCGGATCAGCCACGGCAGCGAGAGCCCCTGCAGCACGAGCGTGCCGAGGATCACGCAGAAGACGACGAACAGGATCAGCGGGCGCTCGTCGAAGCGCGCCCCGGCGTCGGTCGAGAGCGGAAGCGCGAGCGCGGCGGCGAGCGACACGGCGCCGCGCATCCCCATCCACGCGATGATCGCGACGTTGCGCGCCCTCGGCACCGGGTCGCGCTCGCGCAGGCCGTGGAACAGCCAGTACGGGAGGTAGGCGAAGACGAAGGTCCACACCAGCCGGATGACGATCACTGTGGCGGTCGCGGCGGCGCCGTACAGGATCAGGTGGACCGTGTCGATGTTCTCGCCGCGCAGGTCGTCGAGGATCGTCGGCAGCTGCAGGCCGATGAAGACGAACAGGAACGAGTTGAGCAGGAAGACGAGGATCTGCCACACCGCGTCGCCCTGCATGCGGACCGTCGAGTTGGTCAGCCGCGACGTCTGCGAGCCCATGTAGAGGCCGATTGCAACGGCGGCGGTGACCCCGGAGAGGCCGAGCTGCTCGGCGGGCAGGTAGGCCGCGTAGCCGCTCACGAGCGCGATCGTGATCTCGACCGGCGGGTCGTCGAGGCGCTCGCGCACCTGCGCGATGACCCAGCCGATGGCAAGCCCGACCGCCGCGCCGCCGAGGCCGGAGTAGAGGAACTGGGCGCCGGCCTCCAAGGCGCTGAACGTGCCGGTGAGCACGGCCGCGACCGCGACCTTGTACGCGACGAGCGCGGTCGCGTCGTTGATCAGCGCCTCGCCCTCGACGATCGTCACGACGCGGCGGGGGACGCCGAGGCGCCCCGCGATCGCGGTCGCCGCCACCGGGTCGGTGGGGGAGAGGATGGCGCCGAGCACGAAGGCGGCCGGCCACGACATGCCGTCGATCACCGCGTGCGCGACGAGCGCGACGGCGAGCGCGGTCGCGAGCACGAGGCCGATCGAGAGCAGGCTGATCGGGCGGATGTTCTGGCGCAGATCCCGCAGCCCGGTGAAGAACGACGCGGAGTAGAGCAGCGGCGGCAGGAAGACCAGGAGGACGAGATCCGGCTGCAGCTCGATGTTCGGGATGCCGGGGATGAGCCCGAGCCCGAGGCCGCCGAGCACGAGGAAGATCGGATACGGGACGTCGAGGACGCGCGCCGCGGTGACGAGAACGGCGACCGCGAACAGCAGCCCGGCGAGCACCAGCTCCGTGTGCGTGCCGGCTGCGGCCATCCTGTGAGCGTCTTAGCACGCTTGGGGTGAGCACCCCATGCGCTTCCGGTCCAATGTGTCCGATGATCCTCTTGCAGCGTGCTCCGCTCCTGAAAGGTTCACCTGATGCCCCGCTTCCACGCCACCACCGACGTATCTGCCGGACCGCCGCCTGAGGTCCTGGCACAGATCGACGCAGCGTGGGAGCGGGCTCAGGAACTGTTCACCACCGACCTCGAGCTGCACTTCGAGGTCGACCGCAACTGGGGCCAGGTCTGGGCCGAGCTGCGCAACCCCGACGGGACGGTCGCCGAGACGATGTCGGCCTCCGAAGCCGTCGCGATGGCCTGCGGCGACTCCGCCGCGCTCCTGCTCACCGCCTAGCTCGTCCGCCTGCCGACGCCGCCTTGTCCGGCGGCGGGTTGCTCGTACAGTGGGCGCCATGGCCATCAAACCCAAGGACCTCATCACCGGCGTCGTCGATCGCGGACGCAAGGTCGTGTCGGAAGCGACCAGCCGCCTCCGCGGCGATCACGACGACGCAGCCGACACCACCGCCGAGACCCCGGCGCCCGCGCCGCGAGCCGGCGGGACCAAGACGGGCACTCCTGCCCCGACCGCGACGCGCACTGCGCGCACGCGCGCATCGGGCGCCACCGCCCGCAAGCCGAAGCCGAAGGCGGGCGCGAGCGGCGCGCCGAAGTCGGCGACAACCGCGAAGCCGAGCGCCGGGACGGCTGCGAAGCCCTCCGCTGCGAAGCCGAAGGCGGGAACGGCGGCCAAGCCCGCCGCTGCGACGAGCACCGCGGGTGCCAAGCCGATGGCGGGCACGGCCGCGAAGCCGAAGGCCGCGCCGGCGCCGAAGGCGGCGACCGCCCCGCCGACCACCGTTCCCGCTCCCAAGCCGGACACCGCTGACTCGCCGAAGCCGGCGGCCGGCGCCGCCAGTACGGCCACGGCGTCGAAGCCGGTCACCGCGGCCAAGACGCCCGCGAAGCCTGCGACCGCGTCGAAGCCGGCAGGCGCGGCCAAGACGCCCGCCGCCGCGAAGCCGAAGTCGGGCACCGCTGCCGCCGCCAAGGCGCCCGCGTCGAAGCCGACGACCGCAGCCGCGGCTCCCAAGGCGGGCGCGCCCGCGGCGCCGAAGTCGGCGATCGCGCCGAAGCCGGCCGGCGACGAGAAGGCGACCGCCGCGGCCGCCGAGAAGGCGAAGGACGCGGCCGCCGCGGCCGAGCCCAAGGCCGCCAAGCCCAGCTGATCCGAGCGTCCCCGGGCCGGCCGATCGCGGCCGGCCCGGGCCGCACGCTGACACCCGGCACTGGACCGGGGCGCCCCGGGTTGGCTAGGTTCGGCCCATGCGTCCGATCCCAGCCCCCCGCCTCGGTGACACCCATGGCCTCCTGCGCGCGATCAACCAGCGCGAGCGCCTCCGTCTCGACGAGTTCATCACCGAGTTCTCGATCGAGGAGCTATTCCCGCCCGGTCTCGAGAACGCGCTCGGCCGGACGCGCCAGTTCGTCTCCTTCGCGCGCTCCGCGGGCCTGCTGAACGAGGATCGCGGCAGCGTCGAGCTGACCGAGATCGGCAAGCGCTATGTCCGCGCGAGCAACGAGGACGCAATCTTCGACGTCGCGCCCGACCAAGCCGAGTGGCTGCGCCGCCAGCTGCGCGAGCGTCATATGACGGACTCGATCTACCACGGCGTGGCGATCGGGCTGTCGCTGTACGCGTCGAGCCCGCCGGACTTCCGCGTCTCCATGCTCGACTTCGGCCGCGCGCTGGGCCACCTCGGCCGCGCGGGCTGGGACAACGAGAACACGCTCGAGAGCCAGGGCGAGCGCTACACGACGTTCCTCCGCGACCTCGAGCTCATCGACGGCGAGAGCCGGCTGACCGAGACCGGCACGCAGGCGAAGGCCGAGCTGACGCTCCCGATCCACATGTCGCTGCGCGACCTCGCGGGCCAGCTCAACCCGGGCGGCCCGGAGGCGGCCGAGTCGGAGGGGGCGGCCGAATGGGCTGCCCGCGCGGCCGAGCCGGAGCCCGCCGAGCCGGAGCCGGCTGAGCCCGAGCCCGCCGAGGAACCGGCTCCGGTCCCCGCCGCGGCCGAGGACGAGAGCCCGGGCGCGACCGGCGAGTACGAGGACGTCGCCGGCAGCGCGACGGCGCCCGCCGATCCCCCGCCCCCGGCGGCGGGAGGGCGCCCCGTGCCGCCGTCGGACATCTGGGAGACCGCCGCGCCCGACGAGACGACGCGCGCGTACTCGGCGGTCAAGCCCGAGCAGGCCGCCGCGGCCGCGGCGGCGCCGGACGAGGACACGCCGGTCAGCGGCCCCCCCGCGGCCGTGGAGGTCGGCGACCCGCTGGCGGCCGGAGCGGCTGCGTCCGAGGCCGGCGACGTGGTCCCCGAGGCGGACGCGGAGGTCGCCGCTGCGACGGGTCCGGAGGTCGAGGCCGGTACGCCGGACGACGATCCGGCGGTCGGAGCGGATGAGCCCGAGGAGGGCGCGCCGTCGGCCGAGGCGCCGGTCGAGGCGGGCGACCCGCTGGCGGCCGGAGCGGACGAGCCGGAGGCCGAAACCGCGACGCCGGGATCCGCGCCGGAGGTGGAGGCAGGCGATCCGCTCGGGGCCGGAGCGGCCGCGCCGGAGCCCGACGTCGCGACGCCCGAGCCCGCGCCCGAGGTGGAGGCCGGCGACCCGCTGGCCGAGCCCGAAGCGGCTGCGCCCTCGGGCGGCGATCCGCTGGCCGAGGCCGGAGCGGCCGCGAGCGGAGATCCGGTCGCTGCGCCCGAAGCGGCCGCGCCCGCCGACGGCGATCCGCTGGCTGCGCCCGGGGCGGCTGCGCCCGTGAGCGACGATCCGCTGGCTGCGCCCGGGGCGGCCGCGCCCGTGAGCGGCGATCCGCTCGCCGGCGGCGGAGTGGCGACGCCCGAGGCCGGCGACCCGCTGCCCGAAGCGGTCCCGCCTGCGAGCGGCGATCCTCTCGCGGACGCCCCGGCGGCGCCCGAGAGCGACCTCCCGGATGTGACGCCCGCCGATGGCCCGCAGGCCGACCGCGTCGAGCCGCGCCCGGCGGCGGACGCCCACGCCGCCGACGACGCGGCGGAGGAGCCCGCTCCGCCCGCCGAGGTCGCCGACGCGGCGCCGCCCGTGGCCGCGAGCACGCGGGCGCCGAGCGGCTTCCTCGACCTCGCCTCGGTTCGCGCCGCCGCGGAGGAGTCGGGCCTGAAGCTGCCGGACTCCGTGTACGCCGGGCTCGTCGCCGCGCTCGCGACCGGCAAGCACCTCGTGATCTCCGGTCCCGCGGGCTCGGGCAAGTCCTCGCTGGCGCTGGCGATCGTCGAGGCGGCGGTGCAGGCCGGCCGCTCCGAGGGTGCGGCGCTCGCCACCGCGAGCCCGGGCTGGACCGCGCAGGACACCGTCGGCCGCATCGGAGACGACGGCTTCAGCCAGGGCCATGTGCTCTCCGCCGCGGGCAAGAAGAAGTGGCTGCTGATCGACGAGATCGACCGCGCGCAGCTCGACGCGGCGTTCGGCGACCTGTCCTCGTTCCTCGGCGGTCTCCCGCTCTCGCTGCCCGACGGCTCGCGCGAGGTCGCCGCGCCCGCGGACTGGCGGATCGTCGCGACGCGGGACTCCACCGCCGGTGCGTTCGAGGGCTCGTCCGCGCTGCTGCGGCGCTTCGCCCAGGTCCACCTCCACCAACCCGGCCAGGCCGACCTCGAGCAGGCGATCGACGCCGCGGCCGACGGCGACGAGCGCGCCGCCGCGGCGGTCAAGCGGCTGCTGGCCGCCGATCTGCCGGAGCTCGGCGCCGGGACGTTCCTCGATGCCGCCAAGCACGCGGCGGAGCGCAACGCGCTCTCGGCGGCCTCCGAGGACGAGCTCGCCCGCGAGGTCTTCGCTGCCTACATCGCGCCGCACCTGCACGCGGAGCCCGCCCGCCTGAAGGAGCTCGAGGACTCGATCTAGGACCTAGGCCCGCCGCGTCCACTCAGCGGCGGCCCGCGCCTCGACCTCGTGCGGGTTGTCGTCGTACCCCTGCCACAGGTACGACAGCGGCATCGACAGCGGGTGGTGCTGCATCTGCCAGACATGGCAGAGCTCGTGGACGATGAGGTCGTCCGAGACCTCGCCGAGCGGCTGCGCCAGCAGGATCAGCGGCCACATCGTGTAGCCGTGGAAGCGCCGGAACCACGGCAGCCGGAACAGCCACGGCGTGTGCAGGATCCGTACGCGCCCGATGCGCACCGGCGCCGGATGGAACCCCAGCCCATCGAGGCGCGCCTTCGCCCGCGCGATCGCCGCGATCTCCTCCGGCAAGCGTCTCAATCGACGTGCTCCTGCAGCCACAGCTCCAAGAGGCCGAGCTGCCACAGCGTCGAGCCGTCGAGGTTGGTGCGGTGCTCGTTCGGAGACGCGAGCATCGCCTCGACGACGTCCTCGCGGAAGAGGCCGCGGGAGCGCGCCGCGCCCGAGCGCAGCGCGTCGGCGACCAGCTCGAGCACCGGGCCCTCCAGATGCGACAGCGCGGGGACGGGGAAGTAGCCCTTCGGCCGGTCGATCACCGCGTCCGGCACGACGCCGCGCGCACCGCGCTTCAACACGCCCTTGCCGCCGTCGGCGAGCTTGAGCTCGGGCGGGCACAGCGCGGCGAGCTCGACCAGCTCGTGGTCGAGAAACGGCGTGCGCGCCTCCAGACCGTGCGCCATCGTCATGTTGTCGACGCGCTTGACCGGGTCGTCGACGAGCATCACCTCGGCGTCGAGCCGCAGCCCGCGATCGATCGCGCTCCGCGCACCCTCGGCCGCGAACCACGAGGCCGCCAGCGCGCGCGACGGGTCGCCGTCCGCCACCCACTCCTCGCCCAGCAGCCCGCGCACCCCGGCGTCGTCGCGATCGAAGAACGCGCGCGTGTAGACGTCGAGCCCCCCGCCCTCCTCCTCGAGCAGCGGCGGATACCAGTAGTAGCCGCCGGGCGGTGCGCGAGCGCGGAGCCGTCATGGAACCACGTGCCGTCCCCGTCGGGCCCGCGCGGCGCCAGCGCCGCGCTCATGCGGTCGAGCGCGTCCCGGTCAGGCGACGCCTCGCGCCGCAGCTCTCCGGCGATCCCGCACATGACTCAGACGGCGACGACGCTCGGCTCTGACCGCGCGGTGGTGAAGTCGGCGTGCAGCGCGCGCATCAGGCGGCCGAGCTGCGGCGCCGACCCGCGCCCGGCGCGCGAGCGCTGGCGGGCGGCCCCGCTGGCGGCGCTGAGCGCGCGCACGCTCTCGAGCTCGGCCGTGCAGCCGAGGTCCGCGGCGTGCGGCGCGCACGCGTCGAGCAGCTCGGCGAGCCACTCGCGGGCGGGCCGGCGGCGCTCGGTCTCGGGGTCGACGAAGCGCGCCTCCATGCCGTCGCGCGCGGCGATGAAGCGGTTCTCCTCGAGTACCTCGGGCCGCGAGACGAGCCCGTGGCTCGCGTATCCCTCGAGCACCTCCATGTGCACGAGACACTGCACGAGGGCGGTCAGCGCGGCGGTGTCGGTCACGCGCGTCTGCGCATCCATCACCCGGACCTCGAGCGTCCCGAAGCGCGGCTGCAGGCGCACGTCCCACCACAGGAACGTCGGCTCGGGGAAGGCGTCGCAGCGCAGCAGCATGTCGATGCTCTCGACGTACTCGGCGTAGGAGCGGAACATGCGCGGGATGCCGACGCGCGGGAAGGCCTGGAAGAGCGGCGTGCGCATCGAGGCCAGGCCCGTGTCCCGCCCCTGCCAGAACGGCGAGTTGCCCGACAGCGCGAGCAGGATCGGCAGGTGCGCGCGCATGCGGTTGTAGGCGCGCACCGCCTGCTCGGGGTGCGGCACCGCGACGTGCACGTGCAGGCCGAACGTCGGCTCGCGGCGCGCGAGCTCGCGCATCGAGGAATAGAGGAACTGGTAGCGCGCGCCCGGTGAGACCTCGATGTCCTCCCACAGCGTGAACGGATGCGTGCCGGCCACCGCGGCGCGGATGCCGAGCGGCTCGAGCACCGCCGCCAGCCCGCCGCGCAGATCGCACAGCTCGGCCGCCGCCTCGCTGACGAGCGCCTGCGGTGCGGTCGCGAGCTCGAGCGCCGAGCCGTGCGTCTCGGCGGCGGTACGGCCACGCATCTCCTCGGGCAGCCCCGCCAGCACCTCGTCGGACCGCGAGTCCAGCCCCCAGGAGCGCGGCTCGAGCAGCATCACCTCCTCCTCGACGCCGACGGTCCACGGCGCGTCGCGCCCCGCGTCGCTCCAGTCGGACCAGTGGGCGCCGGTCATGCCGCTTGCACCACCGAGCGCCGTCCGTAGCCGTCGGCCCCTTCGATCAGCGCGCGGAAGAGCGCGAGCTGCTCGGGGAACTCGACGAGCGACTCGGCGTGCCACTGGACGCCCATGAACAACCCGTCGCTGTCGTCCTCGACGGCCTCCACGACCCCGTCCGGGGACCACGCGACTGCCCGCAGGCCTTGGCCGAGCCGGTCCACCGCCTGGTGGTGGAAGGAGTTGACCGCCGCCTCGGTGACGCCCATGGTGCGCGCCAGCCGCGTGTCGGGCGCGATCCGCACCCGGTGCGTCTGCACCCGCCCGCGGACCGCCTGGCGGTGCTGGATCGAGCCGTCGGTGAGGTCGCCGAGATGCTGGTGCAGGCTGCCCCCGCGCGCGACGTTGATCGCCTGGCTGCCGCGGCAGATCCCCAGAACCGGCATGCCACGCGCGTCGGCGAGCTGGGCCAGCGCGAGCTCGTAGCCGTCGAGGTCGGGCTCCGTCGGCCCGAGCTGCGGGTTGCGCGCCCTCTCGCCGTAGCCGTCGGGGTCGATGTCCGGGCCGCCTGAGAGGCAGATCCCGCAGAGCCGGTCGAGCAGCGGCGCGATCGTGTCGTGGCCGAGCGGCGGCAGCACCACCGGCAGGCCGCCGGCGAGCTCGACGGCGCGCATGTAGACCATCCCCAGCGCCATCTCCCGCTGCGGCGGATCGCCCTCGGGCATCGGGTCGGCCTGCGCCGCGAGCCGGACCTCCGAGGTCGTCACGCCGATCAGCGGGCGGTTCATCCGCCCAGCACCCACGTGTCCTTCGCCCCGCCGTTCTGGGACGAGTTGACCACGAGCGCGCCCTCGTCGAACGCGACCCGCGTGAGGCCACCGGGGGCGACGCGCGCGTCGCCGTCGCGCCCGAGGAAGACGTAGGGGCGCAGGTCGACGTGGCGCGAGGCGAGCTTGCCGTTCACGACAGTCGGGTGGGAGGAGAGCATCACCATGCGCTGCGCGACGAAGGCCGTGGGCCGCTCGAGCACCGCCTGGCGCACCGCCTCCACGTCCCAGGGCTCGGCGTGGGGGAGGATCGCGACACCCTGCCCGCCGTACCCGCCGCGGGGCTTGATGACCAGCTCCTCGAACACGTCCATCGCGCGTTCGAGTATCTCTGGTCGGCCCAGGTCGAAGGTCTCCACCGAGGGCAGCAGCGGCTCCTCATCCAGGTAGAACCGAATCATGTCCTCGACATAGGCGTGCGTGAGCTTGTCGTCCGCGACCCCGGTGCCGAAGCCGTTGACGACCCCGATGCGGCCGCTGCGCACCGGATCGAGCAGCACCCGGCCCACCTTGGTGTCGAGCCGGTCGGCGTCGGTGCGGCGGTAGACGATGTCGATGTCGTCGCGCGCGGCGAGCTCCTCGGGCTCGACCAGCGGCACGCCGATCGCCTTCGCGGCCCACTCGTGCTCGTAGTACGCTGCGTTGTCCGCGCCGTCGGTGAGCAGCGCGATGCGGTTGCGCTCGGGCGTGGGCGCCGCGGCCTCGAGCGCGAACAGCAGCAGCGCCGGCAGATCGTCGAGCGGCCGCGGCGCGTCCGCGGGCGGCACGTCGAGCTGCGCGGCGAGCGCGCGCCGGGCGGCGACGGCGTAGGAGTAGCCGCTGGGGGTGCGGACGTTGTCCTCGAGCACCTGGAAGTCGCCCTTCGCGTCGCGCACGAGGTCGAGGCCGGAGACGCCGATCCAGACGCCGCCGGGTGGGCGCACGCCGTTCATCGCGGGCTCGTGGTACTCGGCCGTGTCGATGACGCGTTCCGGGACGACGCCCTCGGCGACGATCCGCCGGTCCGCATAGATGTCGGCGATGAACGCGTTGAGCGCGCGCACGCGCTGGCAGAGGCCGGCCTCGACCCGCTCCCACTCCTGCGCGTCGATCACGCGCGGGACGGGGTCGATCAGGAACGCCTCGTCGCCGATCGCCGAGTGGAAGCACACGCCCTCGCCCGCCACCTGCTCGTCGACCGTGCCGGCCAGCGCCTGGAGGTCGCGCCCCGCGAGCGCGCGCAGGGCGCCGATGTGCGACGCGCGCGGCCGGCCCGCCTCGTCGACGGCCTCGTCGTAGCCCTGCGGCTCCCGGCGGTAGTCCGCCAGCAGGTCCAGCGGCTCCTCGGCGACGCTCATGCCTCGGATGGTTCCCGATTCCGAGGTCTCACGCATATCGCCCGCGGTCGCAAGTCTGCGCGCCGACGTTGGCCCTCATGGCAGGAACGCGTCGGCGAGCGCCTCGACGACCGCGCGCGGGCCGTGCTCGGTGGCGATGGCGCGCTGGCGTTCGGCGCCGTTGCGGGCGGCCAGGGTCCGCGCGTGCTCGAGCGCCGCGGCACCGCCGAGGCGCTCGGCGGCAGGTGCGACCCGGTCGATCAGCGCGAGCACGCGGGCGCGCGCCGGCTGCTGCTCTCCGCTGTCGAGATCGAGCAGCGCGCCGGTGAGCCCGTGGCGCAGCGCGCGCCAGCGGTTCTCGGCGATGCGGATGGTGTCGTGCACCGGCAGCGGCTCGCCGGCGTCGTAGCGCGCGGCCAGCCACGCGACGAGCCCGGCGCCGAGCGCGAGCACGCCGGCCGCCTCGCCGGCGGTCGTCTGGGCGTCGGGCACCCGCAGCTCGATCGTCCCCAGCTCGTCGTGCGCGCGCGCCTCCCACCACGGCTCGCCCTCGGCCGGGAACAGGCCGCCGCGGCGCCCCCACGCGAGGTAGTCCGAGTAGGCCGCCCACGAGCTGAACGCGGGCGGCACGCCCTGCCGCGGCAGCAGGCTCGAGATCTCGGGCCGCACCGAGGCGAGCCCGGTGTCGCGGCCGGCGTGCAGCGGCGCGTTGCCGGCGAGCGCGGCGAGATCGGGGAGGTAGGAGCGCAGCGCGTTGAGCACGGCCAGCGCGCGGTCCGCGCCGCGGACGGCGACGTGCACGTGGAGGCCGAAGACGAGCTGCTGCGGCAGCGCCCACGGGAACGCGGCCTTCAGCGCGTCGTACTTCGAGTCCTCGCGCAGCGGGCCCAGCGGCGCCGCGAACGGATGCGTGCCCGCGCCCGCGAGCCGCGCCCAGCCGGACACGCCCGTGCCGAGCTCGCGGCGGGCGGCGGCGATCGCAACGGCGGCCTCATCGATCGAGTCGCATACCGGCGAGGCGGTCTCGACCTGCGCGGCGGGCAGCTCGCCGCGCAGTGCGACCCGCCCGCCGAGCTCCGCGTGGACGCGAGCCGCCGCGGGCAGGAGGTCGAGCGTGCCGGGGTCGAGCAGCATCAGCTCCTCCTCGACGCCGACGGTGTGATCGGTCACGCCGTCGAAGAGCTCGCGCAGCGTCGACGCGCTGACGGTCTCGGCCATGTCGCTGACGCTACCCATCGCGGCGATTGCCGAGCGCGGCGGATGTTCGAGCCGGCCGTCGCGGCCGCGCACGACGGCCGCGCTGCTAGAACCGGTCGCGTGACCCACGCTCTCGGCCGCCACGCCGTGGCCCTCGCCAGCGTCCGGGAGGTCGCCGCGCGCGCCGGTGCGCAACGCGTCGTCCTGCTCGTCGACGAGGGCGGCGACACCCCGCCGACGATGGTCGAGTGGGCCGAGGGCGGGACGTTCGAGCTCACCGAGGCGGGGGTGACCGAGCCGGTCGATCCCGCCAGGCTCGCGAGCGTCGTCCCCGCGGTCCTGCCCGACGTGCGCCCGCTGCCGCCGACGGCGCTGACCGTCGACCCCGAGACCGGCGAGCTGGCCGCGCCGATCGGCGCGCTGGCGGGCATCGCGGAAGCGATCGTCGCGCTCGCCGCCGCGTTCGGCGGCCGTTCCGTCGCCACCGCCGAGTTCGCCACCCGCGAGCCCGAGCTGCCGCTCGCGCTCGCCGCGCGCCCCGGCGACCGCGTCGTCGCGCAGATCGGCACGGAGACCTTCGCCTTCCCGGAGGGCTGGCCCTAGAGACGTTCCGCGGGCCCGAGACTCATCGGTGGTCGCGGCGGCGGTAGGTCTGCGCCTTCGCCCGGTTGCCGCAGACCGCCATCGAGCACCACGTCCGCGAGCGGTTGCGGGAGTGGTCGTAGAAGGCCACGTGGCAGGTGTGCCAGGGGCACGCCTTCAGGCGATCCCAGGTGCCCTCGGATTGCGCGCGGGCGACGATGCCGAGCAGGCGCCCGAAGACGCGGTCGATGCCCGCGGCCCGCGGCTCGACGCGCGCGTGACCGTGCTCGTCGACGGCGACCGTGAGGCGGGCGCGATCGGCGGCGGCGGTGAGGGTGGCCGGCGCGCCGCGGTCGAGATCGCCTCCGTTGTTGGCGAGCAGCAGCGCGCGCAGCGCCTCGCGGACGGCGATCGCGCTCGCGAGGTCCTCGTGGGAGAACGTCTCGCCCGGCTCCGCGAGCGCGTGCTCCGCGAGCCAGTCCGCGAGCTCGGCGGGAATGGAGAGCGCCTCGCCGCCGTCTTCCAGGTCGACGGTGTTCACGAAGGCCTCGATCACGGCGAGTTCGCTGGGAAGAGGCTTCGACATAACCACCTAAACAGTATAGACAGTGATATAATAACTGTCGTAGTCCAGACAACAGTTACGACCCAGGAGACGCATGCATCCCCTTCTCGCAGCCGGCCTCGTCAACAGCTTCTCGAATGAGCGCGTCGCCGCCGCCAGGACCCGCCGCGCCGCCAAGGTCGCCGGCGCTGATGAGTCGGCCGAGGTCGTCATCAGACGCGCCAGATCCGCGGACGCGCCCGCGCTCATCCGGATCGCCGCACTCGACGGCAACCACCACGCCGGCCGGCGGCTCGTCGCCGTGACGGAGGCGCACACCGTGCTCGTCGCCGAGGTCGACGGCGAGCTCGAAGCCGCCCTGGACGTCGACGGCGGCCTGAGCGTCGCCAACCCGTTCCGTCCCAGCGCGCCGCATCAGCAGCTGCTCGCCCTGCGCGCCCGCCAGCTCGGCGGTGGCTCGCCGCGCCACCGCCGCCGCGCGCGCCGGGGCGTGCTGAGCGCCCGCAGGTCGTAACGTCCGGGCGGTGCTGCCGCCCGGTCCGTCCACTCCCAGCGCGGTCCAGACCTGGGAGTGGCTGGCGCGGCCGACGACGCTGCTGCGCCGGTGCGCCGCGCGCTACGGCGAGCCGTTCACGCTGCGCACCGCGTGGACCGACGCGCCGATGGTGGTCGTCTCCGACCCGGCCGCGGTGCGCGCGGTCTTCACCGCCCCGGTCGACGTCGCGGTCGCCGGCGCGAGCTCGACGTTTCTCGAGCCGTTCGTGGGAACGCGCTCGATCCTCGTGCTCGACGGCCCGGCGCACCTGCGCCAGCGCAAGCTCATGCTCCCGCCCTTCCACGGCGACCGTATGCGCGCGCACCGCGACCTGATCGCGGAGCTCGCGGCGGGCGAGGTCGAGCGCTGGCCCGCGGGCACTCCGTTCGCCACCCACGGGCGCATGCAGGCGCTCACGCTCGACATCATCATGCGCGTGGTCTTCGGCGCCGAGCTGCCCGGGCTGCGCACCGCGATCCGCCGCACGCTCGACATGACGATGTCGCTGCCGCGGATGCTGTTCTTCTCGCTCACCGGCAACGACCTCGGCTTCCGGCGCGCGCTCGACTCGGTCGAGGCCGGGCTGACCGCGGCGATCCGCGACCGTCGCACGGGCGCGCCGCGCGACGCGATCCTGGACGAGCTGATCGCCGCCGGCTCGTCCGACGACGAGCTGCGCGACCAGCTCGTCACGCTGCTCGCGGCCGGGCACGAGACGACGGCGGGCTCGCTGTCGTGGGCGCTCGAGCGGCTCGCGCGCCACCCCGGGGTGCTCGCCCGGCTGCGCGACGACGAGCCGGGCTACGCCGATGCGGTCGTCAAGGAGGTGCTGCGGACGCGCCCGGTGCTGACGATCGCCGCGCGCAAGCTCGTCGCGCCTTTCTCGCTCGCCGGCTGGGAGCTGCCCGCGGGCGTGCACGTCGCCCCCTGCATCTACCTCACCCACCGCCGCTCCGAGCTCTACGCCGACCCGACCGCGTTCCGCCCCGAGCGCTTCCTCGTCGACGGCGCGCCCGACAGCTACGCGTGGATTCCGTTCGGCGGCGGCGTGCGCCGCTGCGTCGGCGCCGGGTTCGCCGCGATGGAGATGAGGGAGGTCCTGCGCGCGGTGGCCGCGCGCGTGACGCTGCGGCCCGGCCGGCCCACCGGCGAGCGGATGCGCAGGCGGTCGCTGACGCTGCTTCCGGAGCACGGCGGAAGCGTGATCACCGCTCCGCTACTTTCAGACGCGCGATGCCGCTCTTCTGCCGTCACAACCGCCTGACCGCGAACTGTGCGATCTGCAGTCGCGAGCTCGGCTCCGAGCACAACCTGACCGGCTCTGGACGGGCCGGGCGGGCGAAGCCGCGGACGGCCGCGACCGCGTCGACGCCGCGCCGCAAGCCCGGCGTCGTGACCCGCCGTGCGCCGCGCGCCGCCGACGACGGCTACCGCAACCCGCTCGTCCCCGGCCTGCGCGCCACCACCGACGCCGAGCGCCTCGCCTCCGCGCTCGCGTGGGCCGACGCGCGGCTCGAGTCTCCCGGCCCGCATCCCGCGGTCGCCGCGGAGCCCGACCTCGAGGAGGCGACGTGGCTCGCCTTCCTGCTCGCGCTCGCCGGCCCCGACGCGCACGAGCTGCACGAGGCGATCCTCGCCGGACACCCGAGCTGGGCGAGCGGCGAGCTGCCGGAGATCCCCGTGGTCGATCGACGCACGGTCCCGGCGTACCGCGCCTGGGCCGATCGCTCCGGCTCGCAGGCGGCCGCCTTCCTGGGCGAGCCGGGGTGGTCGCCGGAGCGGCGCTTCGGGCGCGTCTTCGAGCGCCTCGCGCTCCCCGGCCTCGGCCGCAGCGCGCGCTTCGAGCTCCTCGTCACGCTCGGTTCCGCCGAGCGCTGCGACGTGGCGGCCGACGGGCTGCATCCCGGCAAGGAGGAGGACGCGACCACGATCGCGGCCAAGCGCGTCCTGGTGTCGGGCGACCGCATGCTGCTCGAGCGCCGCGCCGCCGATCTCGCGGGCGGCACCGGGGTCCGCCTCGGCGCGCTCGATCGGGCGCTCGCGGTCTGGGGCCAGGGCGACGTGCCCGACACCGAGGCTCCCGCCGGCATCCGCTCGGCGCTGGGCCTGCAGTGACGCCGGAGATCCGCGCGCTCGACCTCGGCGATCGCGGCACCGTCGACGCGATCGTCGCGCTCCAGCGCGCCTCCTACCGTGTCGAGGCGGACCTGCTCGGTGCGCGCACGCTCCCCGCGCTGACCGAGACGTCGCGCCAGCTGCGCGGGTCCGGCGAGACCTTCCTGGGCGCCTACGAGGACGACCGGCTCGTCGGCGCGGTGTCGTGGAAGCGAAGCGGGCCGCTGCTCGACATCCACCGCATGGTGGTCCACCCGGACCGCTTCCGCCGCGGCATCGCGGGCCGGCTGCTCGCCGCGCTCGACGAGCACGAGGCGGGCGTCGAGCGCACGATCGTCGCCACCGGCGCCGAGAACCCGCCCGCGCGCCGCCTCTACGAACGCCACGGCTTCACGCCCGTCGAGGAGCGCGTGGTCAGCGGCTCGATCGGGATCGTCATCTACGAGCGCGGCGCGGCTTCACGCGACGCGGCTTCACAAGGCATAACACCTACGCCGCCCCCTTCCGGGGCATGATCCGCGGCGTGTCCGCGACCACCCGCCTGCGCATCCCGGCGCCTGCGCGCCCGCTGTCCGGCGTGCCGGTCGCCGCCCCGCCGCCCCGCCCGTGGAAGGTGCTGGTGCTCGTCTGCCTCGGCCTCGCGGCGCTGTCGCTGCTCGGGCCCTCCGAGCCGACCTACGACCCGTGGGCGTGGATCATCTGGGGCCGCCAGATCACGCACCTCGAGCTCAGCACGACCAGCGGGCCGTCGTGGAAGCCGCTGCCGATCTTCTTCACGACGCCGTTCGCGCTGTTCGGCGATGACGCCGCGCCCAACCTGTGGCTCGTGATCTCCCGGGCCGGCGGGCTGCTCGCGATCGCGCTGGCCTACCGGCTCGGCTCGCGGCTCGGCGGCCGCCCCGCCGGTGCGATCGCCGGGCTCTCGCTGCTGCTCGCCGACGAGTTCGTGCGCAACTTCGCGCGCGGGAACTCCGAGGGGCTGCTCGTCGCGCTGTGCCTGTGGGCGATCGAGCGCCACCTCGACGGCCGTCGTGTCGATGCCTTCCTGCTCGGCCTCGGCGCGGCGCTGCTGCGCCCCGAGGTGTGGCCGTTCTTCGGGCTCTACGGGCTGTGGCTCGCGTGGATCGAGCCACGCCGGCGCGCGCTCGTCCTCGGCGTCTTCGCGCTCAACGCCTTCCTGTGGTTCGCGCCGGAGTACTGGGGCTCGGGCGACTGGCTGCGCGCGGCCGACCGCGCCCATCACCCCAACGCCGACTCGCCCGCGTTCGCCGAGCGTCCCTTCCTCGAGGTGTTCCGGCGCTCGGCGCCGATCCTCTCCGTGCCGGTGCTGGTGGGCGCGGTCATCGCGCTCGTGGCCGCGGTGCGCGATCGCCGCTGGGACGTGCGGCTCGCGCTCGGCGCCGCCGCCGTGGTGCTGATGGTGACGGTGGGGCTCATGACCGAGGGCGGCTTTGCGGGCAACCTGCGCTACGTCGCGCTGCCGGCGGCGCTCGTCTGCGTGCTCGCGGGCCTGGGCTGGGTCGGCCTCGTCCGCGCGGTGCGCGGGCGGCTCGGCCGGGTGCCGGGCATCGCGCTCGCCGGCGTGCTCATCGCCGCCGCCGCGCCGTTCGTCGTCTCCGACCTCGGCTCGATGCGCGAGGGCGCGCGCGGGCTGCGCTCCGAGGCGAACCTCTACGGCAACCTTCCGGCCGTGATCGCCAAGGCCGGCGGCGCCGCTCGCATCAAGCGCTGCGGCCCGGTGTTCACCGGCAACTTCCAGGTCCAGGTCGTCGCCTGGGAGCTGAAGATGCACAGCGGCGACGTGGGGATCGAGCCCAAGCCGCCGGGGATCGTGGTCGCCGCGCGCTACCACCCGTTCTCCCGCGACCCGCGCTTCACGCTCGCCGCCGAGACCTCGAGGTGGGTCGTGCGGCGTGCCTGCGGCGCCTGAGGGCGCTTCTATCCTGCGGCCGATGGCGACCTCCGTCTCGCGCCCGGGGTGGGAGCTGCGGGCGCGATCGCTCGCGACCGCGCGGATCGCCGTTCCCGTCGGCCTCGCGCTGCTCGTCTACCTCAGCCTGCGGCTGCGCACTGCCGAGCTCAACGTCGGCTACTGGGTCGACGAGGGCCTGTCGGTCGGGATCGCCGACCGGCCGCTGACCGGCATCCCCGGCATCCTGCGCCAGGACGGCTCGCCGCCGCTCTACTACTGCCTGCTGCACGTCTGGATGTCGCTCACCGACAGCGGCGAGCGGTCGACGCACACGCTCTCGCTGCTGTTCGCGCTGGCCGCCGTCCCCGCCGCGTTCTGGGGTGCCGGCCTCGTCTTCAGCCGCCGCGCGGCCTGGATCGCGGCGGTGCTCACGGCGCTCAACCCGTTCCTCTCGCAGTACGCGGAGGAGACGCGCATGTACTCGCTCGTGGTGCTGCTCTGCATGCTCGCGACGTCGCTGTTCCTGCGCGCCTACACGGGCCACGAGCGCCCGGCGCGGCGCTGGCCGCTGCTGTTCGGGCTGGCGCTCGCGGCCACGCTCTACACCCATAACTGGGCGATCTTCCTCGGCTTGGCGATGGGCCTCGCGTGGCTCGGGCTGCTGTTCCTCGCCCCGGCTCCGGAGCGTCGGGCACGGCTGCGCGACGGCGTGCTCGGCTTCGGCCTGACAGCGCTGCTGTATCTGCCGTGGCTGCCGACGCTGCTGTTCCAGGCCGCGCACACCGGCGCGCCGTGGTCGCGCAAGCCCACCTACGAGGCGCTCACGATCGACGCGACGCACCGGCTGCTCGGCCACACGGCGTGGCTCGTGCTGGTGGTCGGTGCGGGGGGCGGCGTCGTCGCGCTCGTCCGCGCCGGCCGCGGTCTGCGGCTGACCGCCGAGGGTCGCGCGGTGCTGGCGGTCGGAGTCGTGGGGATCGCGACGTTGCTGCTCGCCTTCGCGGCGTCGCAGATCTCGCCGGCGTGGGCGATGCGCTACCTGGCGATCGCCGTCCCGCCCTTCCTGCTGCTGTGCGCCGCCGGGCTCGCCGCCGCCCGCGGGACCGGGCTGCTCACGCTCGCGATCGTGGCGATCCTGTGGGGCTACGACGTCTGGCCGATCACGAAGAGCAACGTGCGCCAGGTGGCGGCGGCGATCGCACCCAGCCTCAGCCCGGGCGACGTCGTCGTCTCGACCCAGCCCGAGCAGGTGCCCGTGCTGCACCACTACCTGCCGCCGGGGCTGCGCTACGCGACGCTCACGGGCTTCGTCGGCGACGCCGGCGTCACGGACTGGCGCGACGGCGTCGAGCGGCTGCGAGCGAGCTCGGCGCAGCGGGACCTCCAGCCGATCCTCGACGGGCTCCAGCCTGGCCGGCGGATCGTGATGGTCACGCCGATCATCTTCGACGAGACCCGCTGGCGCGCGCCGTGGACGCAGCTCGTGCGTGTGCGCTCGGAGGAGTTCAGCCAGTACGTCTCCAACGACCCCCGCTTCAGCACGACCTCGGTCTTCCCGGCGGCGCCGACCCAGCGGCTGCCGAACCCGGTCACCGCGACCGTGCTGGTCAAGACCCGGCGCTGACCGCGTCCTGGTCCGGGGCGAGCTCAGGCGCCGGCGGCCCGCCGCCGGGGCTGCGCGGCAGCGAGAGCATGAAGCGGGTGCCGCCGCCCGGGCGGTCCGCCAGCGTGACGGTCCCGCCCATGCGCTCGGCCAGCTCGCGGCCGATCGCGAGCCCGAGCCCGAAGCCGCCCTCGGAGCCGCGGCCGCGGCCGCGGTAGAAGCGTTCGAAGATCCGCTCGCGCTCCTCCTCCGGGATGCCCTGCCCGCGGTCGGCGACCTCGACGGTGGCGCTGAACGCACCCTCGGCCGCGGTCACGCGGATCGGCTCGCCGCCGCCGTAGCGCAGCGCGTTGTCGATCAGGATCCGGACGACGCGGGCGACCGCGTCGGGGTCGCCGCGGCCCCAGCAGGCGCCCGTCGGCGGCACGACCTCGAGTGCGATCTCGCGCTCGCCCGCCCGCAGCCCGAACTCCGCCGCCACCGCGCGCGCCAGCTCGCCGAGCTCGACCGCCTCGGAGCGCATCGCCACCGCCGCGTCGAGGCGCGAGAGGTCGAGCAGCTCCTCGGCCAGCGTCGAGAGCCGCAGCAGCTCGAGCCGCGCGGTCGCGACCTGCCGCTGCGCGTCGGTGAGGTCGAGCTGACCGCCGTGGAGGTCCTCCTCGAGCAGCTCCATCGTCCCCTGCAGCATCGTCAGCGGCGTCCGCAGCTCGTGCGAGGCCGTGGCCACGAACGCCCGCCTCGCCGACTCCTGGCGGCGCAGGTCCTCCTGCATGCCGCCGAGCGCCCGCGCCAGGTCACCCACCTCGTCGTGGCCGGTGTCGCGCGGCATCGACGCGGTCGGGCCCTCGGCGGAGATCCGCAGCGCGGCCGCGCGCAGGCGGGCGAGCCGCCGCAGCAGCGTGTTGGCGAGCGCGACCGCGAGCGCGACCGCGACGAGCAGGCCGACGCCGGCGGCGGCCAGCAGCGCCTTGCGGACCTCCTGGACGGCGTTGGCGACCTCGGTCAGGCGGCGGCGGGCTACCACGACGCCGACCACGCCGCCCTGGCGGTAGAGCGGGACACCGACAGCGACGTCGTCGCCGTGCACGACGAGCACGGTCTGCTGGCGGTTGAGCGTGCGCACGGCCGCGAGGAACGCCTGCCGCGGCGGCGGCCCGCTCTCGGAGTCGGCGAGGAAGCCTGGGGGCGACTCCTGGGGGTCGGCCGGCGTGAGAGCGAGGTCGGTCACGAGCACGCGCCCAGCGGTCTGGTCGGAGAGCTCGAACGCCTCCCCGCTCAGCGCGATCTCGCGGTCGACCGCGCGGCGCTGGCCGAGCGCGTCCTCGAAGCGCGGCCGGGCGGCGAGGACCGCCGCGCGCAGGCTGTCGATGCTCTGGTCGCGCAGGCGCTGCTGGAGCGGGCTGAGCACGACAGCGGCGGCGGCGCCGAGGGTGACCATGCTCGTGAGCACGAGGGCCAGCAGGAGGCGCCCGCGCAACCCGCCGAAGGACAGGCTCAGCCGCGGCCTCATGCCTCTCGGAAGCGGTAGCCGGTCCCGGGCACCGTGAGGATCAGGCTCGGCTGCTCCGGGCGTCCTTCGAGCTTCTCGCGCAGGTGGCGGATGTGGACGTCGATCGCGCGCGGGTCGCGGTAGGCGCTGTCACCCCAGATCGCCCGCAGCAGCTCCTGGCGGTTGAAGGCGCGCCCCGGCCGGCCCATCAGGCAGGCCAGCAGCTCGAACTCGCTGAAGGTCAGCCGCACCGCGCTGCCCTCGACCTCGACGCGCCGCAGCTCGCGGTCGAGCGCGACCGGGCCGATCGCGAGGCTGCCCTCGACCACGCGTCCCTGCGCGCGCCGCATCACGGCGCGGATGCGGCTGCGCAGCTCGGCGAGGCCGAACGGCTTGGTGACGTAGTCGTCGGCGCCAGCCTCGAGCCCCTGGACGACGTCGGCCTCGCTGTCGAGCGCGGTGAGCATGATGATCGGGACCACGACGCGCCGGCGCCGCAGCATCCGCGCGACGTCGTGGCCCGTCGGGCCCTCGCCGAGGGCGATGTCGAGCAGCACGACGTCGAACGGCTGGTCGGCGGCGGCCTTCAGCGCCGCTTCGCCGTCGCCCACGGCGGTGACGCGATGGCCCTCGCGCTCGAAGGAGCGGCTCAGCATGTCGCGCAGGGGCTTGTCGTCGTCGACCAGCAGGATGTCGAGCGCGGTTGCGGTCTGCACGCCAGTCAGCGTACTCGCGCCAGCACCCGATTAAGGGGTGTTAGGTGGGGTTAGGCGCGCGTGTCATCCGCCCCGTGACCGGACAGGGTGCAGGCATGTCGACCGTCGAATTCGATCGCGTCAGCGCCCCGTCCGCCCCGGACCGCAAGGCTCCCGTGGCGGTGCTCGGCGGCGGCCCGGCCGGCCTCACCGCTGGATACCTGCTCGCCAAGAGGGGCGTGCCCGTCATCGTCTTCGAGGCCGAGGACCAGGTCGGCGGGCTGGCCAAGACCGAGGTCCGGGACGGCTATCGCTTCGATCTCGGCGGCCACCGCTTCTTCACCAAGTCCCAGGAGGTCAACGACCTCTGGCACGAGGTGATGCGCGAGGAGTTCCTGCTCCGCCCGCGGATGTCGCGCATCTTCTGGAACGGCAAGTTCCTCACCTATCCGCTCGAGGGCATGGACGTCATCAAGAAGCTCGGCCCGCTCGAGCTGATCCGCTCGGGTCTCTCCTACCTGTGGGCGAAGATCAAGCCCAAGGGCAAGGAGGAGAACGTCGAGCAGTGGGTCTCCAACCGCTTCGGCAAGCGGCTCTACCAGCACTTCTTCAAGACCTACACCGAGAAGGTGTGGGGCGTGCCGACGACGGAGCTGCGCGCGGAGTGGGCCGCCCAGCGCATCAAGGGCCTGTCCTTCACCTCCGCCGCGAAGGCCGCCTTCTTCGGCAACAAGGGTGACAAGATCAAGTCGCTGATCGGCGAGTTCCACTACCCGCGCTTCGGCCCGGGTCAGATGTGGGAGACGATGGCCGACGAGATCATCGCGTCGGGCGGCGAGGTCCGCCTCAACGCGCCGGTACAGGATCTCGAGATGCGCGACGGCCGCGTCGCGGCCGTGATCGCCGGCGGCGAGCGGATCGAGCCGAGCGACGTCATCTCCTCGCTGCCCCTGCGCGCCACCGTCGGCCTCTCCGGCGCCGCCGCGGCCGGCGACGTCCAGGCCGCAGCGCAGGGCCTGCGCTACCGCGACTTCCTCACCGTCGCGCTCGTGATCGACGGTCAGGACCTGTTCCCCGACAACTGGATCTACATCCACGAGCCGTCGGTGAAGGTCGGCCGGATCCAGAACTACCGCTCCTGGAGTCCCTGGATGGTCCCGGACGAGTCCAAGGCGTGCGTCGGCCTCGAGTACTTCTGCTTCTCGGGCGACGAGCTGTGGGAGTCTGACGACGAGGCGCTCGTGGAGCTGGCCAAGCGCGAGCTCGACCAGCTCGGCCTGGTCGCTCCGGAGAAGGTCGAGCGCGGCTTCGTCACGCGCGTGCCGCTCGCCTATCCGATGTACGACGCGGACTACTCCGAGCGCGTCGACGTGATCCGCGGCTGGCTCGCGGGCGTCGCCAACCTCCAGCAGGTCGGGCGCAACGGTCTGCACCGCTACAACAACTCGGACCACTCGATGCTGACCGCGATCCGCGCAGTGGACAACATCGTCACGGGCGCCCGCCACGACATCTGGGCGGTCAACGCGGAGTCCGTCTATCACGAGGAAGCGGTCAAGGACGAGCAGCCCTACAAGCGGGCTCCCGAGACGCGCTCGATGCGCGAGCCGCTCGTCTCCTCGGAGACCTGAGCGCCGAGCCGTCAACTGGACGGATGTACAATGCTCCGGGTCCCGGTGCGTTGATACGCTGGCCAGCGTCTGGAGGGCGATCGGACAGCCCCGATAGGGCTTCCCACGGATGGACTTCACGGATGACTGAAGCGGCGGCTCCTCCAGGGCCGCCGTTTCCTTTTGCGGGGCCGGGGGGCTGGGTACTCCCCGGGCCATGTCCCAAGAACAGCAGGAGCAGGAGAACGCCGCAGACCCCGACGCCGGCTCCGACGAGGGCGGTTCGGCCCAGGACGCCGCCCAGCAGGAGGAGAAGGAGGTCGAGGAGGCCAGGGAGGAGATGTCCGAGCTCGAGGACGGCGAACCGCCCAAGGACCTCGCGGACTGGCCCGGCGGCAAGGCGAAGTACCTGACCTACGGAGGGCCCGACGGTGGCGAGAGCTACGACGACGGCGCCACCTCCAAGCTCGGCCCGTCGTCGCTGCGCCACCACGAGGACGGCTCGGTCACGATCGAGGGCGAGGAGGTCGACGACCCCGACGAGTACAAGGGCGAGCCGATCCCCGGCGGCCCGAGCGACCCCGACGCCCCGCCGGACCCGGCGATGGTGGGCGAGGAGGAGGACGAGATGGACGAGTCCGATTCGAACTCCGATTCCGACTCGGACTCCGATTCCGATTCGGACTCCGATTCCGATTCGGACTCCGACGACTCCGAGGATCGCTCAGACGACTCGGAGGACGACGATCGCTAGCCGCGCCTGATCTTCACGCGGCGCTTGACGCGGCCGGTGTTGCCGGCCGCGTCGGTCGCCACGACGGAGACGACGAGCGTGACGCGGCGGTGACGCTTGAGCGTCCTCCGGAGCTTGTTGGCGCCGCTGCGGCTGGGGCGCAGCCGCAGGACCGTGCGGCGCCCGCCGCGCAGCGGGGTGCGTACGCGCTTGAACTTCAGCTTGCCGACGCGGGCGGTGACCGTCACGCGGCAGGGCTCGGTGGCCGTGAGCGTGATCCGCGGCGTCGCGCGCAGGCCGACGCGGCCCTTGCGCGCGAGCCCGATCCGCACCCGCGGTGAGGTCCGGTCGGGGACGGCCGGAGCAGCGGGCGGCGCGGGCGGCGGCGGGTTGGGGATCGCCGCGGGCCCGGGGCGCAGGACGCACGCGCCGACCGCCCCGTCCTGGATGCGGTCGACGCTGCCGCCGTCGATCGAGACGACGTACACGTGGCCGCAGGCGTCCTCGCCGAAGGACGCGAGCGTGCGGCGCCCGGGGAGCCCCTCGTCGCGGTCGCCGGTCGCGCGCGGGGTGGCCGGGACGAACGAGTGCACGAGCGCGGTGTAGGCGTCGGCGTAGACGTAGCGGCCGAACAGCGTCGGCAGCCCGGGATCGCGCACCACGACGCCGCCGGTGACCGCGCGGGGGCTGGGCTGGTCGTAGTCGAAGATCGGCGGGAGGTAGTTCGCGCCGGTCGCGCACGCGGTGGGGCCGGCGACCGTGCCCTCGCGGCAGGACCAGCCGAAGTCGGCGCCCTTGCCGAGGCCGTCGGCGAAGCGCGCCCAGTCGATCTCCTCCTTGGCGCCCTGGCCGACGTCGCCGATGAACAGGTCCTTGCTGCCGCGGCTGTCGAAGGAGAAGCGGAACGGATTGCGCAGCCCGTAGGCCCACAGCGCGGTGCTGAAGGGGTTGTCGGCCGGGATCGTGTAATCGCCGCCGTTGCCGGGCTGCGGATCGATCCGCAGCAGCTTGCCGAGCGGGCTACCGAGGTCGCGCGCGTGGCCGAACTGGTTGTCGCTGCCGCCGCCGTCGCCGGTGGCGAACCACAGCTTGCCGTCGGGGCCGAAGTCCAGCTGGCCGCCGTTGTGGTTGGCGGCGTCGGTGTGATCGGCGCTCCACACGACCCGGCCGCCCGGGTCGGCCCGGTCGGAGCTGACCGCCGAGCGGTGGTACTCGCGCACCTGGATCTGGCCGTCGGGGTTGGCGGTCATGTAGACGTAGAAGAGGCCGGAGCGCTCGTAGTCGGGCGGGAAGGCGATCGAGAGCAGCCCGCGCTCGTCGTCGCTCGAGCGGACGTCGGAGGTGATGTCGAGGAACGGCGTCGCGAGGACGGTGCCGTTGCGGACGACCCGGATCACGCCGGGGCGCTGGACGACCATCAGCCGCGAGCGGTCGTCGGGCGGCGAGGCGACGTGGATGGGCTGGTCGAAGGTCCCGACGCGGACGTAGGCGGGGGCGGCGGCCGCTCCGGCCGGTGCTGCCAGCGCGAGCAGGGTGAGCGCGAGGAGCGCCCTAGTGATCGGCGACATGCCCGTCCTCGGGCACGAGCGGCAGCCCGGCGCGATCCCACGCCTCGAGCCCGCCGTCCATGGAGTAGGCCTCCCAGCCGCCGCGGCGGAAGGCGTTGGCGACCATCCCGGAGCGCGCGCCGAGGCGGCAATAGAAGACGACCGGGCGGTCCCTGTCGATCGACGGGGCCTGCGACGCGACCCGCTCCAGCTCGATGTGGCGCGCCCCGGCGATCCGGCCGGCCGCGTGCTCGTAGTCCTCGCGGACGTCGATGAGCTCGATCTCGCCGGCCTCGTGGCGAGCCTTGACGTCCGCCGGGCTGACATCGACGTCGTCGGCGTGGAAGGCGTGGCTCATGGGGCCACGGTAGCGGGCGTCACGGGCGGGTCGCTGGTCCCGGCCGGCGCGCCGGTCTCGTGGAAGCTGTCCGGGCCGCGCCGGCTCCTCGAGCTCGGGCTCCCAGCTCATGCGGCGGTAGCCTCGCCGCATGTGGTCGAACTGGTCGCGCGGGCAGTCGTGCGCGCCCGCCGAGCACGTGCGACCGGGGAACCGGGCGGAGCTGGCCGAGGCCGTCGCCCGCGGTCGCGCGGTGCGCGTGGCGGGCGCCGGGCACTCGTTCTCGGGCGGCGTCGCGACCGACGGGACGCTGATCTCGCTCGAGCGCATGGACCGCGTGCTCGACGTCGACCGCGCCGGCGGGCTCGTGCGCACGGAGGCCGGGATCTCGCTGCACCGGCTCGTGCGCGAGCTGCACGGCCACGGCCTCGCGCTGCCGAACCTGGGCGACATCGACGCGCAGTCGCTCGCGGGCGCGCTCGCGACCGGGACGCACGGGACCGGCGCACGGCTCGGCAACCTCTCGACCGCCGTCGCGCGGATGGAGCTCGTGCTCGCCGACGGCTCCTCGCACGTCGTCGAGGACGGTGACGAGCTGCTGGCCGCCCGCGTCGGGCTCGGCGCCCTCGGAGTCGTGGCGTCCGTCACCCTGCGCTGCGTGCCCGCCTTCCGCCTCCACGCCGTCGACGAGCCGCTGCCGCTCGAGGACGTGCTCGCCGACCTCGATTCGCACGTCGACGCCAACGACCACTTCGAGCTCTTCACCTTTCCGCACTCGCCGATCGCGCTGACGCGCACCAACAACCGCACGGGCGCTCCGCCCACTCCGCGGCGGCCGCGGCGCGAATGGCTGCAGGACGTCGCGCTCGACAACCACGCCTTCGGGGCGGTCAACCGGGTCGCGCGGCGGCTGCCGCGGGCGATCCCGGCGCTCAACCGCTTCGCGGGCCGCTCCGCCTCGCGGCGCGAGCGCGTGGCCGAGTCCTTCGACGTCTTCGCCAGCCCTCGGCTCGTGCGCTTCGAGGAGATGGAGTACGCGCTCCCACGCGTGCGGGCCGCCGACGCCGTGCGCGCCTGCCGCGAGATCCTGGCTCGCCATCCGGTGTCGTTCCCGATCGAGCTGCGCTTCTCGGACGGCGACGAGGCGCTGCTCTCGCCGGCCCATGAGCGCGAGACCGCCTACGTCGCGGTCCACGTGTTCGAGGGGATGGACTACGAGGCGCCCTTCCGCGAGGTCGAGGCGTTCCTGCGGAGCTGGGACGGCCGCCCGCACTGGGGCAAGCGCACCTTCCTCGCCGCCGGCGAGCTCGCCCCGCGCTACCCGCGCTGGCGCGACTTCGCCGCGATCCGCGACCGCCTCGACCCCGGCGGGCGCTTCGTCAACCCCTGGATCGCGCGCACGCTGGGCGTCACCGCGTGACCGCCCGCCAGCGCTGGACCCTCGCGGCCGTCTGCGTGTCGACCGCGCTGTTGCTGATCGGCGTGGCGGCGCCGAACGTCGCGCTCGAGGACATCGCGAAGGACCTCGATGCGTCCTTCACCGACCTGCAGTGGGTCCTGAGCGGCTACGCGCTCGTGCTCGCGGTCTTCCAGCTCACGGCGGGCTCGCTGGCCGACCGCTTCGGGCGCAAGCGGATGTTCGTCGGCGGGCTGTGCCTGTTCAGCGCCGCCTCGGCGGTGTGCGCCTTCGCCCCCTCGGCGGGCGCGCTGATCGCGGCGCGCGCGTTCCAGGGCCTCGGCGCCGCGATCGTCTTCCCGAGCTCGCTGGGTCTGCTCGCCCAGGAGTTCGAGGGCGAGGAGCGGCGGCGCGCGATCGGCATCTGGGGCGCGGTCATCGGTCTCGCCTTCGCGGCCGGCCCGCTGGTCGGCGGGCTGCTGGTCGGGGCGTTCGGCTGGCAGGCGATCTTCGGGCTCGGCTTCGTGCTCGGGCTCCCGACCACCGTCCTCGCGGTGCTCCAGGTGCGCGAGTCGCGCGATCCGGACCCGAAGCCCGTCGACTGGCCCGGGGTCGCCACGCTGTCGCTGGGGCTCTTCCTCGTCGTCTACGCGGTGTTGCGCGGCAACGCGCTCGGGTGGACGAGCACGGCCGTGCTCGGGCTGATCGCGCTGGGCCTGGCCTGCCTCGGTGCCTTCGCCGTCGTCGAGCTGCGCGTGGCCGCGCCGATGCTCGACCTGCGGTTGTTCCGCAACAAGACCTTCCTTGGCGCCACGGTGATCGTCGCCACGCTGGCCGGCGGATCGTTCGGCACGTTCGTGTACCTGTCGCTGTTCCTGCTCGACGTGCGCAGCGGGACGCCGGTCGAGGTCGGGCTGTGGCTCGCGCCGCTCGCGATCGTCGCGTTCGTGGTCTCGCTGCTCGCCGGGCGGCTGAGCACGCGCGTCCCGCTGACGGCCGCGCTGGCGATCGGGATGGCGCTGTGCGCCGGCGGCCTGGTCCTGATGACGGGCGCCGACGCGGGCTCGTCGTGGACGCACCTGCTCCCCGGGCTGGTCGTGGTCGGCGCGGGCACCGGGCTCGCGAACCCGCTCGTCACCTTCGCCCACCTCGGCGTCCTGCCGCCCGCGCAGGGCGGGCTCGCGTCGGGCATCAACAACACGGCCCGCCAACTCGGGCTGGCGATCGGCATCGCGGTGCTCGGCGCGCTGCTGCAGAGCCGGATCGCCGACCGCGTCGAGCGGCGCACGGACGGCCTCGGCGCCGCGCGCCGAGCGGTCACGGCCCGGATCGCCGACGGCGACCTCGCGGCGGCCACCCAGCTCGCACCGCCGGCCGCGCGCGACAGCCTGCGCGCGACCTACGAGGCGGCCTTCGCCTCCGGCCTCAACGAGATCCTCCTGATCGCCGCGTGCCTCGCGCTCGCGGGCCTCGCCGCCGCGCTCGTCCTCGTGCGCTCCCGCGATCTCTGGTCCCCCAGCCCTCCAACCGGGGTCTGACCCCTGGTCGAGGGTTGCGGCGGCCCGGAACCCGGCGCATCGGCGGGCGGTGCCAGGTATGGTCGCCGCCGTGGCTCGCCCGTATCGCGTCCTGCTCCTGCTCGTGCTCGGCCTGGCGGTGGCGGGCGTGGGGAGCGCGGGTGACGCGCACGCGCAGGGCGACACCGCGCGCTAAGCGCTCGCCGGCGGGTGCTACGCGCTGAAGTCCGTCGCAACCGGGACGGTCGTGTCCAAGGCCGCCGACGGGAACTACGTCGCCTCGGGCGCCGGCGAGCCGTTCCACATGCAGGCGACCGCGCTCGGGCGCTACCTCTTCTACGGCCGCAGGGGCGACTTCATGGCCGCCGGGAAGCGCCAGGCCGTGCCGGTCCCCGTGCCGCCCGCCCCGCCCGCCCCGACGCCGGAACTTCCCGTCCTCGTGCCGAACCTCCCGGTCGCCGCGGCCGCCGCCGCCGATCCCGTCGAGAGCGCCGCCGTGCCCAGCCCGGCCGCCGACTGGCGCATCGACGGTCGCAGCGGCGCGTTCACGATCTCGCTCCCCGACCCCGGCCGCGTGCTCGCGGTCGACCGCTCCGGGCACCTGATCGCCGCGCCGCGCGGCACCGGCCGCTCGCGCTTCGCCTTCGCGCCGCGGACCGGTTGCGCTCGCTACCCCGAGGTCGAGCTCGATGTGACGGGCCCCCCGAAACGCGGCGCGAGGTCATGGGGCGAGGTCTCGGGCCTGATCGACGCCCACATGCACATGATGGCCTTCGAGTTCCTCGGCGGCCGGGCGCACTGCGGACGCCCGTGGCATCCCTACGGCGTCGCCTACGCGATGGTCGACTGCCCGGACCACGAGCCGCGCGGGGCCGGGGCGGTCGTCGAGAACACGATCTCCTACGGCAACCCCGTCGGCTTCCACGACACCACCGGCTGGCCGACCTTCAAGGACTGGCCGAACCACGCGTCGCTGACCCACGAGCAGAGCTACTACAAGTGGCTCGAGCGCTCCTGGCGCGCGGGCCAGCGGGTGTTCGTGAACCTGCTCGTCGACAACGAGGTGCTGTGCGCGGCCTACCCGTACAAGAAGAACTCCTGCAACGAGATGGACGGCGTGCGGCTGCAGAACAAGCGCATCCACGAGCTCCAGGACTACATCGACGCCCAGAACGGCGGCCCGGGGAAGGGCTGGTTCCGGATCGTCACGACGCCGTACCAAGCGCGCCGCGTCATCAACCAGGGCAAGCTGGCCGTCGTCGAGGGCATCGAGGTCTCCAAGCTCTTCGACTGCGGCGTCTACAACGACCAGGCTGAGTGCACCGCCGACCAGATCGACCGCCGGCTCGACGAGGTCTACGCCATGGGCGTGCGCGACATGGAGCTCGTCAACAAGTTCGACAACGCGCTCGCGGGCGTGGCCGGCGACAACGGCACCACCGGCGTGGCGGTCAACGGCGGCAACAAGCTCGAGACCGGCAAGTTCTGGCAGATGCAGCACTGCGACGGCCACAACCACGTCGCGGACCGCTCGCAGCCGACGGCGCCGGGCGTCGACCGCGACCAGCTGGCGGGAAACATCCTCGACGCGTTCGGCGGCGGCGCGGGTACGGCGCCGGTCTACGCGCCGCCGCCGCACTGCAACACGCGCGGGCTCACTGCGCTCGGCGCGCACCTCGTCAAGCGCATGATCTCCAAGCGGATGATCATCGACCCCGACCACCTCAGCGTCCGCGCGCGCCGGCAGCTGCTCGACATCGTCGAGAAGGCGCGCTACTCCGGCATCATCTCCAGCCACAGCTGGAGCACCCCGGACTCGATCCCGCGGATCTACCGCGCGGGCGGCTTCGTCACCCCCTACGCGGGCGCCTCCAAGGGCTTCATCGACACCTGGCGCGAGGAGCAGGTCCTCCGTGACCCGCGCTTCTACGGTGGCGTCGGCTGGGGTGCGGACATGAACGGCTTCGGCGCCCAGGGCGGTCCGCGCAACGGCCCCAACCCGGTCACCTATCCGTTCAAGAACTTCGACGGCACGGTGACGGTCGGCAAGCAGGTCAGCGGCCAGCGCGTCTACGACATCAACGTCGACGGCGTCGCGCACTACGGCCTCTATCCCGACTGGGTCGAGGACCTGCGCAAGCAGGCGGGCGAGGAGATCATCCGCGACCTCGCGCGCGGCCCGGAGGCCTACCTCCAGATGTGGGAGCGCGCCGACGGGATCAAGACCGGCTGCCGCCCGGCCCACGTCCGCCTCACCCGCACGGGGCTCGCCGGTGCGCGCCTGGGCGCCGGCTACGCGTCGCTGTTGCGGCGCGCGGGCCAGCCGAAGCGGCGGGGCGCGTGGGTGTGGAGCTACTGCGTCGGCGGCCCGGGGCGCATGGCCGCCGCCCTGACGCCGGCCGGCCGGGTCGCGCTGGTGGCGAGCACGAGCCCGAGCCACACGGCGCGCGGGATCCGCACGGGCATGAAGGCGAAGCGCGGGCGCAGCGTGAGGATCAAGCGGGTCAAGGGCAGGGCGTTCGTCTACGGCGTGCGCGGTGGGCGGGTGCGGTATGTGGCGGTCGCGGCGACGACGAACCGCAAGGCCCTGCGCCGGTACCTGCGGCTCGCGCGTCTGCGGTAGCGCCGGCGTCGCCGGTTCTACAGGAAGCATTCGCCTTCGCCGCGATACGTTGGCACCTCATCGACCACGTGTCCTCCGCGAACGAGGTACAGCGAGTTGAACCGCTCGCACAGCTCACCCGCCTTCGCGTGGCGCATCCACACCACATCGCCCACCCGTAGCCCCGCGGCCCCCGGCCCCCGCAACGGCGTCTGGACCTCGCCCGCGCCCTCCTGGCGGTCCAAACGCAGCCCGGCGGGCAGATACGGCGCAGGCAGGCGGTCCGCGCCCGCGGCGCCCGAGGCCGGGTAGCCGCCGCCGAGCGCCGTCGCCGTCCGAGCGTCGGGGCGCCGCACGACCGGCAGCGCGAACAGCGCGGCCGGCTGGGGGCTGAAGGACCCATAGGAGTCGAACAGCGTCGGCCCGTAGAGGCCCGAGCCCGCGGCGACCTCCGTCAACGCCGCCTCCGACGCCGTGCGCTCGACCGACCCGGTTCCCCCGCCATTGACGAAGCGCAGCGGCGCGACGGCGCGCACCGCCTCCACAGCTGCCGCGCGGCGCGCCTCCAGCTCCCGCGATGAGGCGCGCTGCATGGCGCGGATCGCGGCGCCCATCAGCGGGCGCCCGGGCGGCCGGTCGCCGACGCCGGCGATGTGGGCCTCGTAGCTCATCAGCCCGTCCAGGCGCAGCTCCGGCCGGGCGAGCACCTCGCGCGCGAGCGCGGCCGCCTGCGCCGGCGTGCGCACGGGCGAGCGCCGCGCGCCGACGCGGATGCGCCCGCCGAGCGGCCACCAGCTCGCGTCGACGTCGAGCGCCACGAGGATCGGGCCGCCGCCGGCCTCGCGCACCGCCTCCACCGCCAGGTCGAGGTGCTCCCGGCAGTCGGCCATGATCGTCACGCGGTCGCACGGGCCGGCCGCCAATGCGCGCAGGGCCACGCGGTCGACCGCGGGGTAGGCGACGACGAGGTCCCCGTGACCGTGCCCGGCCAGCCACAGCGCCTCGGGCAGCGTGAAAGCGAGGATGCCGCGCAGTCCCGCGTCCAGCGCGCGGTCGATCAGCGCCCGGCAGCGGACCGACTTCGAGGCGAGCCGGATCGGAGTCCCGCCCGCGCGGCGCAGCAGGTCGGCCGCGTTGCGGTCGAATGCGTCGAGGTCGACGATCGCAAACGGGGCATCGAGATGGGCGGTCGCGTGTTTGAGCACGTCGTGGCCGGGCACTTCGCTATGGTGCCGCTCGTCGGATAGGGACATAACGCCGAATCTTCGCCGGTGACCAGGCCGGAGGGGAACGGGGGAACCAATTGGGCCAGGAATCTCTGGCCCGGGGGCGAATCGCCGTGTATGCGGCGTAGCGCGATCTTTCCGCGCGAGCCCGACAGCTAACCCCGTAGGCGATGAAAGAAGGGGTTTTTCGTTGTCACGTTGTCGTACGCTCGCCGTGGCCTTATTGGCTCTCGGTTCCGCGACCATTCCAGTCGCCGATGCCTCCGCCGCCAAGCGGACCTTCGGCCAGCGGCCGTTGCAGATGGGGACGCACGGCCGTGATGTGCGCGTCCTCCAGGACTTCCTGACCCGCGCGGGCTTCCGCACCACCGTCGACGGCCAGTTCGGCCGCGGCACCGCCCGCCGCGTGCGCTCCTGGGAGCGCCGCGCCCAGCGGAGGGTCAACGGCCGCGTCAGCCGGCCGGACGCTCGCGCGCTGCGCACCACCGTCGAGTCGAGCAGCGCGCCGGCGGAGCCGCTCGCGCTCGCACCCGCGACCGGCAAGGCCGTGATCGGCGATGACGGCCTCGCGACCGCCCCCGCCGACGCCCCGCCGCAGGTCCAGGCGATCATCGCCGCGGGCAACGAGATCGCCACCAAGCCGTACCGGTACGGCGGCGGCCACGGCAAGTGGGAGGACTCGGGCTATGACTGCTCGGGCTCGCTGTCCTATGCCTTCCACGGCGCCGGCATGCTCGACGAGGCGCTCGACTCGACCGGCTTCATGAGCTGGGGTGAGCCCGGCAAGGGTCAGTGGGTCACGATCTACGCCAAGGGCAGCCACGCCTACATGGTCATCGCCGGGGTGCGCTTCGACACCAGCGGGCGCTCCACGCAGAACAGTCGCTGGCAGACGGACATGCGCTCGAGCGCGGGCTACACCGTCCGCCACCCCGAAGGTCTCTGAACCGCGGGCAGGGTAAGGGAGGCACCGCGTGCGCGGCGGGCGGCCCAGGGGTACAACATGTACCCCATGGCCGCCCGCCTGCGCTGCTCCCTCCTCGTGGTTCTCGCGGCCGTCGGCGGGGTCACGGGCTGCGGCGACGCGCCCGGGCCCGATTACAGCCTGAAGACGCCGCCCGCCGTGATCGGCGCAGCGCCGATCGCGACGCCGGTCCCGTCCGCGGCCCCCGGGTCGCACCAGCCGCGGCCGACCCAGCGCCAGGCCGAGCGCCTGCGCCCCGTGCTCGCGGGCTGGGCCGCGGCGGTCCGCCACGGGCACCCTGAGCGGGCGGCGCGCTACTTCGCCGTCCCGGCGCTCGTCGCCCAGTCGATGACGGTCGAGCTGCAGACGCGCGGGCAGGTGCGCCGGTTCAACGACGAGCTGCCCTGCGGCGCGAAGCTGCTCGAGGTCCAGCACGACGGGCGCTACATCGTCGGCACCTTCCGGCTGACTCCGCGCAGCGGCCACACCTGCACAGCGGCCGGCCAGCTCGCGCGGGTCGCATTCGTGATCCGAGCGCACCACTTCACGGAATGGCGCCAGGTCCCCGATCGTCCGGGAGCGCCTCCCGGGCCGAGTGAGCCCGAGGACGCCCCACCCCCGGGCGGGCCGGGGAACGCCTAGCCGCGGCTAGTAGACGTCGCGGTCGCGCGCGACCGGCCGCTCGGAGACGACCGCGCCACGGCGGGAGGCCATCGAGACGAGGTAGAGCGAGATCAGCAGCCCGACGATCCCGAGGATCATCAGGATCAAGCCGATGGTCGAGATCTCCAGCCCGGAGATGTCGGCGTTGACGGCGAAGTAGAGGATCGCGCCGATCGCGATCATGAAAATGCTGGTTCCAATGCCCACGGGTGGTTCTCCTCTCGAGGGGTGCATGCTCAGGGTGCCCGTTCCGGGTGGGTGCGAAAACCTCTGCGGACGCGTGTTCTAGGCTCCCGTCATGGCCACGATCGCGCCCTCGGACACGTACGCGCTCTCCGATGACCACGTCGCGTTCCGCGACACGATCCGCCAGATCGTGCGCGAGCGTGTGGCGCCGCGGGCGGCGGAGATCGACGCCAAGGCCGAATATCCGTGGGACCTGCGCAAGCTGTTCGCCGAGCAGGATCTGCTCGGCCTGCCGTTCGAGGAGGAGTACGGCGGCACCGGCACCGGCACGCTGATGCTCAACATCGCGGTCGAGGAGGTCTCGAAGGCGTGCGCCTCGACCGCCCTGATCCTGATGGTGCAGGAGCTCGGGACGCTCCCGATCCGCCTGTTCGGCTCCGACGAGCTCAAGCAGCGCCTCCTGCCGAAGTGCGCCAGCGGCGAGTGGTCGCCCGCCTTCGCGCTGTCGGAGCCCGAGGCGGGCTCCGATCCGGGCGGGATGCTCACCAGCGCCCGCCGCGAGGGCGATGAGTGGGTCATCAACGGCACGAAGAACTGGATCACCAACCTCGGGATCGCCGACTTCTACGTCGTGTTCGCCGTCACGGATCGGGATAGCCGCCGCCTGTCCGCCTTCGTGGTCGAGGCCGACCGGCCCGGCTTCAGCGTCGGCAAGCTCGAGCACAAGCTCGGCATCAAGGGCTCCCCGACCGGCCAGCCGGTCTTCGAGGACGTTCGCATCCCGCACGCGAACCTGGTGGGCCAGGAGGGCAAGGGCCTCTCCGTCGCGCTCGGCACGCTCGACGCCTCGCGGCTCGGCGTCGCCGCCCAGGCCGTCGGCATCGCCCAGGGCGCAACCGACTACGCCGCCGGCTACGCCCGCGAGCGCCGCCAGTTCGGCCGGCCGATCAACGAGTTCCAGGGCATCCAGTTCAAGCTCGCCGACATGGAGACGCGCACCGCCGCCGCCCGCGAGCTGCTCTACAAGGCGTGCGCGAAGATCGACCGCCACGAGCCCGACCGCGGCAAGTACTCGGCGATGGCCAAGCTCTTCGCCTCCGACACCGCGATGGCCGTCACGGTCGAGGCGGTGCAGGTGCTCGGCGGCTATGGCTACGTCAGCGAGTACCCGGTCGAGCGCTACATGCGCGACGCCAAGATCACGCAGATCTACGAGG
>JBDTMF010000011.1:0-40252 GCA_039934455.1 Solirubrobacteraceae bacterium
GCGCCGCGCGCTGACGTGCTCGCTGCGGCAGAGCTTGCAACGGTAACGGCCGCCCGTGCCCGACCGGATCCACGCCGTGAAACCGTGATGGGCGCACTCGCGGCTGACCACCCGCTGGGCGTGCTCCGCGCCGGCCGAACGCCGGGCACGCGCCGTCGTCAAGCCGTAGCGGCGCAGCCAGTGGCGCACGGTCGTCGCGCCGACTCCGAGCCGGTCGGCCATCTGTTGGATGCTCAAGCCCTCCTCGACGAGTGCGATGACCACCTCTGGCGCCGGTGCGCCCTTGGCCCCATGCCGCTCGGCATGCGACGACGCGAGCCCGAACTTGGTGACCCAGTAGCCCACCGTCGACGGGTGCTTGCCGGCCTCCTTCGCGACTCGCTCGACCTCCCTCCGCCAGCCTCGCCTCGAGCCAGTCCTTTTCCATGACACGAACACTAGTTCGTGTGTCGGACGGAATCTGGCTCTACTGCAGGCGATGGCGGATCGCGTCGAGCACGCGTTGGCGCTCCGCGGCGAGGGTGCTCATGGCTCCCTCCGGGGTTCCGGTGGTGACGGCGGCGGTGATCTCGCGATCGAGGCGGTGGAGGTCGAGCTGGAGGGCCTCGAGCTCGAGCGTGGCGGGGGTGGCGTCGAGCCGGCCGGCGTGGATGACGATCTCCGGCACGAGCTCCGCGAGCTCGTCCTCTTCGCCGAGGATCGACGCGGGGTGCTGGAGGTGGCCGCGCAGGCGCTCGGCGGCGAGGCGCGTCAGCGGGGAGGTGAAGACGGTGTCGAGGTCGACCTCGGCCAGCTTCTGCTCGCCCAGCTCCGGCAGCGCGATGCAGAGGGCGAGGAAGGCACGCTCGGACCCCTCGCGGCGGTCGAGGGCCTGGCGGGCGCCGTTGGACGGGCGGCGGGGCGCGGGCTCACCGGCGGTGCGGCGGGCGCCCGCGGGCGCGGCCGCGGCGGAGCGCACCGCGCTCTCGACCAGGTCGGGACTGATCCCGAGCCGGCCCGAGGCGAGCTTGACGAGGTCGTCGCGGACGATCCCGCCCTGGAGCGGCCGGATCACCGCGGCGACCTCCTCGAGCACGTGGTCGCGACCGCTGGCGTCGGCGCCGAGGGCGCGCTCGAGCGTGCGCTCGACCTGGAAGCGCGCGAACGGCACGGCGCAGTCGAGCAGCGCGCGCATCCGCTCCGCCCCGCCCTCCTCCCCCACGATGTCCGCGGGATCGGCGCCGGACGGGAGGGGCACGACGCGCAGCTCGAGCCGGCCCGGCAGGACCGAGGCGGCGCGCGCGGCGGCCGTCTGACCCGCCGCGTCGGCGTCCAGGCAGAGCAGCACGAGCGGCGCGAGGTTGCCAAGCTCGGACGCCTGCTCGGCGGTCAGCGCAGTCCCCATCGACGCGACCGCGTTGGCGAAGCCCGCCTGGTGCAGCGCGATCACGTCGGTGTAGCCCTCGGCGAGGATCACCGCGCCGGCCTTGGCGGCGGCGGCGCGCGCGATGTCGACGCCGAACAGCTGCCGGCCCTTGGTGAAGACCTCGCCCTCGCGCGTGTTGACGTACTTCGGGCCCTGGCCGTCGCGCATCGCCCGCGCCCCGAAGCCGCGCACGCGCCCGCGGCGGTCGGCGAGCGGGAACATGACCTTGCCGCGGAAGACGTCGTAGATCCGCCCCTCGCGGCCCCGGACGGCCAGCCCGGCCGTGAAGATCTCCTCGTTCGCGTAGCCGGCACGCCGCGAGGCGTTCAGCACCGTGTCCCACGCCGAGGGCGAGTAGCCGACGCGGAACTGCCGCAGCGCCCCCTCGGACAGCCCGCGGCCGAGGAGGTACTCGCGCGCGTCGGCCGCCTCCTTGGACTCCCACAGCACGCGCACGTAGTAGGCGGCGGTGCGCTCCAGCAGGGCCAGCAGGCGGCTCTCGCGGTCGCGCCGCTTGGCGGCCTTCGGGTCCTCCGCCTCGGCCTCGAGCTCGACGCCGGCGCGGTCGGCCAGCGACTCCAGCGCGGACCCGAAGTCCAGTCCCTCGGTCTCCATCACGAACTTGAAGACGTCGCCGCCCTCGCCGCAGCCGAAGCAGTGGTAGAGCTTCTCGACCGGGTCGATGCCGAACGACGGCGTCCGCTCGTCGTGGAAGGGGCACAGCCCCGTGTAGCGGCGCTGCCCGGACTTGCGCAGCTCCGTGCGGGCGTTGACCAGCTCGACGAAGTCGATCGCGTCGCGGACGCGCTCGCGCGAGTCGGAGGTGTAGCGCGGCATCAGTGGGCCACCACTAGTGCAGCAGGCCCTGGGGCACCGCGCGCTCGGTCCAGGCGCGGATGGCGAAGCGGTCGGTCATGCCGGCGAGGTAGTCGATCACGCGGTCGGCCTCCGTGGGCCCGCCGACCTCCTCCGCCGCCAGCTCCTCCGGGTGGTCGCAGAACCAGTCGAAGAGCCCGCGCATCACGCGCTCGATCTTGGCGTGCTCCGCGCGCGCGGTCGGGCCGAGATAGACGTGCTTGAACATGAAGCCGCGCAGGCGCATCATCGCGGCCCCGACCTCCTCGCCCTGGACGATGTCGCCCGCGCGCTCGGAGTGCTCGACGAGGTCGTGAACGAGGCGGTCGATGCGGCGCGAGCCGGTGTCGCCCAGCACCGCGATCTCCTCCAGCGGGAGGTCGGCGACCGCCAATACCCCCGCGCGCACCGCGTCGTCGATGTCGTGGTTGATGTAGGCGATGCGGTCGACGAGGCGGACGATCCTGCCCTCGAGCGTCGCGGGGTCGCCCGCCCCGCTCGAGTGGCGCAGGATCCCGTCCCGGACCGGGTCGGTGAGGTTGAGGTGCTCGAGCACGTCGACCACCCGCAACGAGTGCTCGTTGTGGCGGAAGCCGCGGCCGAAGCGCTCGCGCGCGCAGCGGTCGAGCACGTCCTCGCCGATGTGGCCGAAGGGCGGATGGCCGAGGTCGTGGCCGAGCCCGATCGCCTCCACGAGGTCCTCGTTGAGACCCAGCGCCCGCCCGACCGTGCGGGAGATCTGCGTCGTCTCCAGCGTGTGGGTGAGGCGGGTGCGGTAGTGGTCGCCCTCGGGCGCCACGAACACCTGGGTCTTGTGCTTGAGGCGGCGGAAGGCCTTGCAGTGCACGATCCGGTCGCGGTCGCGCTGGAAGGGCGTGCGCAGCGTGCACTCCTCCTCCGGCACCGCGCGCAGCGCCGGGTAGGACGGGGCGGCGAGCGGCGACAGGCGGTCGTCTGGCGAGATGATCGACACGACCTGATTCTGACAACCCCCACGGCCCCCACGGCCGCGACGGCGCAAAGTCCTGACTATTCCGTGTGCTCGATGGCGGCGCGCGCCGCAGCCACGCGCGCGATCGGCACGCGGTAGGGCGAGCAGGAGACGTAGTCGAGCCCCGCCAAGTGGAAGAACTCGATCGACTCGGGATCGCCGCCGTGCTCGCCGCAGATGCCGAGCTTGAGCTCCGGCTTTGCCTCGCGACCGACCCAGGCCGCGAGCCGCACGAGCCATCCGACGCCCGGCTTGTCGATCGTCTCGAACGGGGAGCGGTCGATGATCTTGCGCTCCATGTAGACCGGCACGAACTTCGACTCCACGTCGTCGCGCGAGAAGCCCAGCGCAGTCTGCGTGAGGTCGTTGGTGCCGAAGGAGAAGAAGTCGGCGTGCTCGGCGATCCGGTTGGCGACGAAGCAGGCCCGCGGGAGCTCGATCATCGTCCCCACCGTGTAGTCCTTGCCCACCTCGAGCCCCTCCTCGTCGCCGATGCGGACGACGAGCTCGCGCATGATCTCGAGCTCCTGCTCGTAGTCGACGAGCGGGATCATGATCTCGGGGTGCGGAGCGTCGCCGTCGCGCTCGACGATCGCGGCCGCCGCGCGCATGATCGCCTTGACCTGCATCTCGTAGATCTCCGGGAAGAGGATCCCGAGCCGGACACCGCGCGTGCCGAGCATCGGGTTCTCCTCGTGGATCTCCTCCACGCGCTTGAGGGTCGCCTCGAGCCTGTCGAGGTCGTCCGAGGATTCGATCCGCGCCCGCTCGACCTCGGCCGAGAGGTCCGGGAGGTTCTGGAGGAACTCGTGCAGCGGGGGGTCGAGCAGGCGGATCGTCACCGGCAGCCCGACCATCGCCTCGAACAGGCCCTCGAAGTCCTCCTGCTGGAGCGGCAGCAGCTCGGCCAGCGCCTCACGGCGCTCCTCCTCGCCGTCGGCCATGATCATCGCCCGCATCTTGGGCTGGCGATCCTCGGCCATGAACATGTGCTCCGTCCGGCACAGCCCGATGCCCTCGGCGCCCAGTTCGCGCGCCTTCTTCGCGCCCGCCTCGTCGTCCGCGTTGGCCCGCACCGCCAAGCGACGGACCTCGTCGGCCCACTCGAGGATGCGGTCGAAGTACTCGTCGACGCGCGCGTCGATCAGCGAGACGTCCTCGATGGTCACGCAGCCCTTGGTGCCGTCGATGGCGATGAAGTCGCCCTCGTTGACCGTCGTGCCGTCGACGGAGATCGTCTTGGCGCCGAGGTCGATCTTGAGCGCGCTCGCGCCGACGACCGCCGGGCGGCCCATTCCGCGCGCCACCAGCGCCGCATGCGAGGCCTTGCCGCCCTCGCTGGTGAGGATGCCCTTGGCCGCGTGGAAGCCGGCGACGTCGTCGGCTTCGGTGAACGGCCGCACGAGGATCACGTCGCGCCCGTCCTGCTCGGCCTGCACGGCCTCCTGCGCCGTGAACACCACCTCGCCCTTGGCCGCGCCGGGCGACGCGCTCACGCCGCTGGCGAGGACCTCGAACTTCGCCTTCGGGTCGAAGGTCGGGTGCAGGAGCTGGTCGAGCGACGCGGGGTCGATGGTGAGCAGCGCCTCCTCCTTGGAGAGCAGGCCCTCGTCGACGGCGTCGCAGGCGAAGCGCACGGCCGCCTGGGCGGGGCGCTTGGCGTCGCGCGTCTGCAGCATGAACAGCTGCCCGTCCTCGATCGTGAACTCCGTGTCCTGCATGTCCTTGTAGTGCTTCTCGAGCGTGCTGAGGATCTCCATCAGCTGCTCGTGGGCCTCCGGCATGACCTCCTTGAGCTCCGCGATGTCGAGCGTGTTGCGCACACCGGAGACGACGTCCTCGCCCTGGGCGTTGACCAGGAAGTCGCCGCTGGGCTCCGCCTCGCCCGTCATCTCGTCGCGCGAGAACGCGACGCCCGTGGCCGACGCGTCGCCATTGTTGCCGAACACCATCTGCTGCACGTTGACCGCGGTGCCCCAGTCGTCGGGGATGCGGTTCAGGCGCCGGTAGGAGACGGCCTTCTCGCCCGTCCAGGAGTCGAACACGGCGCGGATGGCGAGGCGCAGCTGCTCCAGCGGGTCCTGCGGGAACTCCTCGTCGGTGTGCTCCTGGTAGCGCTGCTTGAACGTCTCGGTCAGCGCCTTGAGGTCGTCGGTGTCGAGATCGGTGTCGTCCTCGATCCCGCGCTCCGCCTTGGCCTCCTTGATCGCCTCCTCGAAGACCTCGCCCTTCATCCCGCGCGCGACGTTGCCGAACATCTGCACGAAGCGGCGGTAGGAGTCCCAGGCGAAGCGGTCGTTCTCGGTCTGCCTGGCGAGTCCCTCGACGGACTCGTCGTTGAGGCCGAGGTTCAGCACGGTGTCGAGCATCCCGGGCATCGACTCGCGCGCCCCTGAGCGGACCGAGACGAGCAGCGGGTCCTCGTCGTCGCCCAGCGTCTTGCCCGCCTGCTCCTCGAGCCGCCCGAGCGCCTCGGCGACCTCGTCGGCCATGCCGTCGGGCTCCTCCTGGCCACCCTTCATGTAGGCGACGCAGGCCTCGGTGGTGATGGTGAAGCCGGCCGGCACCCGCTCGGCGCCGAGCACGCGCGTCATCTCCGCGACGTTCGCGCCCTTCCCGCCGAGCAGGTCGCGCATGTCGCGCGAGCCGTCTGCGAAGTCGTAGACCCAGCGCTGGCCGTCAGCGTCTCCCAAGGTCGGCGGATCCTACCCGCCGGCCGGCGCCCACGGGTCGGCGACCACCAGCTCGGCGTTGCGGTCCGCGGGCTCGCCGCGCGCGTCGCTGCGGCCGTCCTCGCCGTTGGCCGAGTCCGGATCGTTGTAGGACAGCTCGCGCGAGACCGACGCGAGCCGGCGGGCGCTCGAGGACGCCTGGCGGCCTGGGTTCGGCGCCGCCTGGTGGTCGAGCATCGTCGTGAAGATCGACAGCGTCCCGTCGCCGTTGTCGGCGAGGTCGAGCACGCGCGACTGCTGCGGCCAGTCGATGTGCGAGGCCGTGTTGATCTCCCACAGCCCGTGCGCGCCGCTGCGGCGGACTGGCGTGATGCGGTTGGCGTGCTCGTGACCGTTGACGAACGCGATCGCGCTCGGGTGGCGCAGCAGCAGGCAGCGCAGCGTCTCGTCGGCGGCGGGCGGCGAGGCGGGATCGGTCTGCGGGCACGGGGCATCCTGGCCGTCCTCGCCCTCGTGCTCGCCGAAGTGCGCGAGCGGCGCCGGGGTGAGGTCGCCGCCGGTGTCTCCGGGCGCGAACGGGCTCGGCCCCTGGTTCATCGTGCGCAGCGAGTGGTGGGCGAAGAGCACCGCCACCTGCTTGGCGGCGTCGGCCCGGGAGAGCTCGTCGTGGACCCAGTCGAACTGGGTCGGGTCGAGGTTGCCGCCGTCGCCGCCGGTCTCGGCGATCGAGTCGAGCGCGATGAAGCGGATGCCGGGCCGCGGGGAGAACGAGTAGTAGCCCATCGAGCTGGCCAGGTTGGCGGCGCCGAAGCCGTGGCCCGCGGGCGTCCCGCCCGTCTCGAAGTGCTGGGCCATCCACTCCGCCTTGCGCAGCGGCCGCCGGCGCGGGTCTCCCTGGACCTCGACGGTGGGCGCGCCGCCATCGAACGCGGAGCCATAGGCGCGGTCGCGATCGGCGAGGTTGGCGGGGTCGGGCCGGTTCGGCGGATCGTCACCGGCCGCGGCGACGGCCGCCTGCGCGCTCGCCTGCGTGGCCTCGTTGGAGCCGGTGACCTTGAGGCAGCCCGTCGCGTAGGCTTCGAGCGCCGGGTTGCGCGGCTGGTTGCCCTGGATCAGCGCGTCGTGGTTGCCGAACACGGCGTACCACGGCACACCCAGCCCGGTGGAGCGGAACGGCGCCTGCGCCTGCTCGAGCAGGCCGCGGAAGTCGCGGACCTCGCTCGAGCGCTGGGCGCTCGCCTCGTTTTCGGCCTGGCGCGGCGAGTAGCCCCGGCCGTCCTCGCCGTCGCTCGCATCGGGCTCGTAGTACTGACCGCCACCGCGGGCGCCCTCGTAGCGGCGCCCGGTCTCCGGGTTACAAGCGGTCGGGACGCCCGAGTCGGGGTCGATCGTCGTGCCGCCGTCCATCACGTCGATCATCCAGCGGGTCTCATTGAGCTGGGTGTTGTCGGAGTTGTCGCCTGTGGTCATCACGAGGTCGAGCCGCCGGCTGGTCACCGGGCTCGTGGTGTTGCGCAGCTGGTCGACCATCGACTCGAGCACCTGCGAGCTGAGGCTCTCCTGCGGCCGGTAGGCCGAGGTGAAGGGCGGGCCGACCTTGTCGAGGAACTCGACGCGCAGCGGCGACTCCTCGTCGACGACATGGGTATCGGTCATCTGGCCGAAGAACAGCCGCTCCTGCCGCGTGTGCCCACGGTCGGGGCTCGCGGGCGCCAGGTCCTGGCGGACGACGTGGTCCTCGCCCGGGGCGGGCTCGAGCCGGTTGTCGCGGTCTCGGTCCTGGATCGTGCCGGCCGTCGTGTCGCGCGGCGTGGCCGCCGCCGGAGCGGCAACGAGCAGCGCGATGGCGAGACTGGTCAGCAATCCTGCTCGGCTGCGGTGCATGGTTCCCCCGTGAACGGCGTGTGAACGACCCCGTTCATCAGGTGCCCTCGCGGCGGCCTGCGGAAACTCAGTGCAACGTGCTGACGGCGCGCAACCGCACGTTGGCGTGGTGCTCGAGCGTCTCGAGGATCGCCCGCTCGGCCTGGGCGAGCGCGCGCGGGCTCGCGGCCGGCGTCTCGGCGAGCGGGCGTCCGAGCGCCTCGACGAGGAAGCCGTGCGCCGCCTCGTCGAGCGTGAACGCGCCGGCTTCGCAGGCCGTGCAGACCACGCCGCCGGCGGCGCCGGAGAAGCCCGCGAGGTGCTCCTTGGCGCCGCAGGAGGCGCAGGCGGCGAGTTGCGGGGAGAAGCCGGCGGCGAGTAGCAGCTTGAGGCGGAAGGCGAGCGCGTTGGCGCGGCCCGCCCGCGACGGGTCGGCGTCGAGCAGCGCGAGCTCGTTGGACAGCAGGTGGTAGACGCCGGCGTGCGGGTCGCCGTCGTCGAACAGGCGCCCCACGGCGTCGCAGGCGCGGGCGGCGGTGTCGAGCGCCCCGCCGTCCTCGCGCAGGCGCGGATGGCCCGCCAGCGTCTCGGCGGAGGTGACCGTGAGGAGGTCGCTGCGCCCCTCGTAGAGGACGAGCTGGAGGCGGAAGAACGGCTCGAGGCGGCCGCCGAAGCGCGACTTGGCGCGCCGGACCCCCTTGGCGATCGCGCTCACCCTCCCGCGCTGCGGGGTATAGAGGTGCAGAACGCGGTCGGCTTCGCCGAAGCGGATCGAGCGCAGCACGATCGCCTCGGTCTTCAGCGAGCCGGCCATCGAGCCCCTACTACAGTTAGTGAAGTAATGAGTCGCATGAAGGTCTACACAACGGAGCCGTGTGGCTACTGCCGGACGGCGAAGGCCCTGCTGGCCAAGCGCCGGATCGCCTACGAGGAGGTCAACCTTGCCCGCGATCCCGAGGGCCGGGCGCAGCTGGTCCGCCTCACGGGCATGATGACGTTCCCCCAGGTCGTCGTCGACGGGCAGCCGCTCGGCGGCTATCAGGAGCTCGTGCGGGCCGACCGCGAGGGCGCCCTGGCCGCGCTCGCCGAAGCCGCCTGACGAGGCCTGGGCTGGCACTTCTCGCAGACGTAGGTCCCGCGCCCCGCGGCGCGCAGCTTGCGCACCGCGCGGCCGCAGCGCAGGCACGGCTCGCCCTCGCGCAGGTGGATGAGGAAGCGGTCCTGGAAGGAGCCGCTGACGCCGTCGGGGTCGCGGAAGTCGTCGATCGTGGCGCCCTTGGCCTCGATGCCGGCCGCGAGCGACGCGACGACCGCGTCGCGCACGGCCTCGCACTGCTTGCGCGTCAGCGCGTCGGCGCGCCGCAGCGGATGCACCCGAGCGCGGAACAGCGCCTCGTCGGCGTAGATGTTGCCCACGCCCGCGATCCGCTTCTGATCGAGCAGCATCGCCTTGACCGGCGCCCGGCAGCGCTTGGCGATCGCATGCAGGCGCGCGCCCGTGAACTCGGCGTCGAACGGCTCGATCCCGAGCCGGGCGGCGAAGAAGGCGTCCAGCGCCTCCGAGCCGAGCGCCAGCTCGCCGGTGCCGAACCGGCGCGGGTCGACGAACAGGAGCTCGCCGTCTCCGAGGTCGAACGTCACGCGCGTGTGGAGCGGCCGCAAGGGCGGGCGCAGCAGCAGCGTCCCGGTCATCCGCAGGTGCAGCATCAGGTAGACGTCGTGCTCGAGCTCCCAGACGAGGTACTTGCCGCGGCGGCCGAGGCGCTCGACCTCGCGACCCTCGACCGCGGAGGAGAGCTCGACGGGCATGAGCGGGAGCGACCAGCGGGCGTCGTGGATCACCAGCCGCCGGAGCGTCCGGCCCTCGACCTGCGGGGCCAGGTGGCGGCGGATCGTCTCGACCTCGGGCAGCTCGGGCATCGGTCCGTTGAGGCTAGAGGGACTGCGTCCGGATCCAGCGCCGCAGGTCGCGTTCGAGGCGGCCGAAGGAGACCCCGAGCGTGTGCTGGACCGCGCGCGCGGCGAGCGCGGGGCCGGCCCTGCCGGGCAGGGCCTCGTCGTTGAAGGCGTCGTAGAGCTCGAGGTAGCGCTTGCGGCCGAAGCGCGCGACGATGTAGAAGGCCGCGGCGGACGCGTAGGCATAGGCCGCCTCCTGCCCGGCCCCGTGCTGCCGGGCGATCACGTCGGGGCGCGAGAGGCCTTTGAGCGTCAGTGCGCGACGCGCGGCGGGGGAGGTCGCGCTCGCCACGAGCTCGGCAGCCTGGCCGGCCCGGCGGTCCTCGGACACGTAGAGCGCCATGCCCTCGAGCAGCCACGCTGGAGTCCGCCCCGAGGTCACGCCCGCGAGCCCGGCGTGGGTCAGCTCGTGGGTCACGACGCGCAGACGCCCCTCGGCGTCGAGCGCCGCGAAGGGCGGCCACACCACGACCAGCCGCTGCGAGGGCACCTCGGTCACGCGCTGCGCCGGCCCGGACTCGCGCACCTCGGAGTCCGAGATCGCCGCGAGGCCCTCGACGCCGCTGATGCGCTGGGTCAGCGAGCGGGCCGCGCGCGCCTCGCCCGCCACGACGACGAGGTAGCGCCTGCGCAGCCGCGGACGCCTGAGGACGTCGCCCATCCGGGCGTAACCGGTCTCGAGCGCCTCGGTCAGCCCCGCCGCCGCGAGGTCGAGACCGCGCGGTGCGATCACGACGAAGTGGCGGGAGCGATGCTCGGCGACCGGCCCGACCTCCCAGGGGTGGCGCGCGCGGCGGCTGGACTCCGAGCGGATGCGCCAACCCCTGCCGGTGCGGGCGGCGGTGAGGATCCTCGCGGCGGCGAAGCGGCCCCGCACACCCCGGACGCTGTAGATCGAGCGGACCTTGAGGCGCGCGCGGCGCCCGCTGACGTCGACGGAGTCGACGGCCAGCGCGACGTCGCGCAGCCTGAGCGGTGCGGCGTTGCGCGCGGCCTCGCGGTCGCGCAGGCGCTGCGGACCGGTCGAGGTCGCCGCGTACGCCTTCGCGTTCCCGGCTTCGAGCGCCTGCGCGCGGCGGCGCAGCAGGCTTTCGATCGCCGTCGCATCGCCCGCTCGGGCGGGCGTGGCAGCCGGTTTGCTCGCGGGCGAGGTGGGTGACGGCGCGGCCTTCGGCCGGCTCGGGCCCCCGCAGCCGGCGAGCAGCGCGGCCACCGCGAGGGCGGCGAGCGGCCCGGCGGGGAGCGCGAGCTTCACGGGGTGAAGGGCTCGCCCGGCAGCGCGGGGGCGTCGCGGCCGGTGAGCCAGCGGAGCGCCGAGGCGCCGACGTCGGCCAGCGGGCCGTCGTGGCGGCGGCCGCCGTGGCCCTCGAAGCGCGCGAGCAGCGGCGCGTGCTCGCGGGTGTGGTCGGTGCCGGGCGTGGTGGGGTCGCAGCCGTGGTCGGCGGTGACGACGAGCAGGTCGCGCGCCGGGTCGAGGCGCCCGAGCCAGCCGCCGACCGCGGCGTCGATCACCCGCAGCGCCTCGTGGAAGCCCGGCACGTCCCCGCGGTGGCCGTAGACCTGGTCGGTCTCGACCAGGTTGGCGAACACGAGGCCGCCGTCGAGACCGTCGATCAGCGCCTCCAGCGACGCGATCGCCTCCTCGTTGGTGGCGCCGGGGTGGCCGCGGTCGACCCCGACGTTCGCGAAGACCTGCTTGACCTTCCCGACCGAGTGCACCGGCACCCCGCCGTCGCGCAGCTCTTCGAGGTAGGAGCGCCCAGGCGGCTCTATGGCGAGGTCGCGGCGCCCCTTCGTGCGCCGGAAGGCGCCCGGCTCGCCGCGGAACGGCCGCGCGATCACGCGCCCGACCGTGTGCTCCCCGCGCATGATCTCGCGCGCGGCCTCACAGGCGGCGTAGAGCTCGGCCGGCGGCACCTGGTCGACGTGCGCGGCGATCTGGAGCACCGAGTCGGCCGACGTGTAGACGATCAGGTGCCCGGTCCGCAGCTGCTGCTCGCCCCAGTCGTCGATCGCCGCGATCCCGTTGGAGGGCGCGTTGAGCAGGACGCCGCGCCCGGTGGCGTCGATCAGCGCCTCGACGATCTCCTCCGGGAAGCCGTCGGGATAGGTGCGCAGCGGCGACGGCGTGACCACGCCCATGAGCTCCCAGTGGCCGGTGATCGTGTCCTTGCCCGGCCCGAGCGGGTGCAGCCGGCCGTGGAGGACCGGGTCGGCGCTGGGCGGCACGCCCTCGAGCGGCAGCACCGAGCCGAGCCCGAGGGCGCCGAGCACGGGCAGGTCGAGCCCGCCTGCCGCCTCGGCGACGTGGCCGAGCGTGTTGGCGCCCGCGTCGCCGTAGTCGGCGGCGTCGGGGAGCTCCCCCGCGCCACACGCGTCCAGCACGACGACGAAGGCCCGGCGGTGCACCCGCCGGAGTCTCGCAGGCCTTTCAGCCCGTCAGGCGATCCGCGGACATGTGGGTGTAGAGCTGCGTGGTGGCGACGTCGGCGTGGCCGAGCATCTCCTGCAGCGAGCGCAGGTCGCAGCCGCCCGCGAGCAGGTGCATGGCGAAGGTGTGGCGCAGCGTGTGCGGGCTCATCTTGCTCGCGAGCCCGGCCGAGGCGGCGTAGCGCTGCACGATCTTGTAGAGGCCCTGGCGCGTCAGCCCGCTGCCGCGGTGGTTGACGAACAGCCGGCTCTCGTAGCGGTCCCCGACGAGCCGCGGGCGGCCGCGGACGAGGTAGACGCCGAGCGCGCGGGCGGCCGCGCCGCCGACCGGCACGGCGCGCTCCTTGTTGCCCTTGCCGCGGGCACGCAGCTCGCGGCCGTCGAGATCGAGGTCGGACAGCTCGAGGTCGATCGCCTCCGACGCCCGCAGGCCGCAGGCGTACAGCAGCTCGAGCAGGGCGCGGTCGCGCAGCGCGGGCGGCTCGACGCCGTCGGGCTGTGAGAGCAGGAGCGCGACCTCGTCGCGCGAGAGCACCTGGGGCAGCTTGCGGCTCTCGCGCGGCGCCTTCAGCAGGGCGGTCGGGTCGGCCTCGATCAGCCCCTGGCGGCGGAGATGGCGGTGGAAGGAGCGCAGGCATGCGACCTTGCGCTGGAGCGTGGCAGCCTTGGCGGGCGGCTTGCCCTCGCGCCCGAGGCCGAGCTCGGCGACGAAGTCGGCGAGCCCGGCGTGGTCGAGGAGCAGCACGTCGCGCCCGGCGCGGCGCAGCCACTCGCCGAACTGCAGGAGGTCGGAGCGGTAGGCGTCGAGCGTGTTGCGCGACAGCCCGCGCTCGAACTCGAGGTAGGCGAGGAAGTCGAGGACGAGGTGCTCGTAGGGCTGGGCGCGGGGTGCGTCACGCGCGACGGGTGCGATGGCCACGCGCAGGTCTTCGCGCCCCCGGCGCCCGCCCCTTCGGGTGCAATGGCGCTCTCAGCGGCGGCGGCGCAGCTCGAGCAGCCCGATCAGCGTCTTCGCGTCGCGCACCTCGTCGATCAGCGCGTCGAGCTCCGAGAGCGGCCGGGTCTCGATGTCGATGCGCTCGTGCTCGTCCGTCTCGGCCTCGGCGTCCGACAGCCCGGTGGCGAGGTAGACGAGGCACTGCTCGTCGGTGAAGCCGGCTGAGGTGTAGAAGCAGTGCAGGAGCTCCCAGTGCTCGGCCGCCTTGCCGATCTCCTCGGCCAGCTCGCGCTTGGCCGCCGCGAGCGCCTCCTCGCCCTCGACGTCGAGCTTGCCCGCGGGGATCTCGAGCAGGTCCGGCGCGCCGATCGCCTCGCGGGGCTGGCGGACGAGGTGGATCCGCTCGCCGTCGTGCGCGACGACCCCGACGGCGCCCTGGTGGCGGACGATCTCGCGCGTCGACTCCTCCCCGTCCTCGTGGCGGAAGGTCTCCTCCACCACGGAGAAGATCGTGCCCTCGTACTTCGTCTCGCTCGCCACCCGCTCGAAGCGTGAGCTCATACCGCCGCCGCCTCGTCGAGGAGGGCGAAGGCCACGTCGAGCATGCTCTCGAGCGCGTCGACCGAGACGCGCTCGGTCGGCTCGTGGTTGCGCTCGGTGCCGTTGGCGAGGTTCACGCACTGCAAGCCTGCAACCTCGAGCGCGTTGGCATCCGAGCCGCCGCCGGTGACGATCCGGCGCGGCTCGTACCCGCACGCGCGCAGCGCCGCCTCCGCGGCGTGGACCACCGGCGAGCCGGGCTTGGTCCGGTAGCCGGCGAACAGCCGCTCGGAGGTGACGTCGACGTCGCACTCCGCGTGCGACGCGCCGTCGTGGATGGCGTCGACGAGGGCGGCGACCACCTCCTCCACGCGCGCGGGGTCGAGCGAGCGGGTCTCGGCCAGGATCTGGCAGCGCTCGGGGACGATGTTGGTCGACCCCGCGCCGCCCTGGATCGAGCCGACGTTGGCGGTCGTCTGCTCGTCGATGCGCCCGAGCGGCATCGCGGCGATCGCGTGGGCGGCGGCGAGGATCGCCGAGCGCCCATCCTCCGGGCGGATGCCGGCGTGGGCGGCGCGGCCGTGGAAGTCGGCGGCGATGCGGAAGTAGGTCGGCGACGCCGTCACGATCTCGCCGATCGGGGTCGCGTGGTCGAAGACGTAGCCGAAATCGGACTGCAGGACGCTCGCGTCGAACGCCTTGGCCCCGGCCAGCGCGTTCTCCTCGGAGACTGTGAAGAGCAATTCGAGCGCGACCGGCGAGCCCTCGACGCTGCAGCGCCGCGCGAGCGCGAGCATCACCGCGACCGCGGCCTTGTTGTCGGCCCCGAGGATGCCGGCGTTGGCGTTCTCCCAGCCGCCGTCGACCACCACGGGCTCGATAGGGACGCCGCCGTCGTCGACCGTGTCGAGGTGCCCGCACAGCAGGATCGTGCGCTCGCCGCGGCCGGGCAGGCGGGCGAGCAGGTTGCCGCACTCGGCTCCGGCCGGCGCGGCGGCGTCATCCTCGGTGACCTCGAGGCCCATCGCGCGCAGCTCGGACGCGACGTGGTCGGCGCACACGCGCTCGCTGCCGAACGAGCTCGGGATGCGGCACAGCGCGGCGAACGTGTCGTTCAGCCGCGCCCTCTCGGCGTCAGAGGCGGGCCTCATCGGCCGCAACCTAGCGATCGGCGGCGGGCCTCAACGACCCGCCGGGCGGCGCAGCCCGCGGACGCCCTCAGCTGCCGGACTGGAACCGGCCGGCGGGAGCGTGCTCCGCCTCGCCGGACCCCACTGCCTCGTCACCGCCGTCGGATCGCTCGTCCTCGAGGGCCGGGCGCTGCGCGGCGGCGCGCTCGTGCGCGGCGCCGACGAAGTCGCGGAACAGGGGCGCGGGGCGCTCCGGGCGCGATTTGAACTCGGGGTGGAACTGCGAGGCGACGAAGAACGGGTGGTCGGCGATCTCGATGATCTCGACCAGGCGCTCGTCGGGCGACGTGCCCGAGATCACGAGGCCCTCGGCCTCGAGCCGCCGGCGCAGGAAGTTGTTGACCTCATAGCGGTGGCGGTGGCGCTCGTAGATCACGGCCTCGTCGTAGATCTCGCGCGCCCGGGTGCCGGGGTGGAGCTTGATCGGGTCGGCGCCGAGCCGCATGGTGCCGCCCATGTCGGCGACCTCCTTCTGCTCGGGCAGGAGATCGATGACCGGGAATGGCGTCTCGGGGTCGAACTCGGTCGAGTTGGCACCCGCCATCCCGACGACGTGGCGGGCGAAGTCCGCCACCGCCATCTGCATGCCGAGGCACACGCCGAGGAACGGGATCCGCAGCTCGCGCGCGATCCGCGCGGCCTGGATCTTGCCCTCGATCCCGCGCACGCCGAAGCCGCCGGGGATCAGGATGCCGTCGGCCTCCGCGAGCCGCTCGCGCACCTGCGAGTCGTCGAGCGTCTCGGAGTCCACCCAGTCGATCTCGATCCCGCAGCCGTGCTGGAAGCCGGAATGGCGCAGCGCCTCGACGACGGAGAGGTACGCGTCCTCGAGCTGGACGTACTTGCCGACCAGTGCGATCTTCACCGGGGGGCACTTGGCTGCCTCGCCGGCGCGGCGGACGAGGCGGTCCCAGTCCGTGAGGTCCGGGGCCGGAGCCTCCATGTTGAAGTGCTCGAGGATGAAGTCGTCGACGCCCTCGGCGCGGAAGAAGAGCGGCACCTTGTAGATGTTGTCCACGTCGCGCGCGGAGATCACCGCGTCCTCGGGCAGCGAGGCGAACAGCGCGATCTTGCGCCGCAGGTCCTGCGGCAGGCCGCCCTCGGACCGGCAGACGACCATGTCGGGCTGGATGCCGATGCGGCGCAGCTCGTTGACCGAGTGCTGCGTCGGCTTGGTCTTCAGCTCGCCGGCGTGGCCGATGAACGGCACCAGCGTGAGGTGGATGAACATGCAGCGGTTGCGCCCCACGTCCACGGGGAACTGGCGGATCGCCTCCAGGAACGGCAGCGACTCGATGTCGCCCACCGTGCCGCCGATCTCGGTGATCACGACGTCGACGTCCTGCGAGTCGGCGATCAGCTTCACGCGCTGCTTGATCTCGTCCGTGATGTGCGGGACGACCTGGACGGTGCCGCCGAGGTAGTCGCCGCGCCGCTCCTTGCGGATGACCGAGTTGTAGATCGCGCCCGCCGTCACGTTGGAGCCGCGCGAGGTGTTGGCGTCCGTGAAGCGCTCGTAGTGGCCGAGGTCGAGGTCGGTCTCCGCCCCGTCCTCGGTCACGAACACCTCGCCGTGCTGGAACGGTGACATCGTGCCCGGGTCGACGTTGATGTACGGGTCGAACTTCTGGAGGGCGACCTTGAGGCCGCGCGAGACGAGCAGCCGGCCGATCGAGGCGGCGGCGATGCCCTTGCCGAGCGATGAGACGACACCGCCGGTGACGAAGATGAAGCGTGTACGCGGGCGGGGATCAGGCATCAGGTTCTGGGGGTCCAGTCTAGACGGGGGTGCGGATACATAATCTGGTCAAGCCGCACGCAGCAGCTCTTTTGCGTGGCGGCGCGCCGCCACGTCGGCCTCGTCGGCTCCGAGCATGCGCACGAGCTCGCCGACGACGGCGCCGCGGTCCAGCTCGGTCACGGTGGTGAGGGCGGTCTCGCCCGAGGCGTCCTTGACGATCGTGAAGTGGCGGTCCGCGAGCGAGGCGATCTGCGGCAGGTGGGTGATGCAGATGACCTGGCGGCCCTCGGCCAGCGCGCGCAGCTGCTCCCCGACCGCCCGCGCCGTCTGCCCGCCGATGCCGGCGTCGACCTCGTCGAAGACCAGCGTCGCACTGCCCCGGCCGGGAGCCTCGTCACCGGCCTCGCCCCGCCGCCCCGCGGCGACGCTCATCAGCGCGAGCATCACGCGCGAGAGCTCGCCGCCCGACGCGGTCTCGCGCAGCGGTCCGGCCGGCACGCCCGGGTTGGGCGCGATCAGGAACTCGACCTCGTCGGCGCCCGCCGGACCGGGCGCGTCACGGGGCGAGAGGCCGACGGCGAAGCTGGCCCCCTCCATCGCGAGCTCGGCCAGGCGCTCGCGGACGGCGTCGGCCAGGCGCGGCCCCGCGGCTGCCCGCGCGTCATGCAGTGCGGACGCATGCCCGGCCAGCACGCCGCGGGCCGCCTCCAGCCGGCGCGCGCCCTCCTCCAGCGCCTCCTCGGCGCCCTCGAGCTCGGCGCGCCGCTCCGCGCACTCGCGCGCGTGCCCGAGCACCGTGGCGATCGTGCCGCCGTGCTTGCGCATGAGCCGGTCGAACAGGGCGAGGCGCTCCTCGACCTCGTCGAGCCTCCCCGGCGCCGCCTCGATCCCCTCGCCGTACGCCCGCAGCTCACCGGTCAGGTCGTCGGCATCGAGCGCCAGCGCCTGCGCGCGGTCGGCGAGAGCGTCGAGCGCGCCATCGACGCCGCGCATGGCCTCGAGCGAGGCGGTCGCCGTGGCAAGGGCCGCTCCGGCGCCGCCCGCGGCGGAGCCTCCCCCGTAGCCGGAGGCCGAGCCCGCAGCGAAGCCGCCACCATCCGCCTCGACGTCGCCATCGAGGGCCGCGAGCCCTCCCGCAGCCGCGCCTCGGAGTCCCTCGAGATGGCGCAGCCGCTCGCGCTCCGCCACGAGATCCGCTTCCTCGGCCTCGCTCGGGCCGGCGCGCTCGATCTCCTCGAGCTCCCACACCAGCAGGTCGAGCTCACGGTCGCGCGCGCCGGCGCGGGCCTGCAGCGCCTCGAGCGCGGACGCGGCCTCGCGGACGCCGGCGTGGGCCGCGGCGCACGCCGCGCGCCGCTCCGCCTGGCCTGGCCCGCAGAAGCCGTCGAGGATGTCGAGCTGCGCGGAGGCGAGCGTGAGCTTGCGGTGCTCGTGCTGGCCGTAGAACGACAGCAGCGCCGCGCCGGCGTCGCGCAGGTCGACCGCGGTGGCGCTGCGGCCGCCGAGATAGGCGCGCGTGCGGCCCTCCGCGCTGACGCGGCGGGCGAGCACGATCTCGTCGGCGTCGGGCGCGAGCAGGTCGCCCAGCTCGGCGCGCAGCTCCTCGAGGAGCGCGAACACGCCCTCCACGTAGGCCTCGGCCGCGCCGGGCCGGACGATCCCGGGCCGCGCCTTGCCGCCGAGCAGCAGGTCGATCGCGTGGGCGAGCACGGTCTTACCCGCCCCCGTCTCTCCGGTCAGCGCGTTCAGGCCGGGCCCGAGGCGCAGTTCGGCGCGCTCGATCAGCAGCAGGTTCTCGACACGGAGCTCGTGGAGCATCAGTCGACGGTGTACCAGCCGCCCGGGACGGACCGGGCGGGTCGCGTGCAATTTGTGGCGCTCGCGGTCAGCCCACCGCGACCGCGCGCTACTTCGCCAGCCGCCCGAAACGCTCCCGCAGCCGGTGGTAGAAGCTCGCGCCCGGGAGCTGGGCGAGCGTCGCGGAGGAGCGCGCGAACTCGACGTGGATGTCCTCCCCCGCGGGCAGCTCGCAGGCGGGCCGGCCGTCGACGTGGATCTCGACCGCCTCCTCGCGGCTGGCGTTGTTGATCGTCAGCAGGTCGTCCGGGGCGACGACGAGCGCTCGCGCGGTCAGCGAGTGCGGGGCGATGAAGGAGACGACGTACCCGCGCACGCCCCAGGCGAGGATCGGCCCGCCGTTGGCGAGGTTGTAGCCGGTCGACCCCTGCGGCGTGGCGACGACCAGGCCATCGCAGCGCACGCGCCCGATCTCCTCCCCGGCGAGGCCGTAGGCGAGGTCGGCGACGCGCATGCCCGGCTTGCGGTGCACGGAGATGTCGTTGATCGCGGTCCAGACGTTCTGGGGCCGGCCGACGTCGATCGTCGGCAGCTGCAGGATCTCGTACTCGCCCGCGAAGGCACGGTCGAAGTCGCGGCCGAGCCCCTCGGGATCGAGCGTGGCGAGGAAGCCGACCTCGCCGTAGTTGACCGCGAACACCGGCACGCTCGTGCCTGCGTACTCGCGCAGCGCGGTCAGGATCGTGCCGTCGCCGCCGAGCACGACGCAGCGGCCGGCCTCGCCGGCCCGCGGCGCCCCGACCTCGACCCCCGGGGCCGCCTCGAGCGAGAGCTTGCGCGTCTCCTCGTCGTCGAAGCACAGCGTCGCGCCCGCCCGCCGCGCGGCCCCCATCAGCTCGCGCAGCGCCTCGCTCGAGCCGTCCATCCGCCGGTGGGTCATCACCGACACCCTCATGCCTCGACCTCCACGAGCGCGTCGCGCACATCGTCCACGGCGCCTGCGCGGCCGCCCTCGGCGAGCCACACGAACGTCTCCAGGTTGCCCTTGGGACCGGGCAGCCCCGAGGAGGCGAAGCCGAGCACCGCGACGCCGAGCGACTGGGCACACTCCGCGACGTCCGCCAGCGCGCCCCGCCGCGCGTCGGGCTCCCGCACCACCCCGCCGCGGCTCACGCCCGCGCGGCCGACCTCGAACTGCGGCTTGACCATCGCGAGCGCGTCGAAGCGCGGCGCCGCGCAGGCGAGCACGGCCGGCAGCACCTTGCGCAGCGAGATGAAAGAGACGTCGAGGACGATCAGATCGGGCTCGTAGGGCAGCTGCAAGGGATCGAGCGCGCGCGCGTCGGCGCGCTCGATCACCGTCACGCGCCCGTCCTCGCGCAGCGACCAGTCGAGCTCGCCGTAGGCGACATCGAGCGCGGCCACGTGAACGGCGCCCGCCTGCAGCAGGCAGTCGGTGAAGCCGCCGGTCGAGGCGCCGACGTCGAGGCAGCGCCGCCCCACCGGGTCGAGCCCGAACGCGTCGAGCGCGTTGCGCAGCTTGATCCCGCCACGCGAGACGTAGGGCGGCGGCGCGTCGACGCCGAGCTCGCCGTCGAGCTCGACGAGCTGGCCCGGCTTGGCCGCGCGCGCGTGGCCCGGGCCGAGGCGGACCTCGCCGGCCATCACGGCGGCGGCGGCGCGGGTGCGGGAGGAGAACAGCCCACGCTCCGCCAGCAGGGTGTCAAGGCGGACCCGGGGCACTACCGGAACGGTACCGGCTGTGCTGCGCCTCACAGATATCCGGGATGCCCTGGGCCACCCTGTCGTCGTGACCCGATCCATCTCCCTCCCCATCCACGCCGCCCTCGAACTGGCGCTGGGCCTCGCCCTGCTGGCGGGCTCGCTCGCGCTCGGCCTCGAGCCCGCCGGGCTCGTCGCCGCGTTCTCGCTGGGCGTGCTCCTGACCGGGCTGGCCCTGGCCGGCCCGGACTCGCTCCCCCTCTCCACCCACCAGGTCTTCGACCTCGCGATCGTCGCCGCACTCGCCGGCGGCGGGGTCGGCCTGGGCGTCTCCGGCGATCCGGCGGCCCGGGCTGCTGCTCGCCGCGGTCGGCGTCCTGCAGCTCGTGCTGCTCACGCTGACCCGCTGGGCGCGCCCATGAGGGCCGCTCAGCGCGGAGCGCGCGGGCGCACGCTGAGCGACAGCGCGGCGGCGCCCGGGCGCATGACGCGCGCCTTCAGGCGGTACCTCTTGCGCCCCGTGGCGCCGTCGAGCTTCTTGACGCGGTAGAGCGTCAGCTCGGCGACCGCGGAGCCGGCCGGCAGGTCGCGCACCTCGAGGCCGCCGCGCACCGAGCGGACCACGGGCTGGCCGGAGAGCATCAGCTTGCCGCGGCCCTTCTTGGCAAGCTTGAGGGCGTAGCGCTTGCGCTGGCTCTGGCCGGCGACGAAGACCCGCATGAAGCCGATCGTGCGCTTCTTGTCCTTCTGGCGCGGCAGCAGCGCGGCGGGCACCTTGAAGGAGATGCGATCGAGCGCGGTCCGCGCGTCGATCCGAAGGCGCAGGCCGAAGCCCGCCGTCGTCCGCCAGCGCTGCGCGGTGAAGAGCGTGCGGCAGGAGACGGTCTTGAGCTTGAGCACGATCGGCTTGGCGCGCTTCTTGCCGCCCTTCGCCTTTCCCTTGCGGGTGACCGTGGCCACGAGCTCGTGAACGCCGATGCGCTGCAGCAGCGACGGCGTGATCGAGCCCTTGTAGCGCGGCTTGCGGCCGACCTTGAGCGTGCGGCCGTCGAGCGTGTACCTGACGGTGACCTTCTTGGTCCTCGCGTGGCTGATCTGCGTCGTCACGAGGATCGGCGTGAGCTTCGTCGCCGGGCCCTGGGTGTAGGCGCGGACGCGGACGGTGCCGATGCCGCGGAGCTTGAGCCGGCTGTACTTCGCGTTGCCGGCGAGCTGCTGGCAGCTCGCGTCGGAGACGAGGCTGCCGGGCACGTCGCCGAGGTCGCCCATGAGCGAGTCGGCCGCACCGGTGGGCGGCGTGGGACGCGCCACCACGGTCCCGCTCGGCGGGTGCGAGCCCGCGCCCGGCGCGTGCGGCGTGGCGGTGGGGGTCGGCGTCGGGGTGGCGGTCGGCGTCGGGGTCGGGCTCGGGGTCGGGGTCGGGGTCGCGGCCTGCGCGATGGGCGCCGTGGCCGGGGCCGGCGCGGCGACGTCGCCCGCGGCGTTGGAGGCGGTGACCACCACGGCGATCACGGAGCCGGTGTCGCTGCCGGCGAGCACGTAGGTGTCGTCGGTCGCGCCGGGGATGTCGACGCAGTGGGTGCCGTCGGCGTCGCAGCGCTGCCACTGGTACGCGTAGGTCAGCGGGCCCGTGCCGGTCCAGGTGCCCGGGTCGGCGGTCAGCGTCCCGCCGGCGTGGTCGTCACCGGTGATCGCGGGCGCGACCGTGTTGGCGGGCGGTGCAGGCAGGAGGGCACTGGGGGCGCTCGTGGAGGTGTCGTGGCCGGCGTCGTTCGTCGCGGTCACGACGACCACGATGGTGTGGCCCTGATCGCCCTGGCCGAGCGTGTAGGTGGCGTCGGTCGCGCCGGAGATGTCGGTGCAGTTCGTGCCGTCGGCGTCGCAGCGCTGCCACTGGTAGGTGTAGACGACCGGCGCGGTGCCCGTCCACGTGCCGTCGCCGGCGGTCAGCGTGCCGGCCGCGGCGACGGTGCCCGAGACGGCCGGCGCGACCGTGTCGTGCGGCGGCGAGGCGACGACCGGGCCGGTGGCCGTGGCCGCCGGCCCGGAGACCTCGGTGACCTCGTTGGCGGCGGTGACGACGACCGTGATCGCGGACCCGATGTCGGCGGCGGTGGGCGAGTAGGTGTGGTCGGTGGCGCCGGCGATGTCGGTGCAGTTCGTGCCGTCGGCGTCGCAGCGCTGCCACTGGTACGAGTAGTCGATCGGCAGGGTGCCGGTCCACGTCCCGGGGTCGGCCGTCAGCGTCTCGCCGTCGGCCGCGGTGCCGGTGATGCTGGGCGCCGTGGTGTTGGCCGGCGGCGCGGCCGCGATCGGGCTGCCGGTCGGCGCGGAGGCCTGCGTGGACGAGCCGCCCGGGTTCGTCGCGGTGACCTCGACCACGATCGCGTGGCCGACGTCGGCGCCGGCCGGCGAGTAGGTGTCGTCGGTCGCGCCGGAGATGTCGGTGCAGTTCGTGCCGCCGGCGTCGCAGCGCTGCCACTGGTACGTGTAGCCGATCGGGCCGTCGCCGCTCCACGCGCCCGTGTCGGCGGTGAGCGCGCCGCCGTCGACGGCCGTGCCGGTGGGCGCCGGGGGCTGGGTCGTGTTGACGGGCGGCGCCGGCAGGGTCGGCGCGCTCGGCTCGGAGGCCTGGGTCGTGGAGGCGCCGGAGTTCGTCGTGGTGACGACGACCACGATCGGGTGGCCCACATCGGCCGCGGTGGGCGAGTAGGTGCCGGCCGTGGCGCCGGCGATGTCGGCGCAGTTCGTGCCGTCGGCGTCGCAGCGCTGCCACTGGTACTCGTGGGTCAGCGGCCCCGTGCCGGTCCAGGTGCCCGGGTCGGCGGTGAGCGTGCCACCGTCGGCCGGGGTCCCCGTGACGCTCGGCGGCACCGTGTTCACCGGCGGAGCCGCAACCGGGCCGGCCGTCGGCGCGGAGGTCCGCGTAGAGGAGCCGCCCGGGTTCGTCGCGGTGACCACGACCACGATGACGTGGTCGACGTCGGCGCCGGTGGGCGAGTAGGTGTCGGCGGTGGCGCCGGAGATGTCGGTGCAGGCCGTTCCATCATCCGCGCAGCGCTGCCACTGGTGGGTGAAGGTGATCGGGCCGTCGCCGGTCCAGGCGCCGTCGCCGGCCGTCAGGGTGCCGCCGTCGACGGGCGTGCCGGTCGGCGCCGGGGGCTGCGTCGTGTTGACCGGCGGCGACGGCAGGGTCGGAGCGGTGGGCGCGGAGACGGCGTCATCGTCGCCCGCGGAGTTGCTCGCGGTGACCGCGACGCGGATGGCGTGCCCGACGTCGGCGGCCACGAGGTCGTAGCTCGACCCGGTGGCGCCGGCGATGTCGGCGCAGTTGCCGCCCGCGGCGTCGCAGCGCTCCCACTGGTAGGTGAAGGTGAGCGGCAGGCTGCCGTCCCAGGTGCCGTCGCCGGCGCTCACGGTGTGGCCGGCGCCCACGGTGCCCGAGATGACCGGGACGCCCGTGGAGGCGGGCGCGAGCGGCGCGACGGCGCCGACGGCGGCCGAGGGGATGCTCGTCTGCTCGCCGTTGTCGCCGGTGACCACGACGCGCACGGTCGAGCCGAGGTCGCCGGTGCCGAGCGTGTAGGTCGAGCCGGTGGCGCCCGGGACGTCGGCGCAGTTGGCGCCCGCGGCGTCGCAGCGCTGCCACTGGTAGGTGAAGCCGATCGGGCCCGTGCCGGTCCAGGCGCCGGGATCGGCGGTCAGCGTCTGGCCGTCGACGGGGGTGCCGGTGGCCGCGGGCGTGCCGCTGCTCGCGGGCGGGTCGATGGCGACGCTCGAGCTCGGCAGGGAGGTCGCGACATCGGTGCCGCCGGCGTTCGTCCCGGTGACGACGACGGCGACGGCGTGGCCGACGTCGGCGGGCGTCAGGTCGTAGGCCGGGCCGGTGGCGCCGGGGATTGCGGCGCAGTTGGCGCCGTCGGCGTCGCAACGCTGCCACTCGTACGTGTAGAGGATCGGGCTCGTGCCGGTCCAGGTGCCGGTGTCGGCGGTCAGCGTCGAGCCGTCCTGGGGCGTGCCCGAGACGGCCGGGACGACGCTGTTGGCCGGCGGGTCCGCCTGCGCGGCCGCGGTCGGGGCGGCGGCGGTCGGCACGCTCCCCCCGACGTTGGTTGCGGTGACGACGACGGTGATGACGTGGCCGATGTCGTCCGGCGTCAGCGTGTAGGTCGGGTCGCCCGCGGCGAGGATGGCGGCGCAGTTCGAGGCGTCGGTGTCGCAGCGCTGCCACGCATACGCGTAGGTCATCGGCGTGGTGCCGCTCCAGGTCCCCGGGTCGGCGGTCAGCGTGTGCCCGTCGAGCGGGTCGCCGGTGATCGTGGGCGCGGAGACGTTGGCCGGGGCGACCGCCAGGACCTCGCCGGTGGCGGCCGAGGCGACGGTGGCGGTGTCGGCGGCGTTCGTGGCGGTGACCACGACGACGATCGCACCGCCCACGTCGGCGGAGACGAGGTCGTAGGTGGCGCCGGTGGCGCCCGCGATGGCGGCGCAGCCGGAGCCGCCGGCGTCGCAGCGCTGCCACTGGTAGTCATAGGTCATCGGGCCGGTGCCGGAGAAGCCGCCGTGGTCCGCGGTCAGCGTCTGGCCGTCGACCGGCGTGCCGGCCACGGCCGGCGGGGTCGTGCTGACCGGGGGTGTGGCGGCGACGGTCCCGCTCGGATCGGACGTGCTGGTGTCGTCGCCCGCGGCGTTGGTCGCGGTGACGATCGCGCGGACGGTCCCGGCCACGTCGGCGGCGGTCAGCGTGTAGGTCGAGCCGGTCGCGCCGGGGATGTCGGCGCAGCTCGCGCCGGCGGCGTCGCAGCGCTGCCACTGGTAGGTGAAGGTGAGCGGCTCGGTACCGGTCCAGCCGCCGGTGCCGGCGGCGAGCGTGGCGCCGTCCTGGGTGGCGCCCGTGACGAGCGGCGGGGTCGTGGACCGCGGCGGGTCGGCGGTGACGGGCCCGCCGGCCGCGGGCGCGGAGACGGCCTGGGCGTCACCGGCCGAGTTGGAGGCGTGGACGGCGACGAGGACCTGATGGCCGATGTCGTCGCTCGTGAGCGTGTAGGTGCCGCCGGTCGCGCCGGCGATCAGCTGGCAGTTCGTGCCGTCGGCGTCGCAGCGCAGCCACTGGTGGTCGAGCGTCAGCGGCGTCGTGCCCGACCAGCTGCCGTCACCCGCGGTCAAGGTCTGGCCGTCGACGTAGGTGCCGGTGACGGCCGGCGGCATGGTGCTCTGCGGCGCGGCGGCGTTGACCGCGGCGAGTGGCGAGACGCCGGTGGCGGTGCCGGCGGCGTTCGCGGCGGTGACCTCGACCACGATGCCGTGGTCGGCGTCCGCGCTCGTGAGCGTGTAGGTGTCGGCGGTGGCGCCGGCGATGTCGGCGCAGTTCGTGCCGTCGAGGTCGCAGCGCTGCCACTGGTAGGCGTAGGTGACCGGCGCGGTGCCGGACCAGATGCCGGGGTCGGCGGTCAGGGTCTGGCCGTCGATGGCGGTGCCGATGACCGCGGGGGAGATCGTCACGGCGGGGGGCACGCCGACGACGACGGCGCTCGCGACGGTCGTGGCGGCGGCGTCCCCGTAGGCGTTGGTGGCGGTGACGACCGCCTGCACCGTGTGGCCCACATCGGCGCCCTGGAGGTCGTAGGTCGGGCCGGTGGCGCCCGCGATGTCGGTGCAGTTCGCGCCGGCGCTGTCGCAGCGCTGCCACTGCTGGCCGTGGGTGATCGTCGGCGTCCCGGTCCAGTCGCCGTCGTCGAGCGTCAGCGTCTGGCCGTCGCGGGCGGTGCCGGAGAGCGAGGGCGCGGTCGCGCCGGCGGCCGGCGGGTTGCCCTGGACGACGGCAGTCGGCGCGCTCGCCGCCGCGTCGGATCCGGCGGCGTTCGTGTAGGTGACCTCGACGCGCACGGTGTGGCCGGCGTCGTCGTCGGTGAGCGTGTAGTTGGGGCCGGTGGCGCCCGCGATGGCGGCGCAGCCCGTGCCGTCGGCGTCGCAGCGCTCCCACTGGTACGTGGCGTCCAGCGGCTGCGAGCCCGTCCAGGTGCCGTCGTGGGCGGTGAGCATCTGGCCGGAGGCGGCGCTGCCCGTGGTCGTCGGCGCGACATGGCTGACCGGTGGTGCGGGCGCGATCGGGATGCCGGTGCTCGAGACGGCCGCGGAGGCGCCGGCCGCGTTGGCGGCGGTGACCACGACGCGGATGATCGTGCCGATGTCGTCGACGCTCAGCGTGAAGCTCGAGTTGGTCGCGCCCGCCAGGTTGTTGCAGTTGTCGCCGAGCTGGTCGCAGCGCTGCCACTGGTAGCTGTAGGCGATCGGCTGGGTGCCGGTCCACGTGCCCTGGTCGGCGGTCAGGGTCTCGGCGTCGACCCGGTTGCCGCTCACGACCGGCAGCACGGTGTTGGCCGGGGCCGTGGTGACGATCGGCGCGGTCGGCGTGGTCGTGGCGCCGGCGACGCCGACGCCGTTGGAGGCGGTCACGAGCACGCGGATCGTCGCGTCGAGGTCGGCCGGCGTGAGCGTGTAGCTGTTCCCGGTCTCGCCGGGGATCGCCACGCAGTTGGCGCCACCGCTGTCGCAGCGCTGCCACACGACGTCGAAGTCCATCGGGGTCGTGCCGGTCCAGGTGCCGGGGTCGAGCGTGAGCGTGTTGCCGTCGCTCGGCGTGCCGGAGAGGGTCGGGGCGACGGTGTTGGTCGGCGGGGTGGCGATCACCGCGGCGGTCGCCCCGGACGTGGCGGTCGCGCCGCCCGCGATGTTGGTGGCGGTCACCTGCACGCGGACGCTGCCGTCGACGTCGGCGCTCGTGAGCGTGTAGGTCGAGGCCGTGGCGCCCGCGATGTCGGTGCAGCTCGCGCCCACGGCGTCGCAGCGCCGCCACTGGTAGGTGTAGGCGATCGGGGCCGTGCCGGTCCACGCGCCCTGGGCGGCGGTGAGGACCTGGCCGTCGCGCGCCACGCCGGAGACGGCCGGGAGCGTGGTGTTGGCCGGCGGGTCGGGATCGACCGTCGTCGTCGGCGCGGAGGACGCGGACGAGGAGCCCGCGTTGTTCGAGGCCGTGACCACGCTACGGACCGTCATGTCGACGTCGGCGCCCGTGAGCACGTAGCTCCAGGCGGTCGCGCCGGCGATGTCGGCACAGCTGGCGCCGAGGGCGTCGCAGCGCTGCCACTGCACGTCGTAGGCGAGCGGCGCCGTGCCGTTCCAGCCGCCGAGCGTGGTGGTCAGCGTCTGGCCGTCGCGATCGACCCCGCTGAGCTGCGGAAGGGTGAGGTTGGAGGGGGCGAGCTGGGCGACGGTGCCGCTCGGCGTCGACGTCGCCGGGCTCGAGGAGCCGGCGTCGCTGACGGCGGTCACGAGCACGCGGATCGTGCGGCCGACGTCGGCGGGGGTCAGCGTGTACGTCGAGCCGGTCTCACCCGGGATGTCGACGCAGTTGGCGCCCGCCGTGTCGCAGCGCTGCCACTGGTACTCGTAGGTGATCGTCGGCGTGCCGTTCCAGGTGCCCGGGTTCGCGGTCAGCGTCGAGCCGTCACGTTCGATGCCACCGACGGTCGGGCCGGTCGCGTTGGCGGCCGGGCCCTCGTCGGAGACGAGCCACAGCGCGGACGGCACGAACAGGTCCTGGTTCGACGTGAAGGCGAGCGCCGCCGAGCTCTGGTGGTTGGCCAGGAAGCCTGTCTTGTTCCAGACGTCGATGTCGGTGCCCATGAGGTTGCCGTAGTTCGGGTTCTTGGCCGTGAACAGCGTCCCGTCGACCGCCATCGTCGAGTTCATGAGGTTGCCGGGGCCGTTGATCGCGTCGGTCAGCGCGGTGCCGTTGAACGTCGCCGTCTCACCCACGAGGCCGGCGTCGCCCTCGAACGCGAGGAGGCCGGTCTTCGTCGCCACCGTGCCGGTCGCGGGCGTGTAGAAGGGCGTGATGTCGGTGGAGAACGTGTGCGTGGCGTCGACGGTGCCGAGGCCGTCGTAGACGCTGACCCGGTGCATGTCCTGCGCCGCGTCCTGATAGGCGACCACCAGCGACCAGCCCGCGTAGCGGTCGGCGCCGCGGCCGGTCTGGACGTTGGCCACGGTGTAGGTGGCGTTGCCCGCGGCCGGCAGCAGCGCCGTGACATCGGCGAAGGCTCGGTAGCGCGTGGCATTGCCAGTGGAGGTGAGCAGGTCGGCGGGCGCCGCGCTGACCGTCTGGTAGCCGCCGGAGTCGACCTTGAACCTCACCGAGCCGCGGTTGGCGGCGTCGGGCGCGGCCACGTTCCCGGTGCCGGCCGCCGTGTCGGCGCCCCAGTAGAGCCCGGCCCAGGTGACGACCGCGCCGGCGGGCAGCGACAGCGTGGAGGTCGAGGAGTTGAGCGTGCTCGCGTCGCTGTCGACGTCGACGTACGCCATGTTGTAGTTGTTGTTGTTCAGCGTCGTCGCGGTCCCGATCCGGTCGCGGGCGTTGGTGCAGCCGGCGGTGGCGGCGGGGCAGGTCAGCAGCTGGTTGCCGACGGCGTTGATGCTGCCGCGCAGCGTCTGCGCGTAACGGACCGAGAACGGGGTGTCGACCGCCATCGCGGGCGCGGTCAGGCCGAGCGCCCCTGCGAGCAGGGCAACGAAGAAGACGGCGCGGGAGAGGAGTCTCGGCATGCGGGGGGCGCAGGAACGACAAGAGCCCGCCAACCGGGCTCCTGTGAACGTTTCGGTGCCTCAGACCGCAGGCTTGAGATCTGGTAGACGCAGGTACTACGCGGAGGCGAGCGAGCCGTGCGGGTTCATGACCGCGGCCTCGATGCGCTCGGCGATGCGTTCGGCGGTGAAGCCGACCTCCTCGTGGAGGAGCTTGGGCGCGCCGTGGGTGACGTAGCGGTCGGGCAGGCCGATGCGCAACACGCGCGGCGAGAGCCCGCCCTCGGACAGCGACTCCCACACGCCGGAGCCGAACCCGCCCGGCAGCACGCCCTCCTCGACCGTCACCAGCAGGTCGTGCTCGGCGGCCAGCTGCGCCAGCAGCCCGGCGTCGAGCGGCTTGGCGAAGCGTGCGTCGGCGACGGTGACGTCGAGGCCGCCATCGGCGAGGATGTCGGCGGCGCCGAGCGCCCTGCCGACGCCGCTGCCGTAGCCCAGGATCGCCACGCGCTCGCCCTCGCGCAGGATCTCGCCGGTGCCGATCTGGATCCGCTCCGGGTGGACGGGAAGCGGGACGCCGACACCTTCGCCGCGCGGGTAGCGGATGGCGACGGGCCCGCTGTCGTGGCGCAGCGCGGTGTGCAGCATGTGGACGAGCATCGCCTCGTCGCGCGGCGCCATCAGCGTCATGTTCGGCAGGCAGCGCAGGTAGGCGATGTCGAAGACGCCGTGATGGGTCGGGCCGTCGTCGCCGACGAGCCCGGCGCGGTCCATGCAGAAGACGACCGGCAGGCTCTGCAGGCAGACGTCGTGCACGATCTGGTCGTAGGCGCGCTGGAGAAAGGTCGAGTAGATCGCGCACACGGGGCGCGCGCCTCCGATCGCGAGGCCGGAGGCGAACAGCACGGCCTGCTGCTCGGCGATGCCGACATCGAAGTAGCGGTCGGGCATGGCCTTCTGGAGGATCGAGAGGCCGGTGCCGGAGTTCATGGCGGCGGTGATGCCGACGACGCGCTCGTCGCGCTCGCACTCGCGCACGAGCGCCTCTCCGAAGACCTGCGTGTACTGCGGTGGCGCGGCCTTGGCGCCCGACGCCTTCTTCGCGGTGGGCGCGGGCATGCGCTTGGCGATCGAGTTGGGCTTGGCGGCGTGCCACTTCTCCATGCCCTCCAGGCCGCCGTCCTCGGCGGGCGCGAAGCCCTTGCCCTTCACCGTCGCGACGTGCACGACGACGGGCCGCTCGGCCTCGAACGCGCGCCGCAGCGCGCTGCGCAGCGCGTGGACGTCGTGGCCGTCGATGACGCCCATGTAGGCCCAGTCGAGCTCCTCCCACCACAGCCCCGGCGAGGTGAAGGCCTTGATCGACTCCTTCAGCTGCGGGCCGAGGCGCTCGAACGCCGCGCCGATGCCGGCGGGCAGCTTCGTCAGCTTCTCCTCGACGCCCTCGCGCGCCCGCCACAGCCCGGGCTCGAGCCGCATGCGGTTGAAGTAGCGTGAGAGCGCGCCGACGTTGGGCGAGATCGACATGCCGTTGTCGTTGAGCACGACCACCATCGGCGTGCCGAGGCCGCCCGCCTGGTGGATCGCCTCGAATGCCACGCCGCCGGTCATGGCGCCGTCGCCGATGACAGCGGCGACCCGGCCGTCCTCGCCGGCGCCGTGGCGCATCGCCTCCTTCAGCCCGACGGCGTAGCCGATCGAGGTCGAGGCGTGGCCGGCGCCCATGATGTCGTGCTCGGACTCGAAGATCGAGCAGAACGGGGCGAGGCCCGCGTACTTGCGGATCGTCGCGATCTGGTCGCGCCGGCCGGTGAGGATCTTGTGCGGGTAGGCCTGGTGGCCGACGTCCCAGAGGATCTTGTCGCGCGGCGAGTCGAGCAGCGAGTGCAGCGCGACGGCGATCTCGCAGGCGCCGAGGTTGGCGCCGAAGTGCCCGCCGATCTCCCCCACCGTGTCGATCAGCAACTCGCGGACCTCCTGCGCGACCTGTTGGAGCTCGTCCTCGGAGAGCCCGTGGAGGTCGGCGGGGCCGTCGATGCGGTCGAGGATGCGGGTGGTCATGAGGGTCGGATGAAGATGAAGTCGGTGATGCGCTCGAGCTCCTCCGCGCCGCCCGGGGCGGCCTGGGCGAGCGCGCCGCGCGCGTTGCGGTGCGAGGCGGCGGCCATCTCGCGCGCCCCGTCGAGTCCGTATTGGGTCACGTAGGTCACCTTCCCATGCCGCTCGTCGCTGCCCCGCGGCTTGCCAAGGGCGTCATCCGTGCCGGTCACGTCGAGGATGTCGTCGACGATCTGGAAGAGGACGCCCAGCTCCGCTGCGAAGTCGCGGAAGTGAGCCAGTGTAGAGGCTTGATCTTCGCCCCCGGTCAACAGCAATACGCACTCGACCGACGCCCCGATCAGTCGCCCCGTCTTGAGCTCGTGCAGCCTGCGCAGCGTCGTGGCGCCCGAGGGGACGAGGGCGCGGACGTCGATGTACTGGCCGCCGACCATGCCGTTGACGCCGGTCGCGGCGGCGAGCTCGGAGACCGCGGCGAGGATGCTCGCGGGGTCGCCATGCTGCTCGTGCAGGACGAGCCGGAAGGCCTCGGCGTAGAGGCCGTCTCCGGCCAGGATCGCGACGTCCTCGCCGAACTTGACGTGGCAGGTGGGGCGGCCGCGGCGCAGCTCGTCGTCGTCCATCGCGGGCAGGTCGTCGTGGATCAGCGAGTAGGTGTGGATCAGCTCCAGCGCCCCTGCGAGCGGAAGCACCTCGGCGGGGTCGCGGCCGGTCGCCGCGGCGGTCGCGAGCGCGAGCACGGGCCGGATGCGCTTGCCCCCGGCGAGCAGCGAGTAGCGCATCGCCTCCTCCAGGCCCGCGGCCGCGGGTTCCGTGGCGAAGCGCAGGCCGGCCAGGTACGCCTCGGCCTGGTCGCGCAGGTGGTCGGGGTAGGCGGCGGCTCCTGGCCGTGGGCGGCTGCGCGTGCTCACGGCTCGAGCGCGAGCTGACCCGTGAGACCGGCCCCACCCGCCTCCGTGTCCGCCGCGCGCAGCCGGCGGTCGAGCTCGGCGCCGGCCTCGGCGGCGATGCGGGCGCAGTCGTCGACCAGCGCCGCCGCGCGCTCCGTCGAGAGCTCGCCGGTGCGCAGCTCGGCGGCGGTCCGCTCGAGGCGCTCGACGAGCGCGTCCAGGCGGTCAATCTCAGCCATGGTGCGCGCCATTCTCTCGCACCTCGCGCAGTGCGGCCCCGAGGATGCCGTTGACGAAGCCGGGCGCGTTGGGGCCGCAGAACGCCTTCGCGAGCTCGACCGCCTCGTCGATCGCCCCCTCAGGCGGGATCGGCGTCTCCCCCTCGACGATGTCGGGGTGCAGCATCTCGAGCAGAGCGAGGCGGAGGATGGCGCGTTCGAGGGGTGCGATGCGGTCGAGCGTCCAGCCTTTGGCGAGGCGCTCGATGCGCGCGTCGATGTCCTCCGCGTTGTCGGAGGTCGCATGCGCGAGCGCGCGCGTGAAGCTGCCGGCCTGCGGCTCGAAGACCTCGTCCAGCGGGCGACCGGTCAGGTCGTGCTGGTAGAGGGCGAAGACGGCCGCCCGGCGCTGGTCTGAGCGGCGCATGGATCCGCTACGCGCGCGACATGTAGCTGCCCGAGCGCGTGTCCACCTTCACCCGGTCGCCGATGTTGACGAAGAGCGGCACGCTCACGGACGCGCCCGTCTCGAGCGTCGCCGGCTTCGTGCCGCCGCCGGACGCGGTGTCGCCGCGCATCCCGGGCTCGGTATGGGTGACTTCGAGCTCCACGGAGGCCGCCAGCTGGATGTCGCCCGGCCGGTCGTCGATGTAGAGCAGGTCGACCGTCTCGTTGGGCCGGATCCACTGCAGCGGCTCCTGCACGCTCTCCTCGGGCAGCGCGATCTGCTCGTAGGACTCGGAGTCCATGAAGTGCGCGTCGGTGCCGTCCGTGTAGAGGAACTGCATCTTGCGCGCCTCGGTGTGCACGGAGCGGAACTTCTCCCCCGCGCGGAACGTTCGGTCGATCACGGCCCCGTCGGTCGCGCGCCGCAGCTTCGTGCGCACGAACGCCCCGCCCTTGCCGGGCTTGACGTGCTGGAACTCGATGATCTTGAAGATCGTCCCCTCGACGTCGATGTGGTTGCCGTTCTTGAACTGGTTCGTGGAGATCATGCGGGGTCGATTCTAGGAGCGTGGGGTTTCTGGAGCTCCTGGGCGAGCGCTGCACGGTCCTCGAGGCCCCGCCACGTGATCCGCACGACCCGCCACTCGGCCGCGGTCAGCCGACGATCCTGGCACGATCGCGCTCGAATGCGCCGCGCGTGCCGTGGGTGGTGGATCTGCCGCGTGAATCGCGGCGTGGGGCGCGCGGTCTGTGCCGATCAGTTACAGATCGGGCAGTGACCGGCTGTGCAGGTGCAGGCCGGGGGTGGGAAGTCGGCTGGGCGGGGATTCCAGCGGCGGAGCCACTCGAGGGCGAGTGGGTCGTGGCGGTCCGACGGGCTCCAGCGGGCGGCGAGGGCTGAGGCGAGGGCGGCGCCCTGGGCGTCCGTGCGGTCGCTGATCGCCGCGACGACGCGGGCGACGACGATGTGGTCTGGATCGGTCTTCATCGTGCAGCGGTTGGTGCCCCGCCTTGCGCCGCACGAAAGCGACCCGCACCCGCGGGCGGGACGGTGGCATGACCGTGCCGCGGCACGTGAGCAAGACCTAGTCTCTCCCCATGGACTCCACCGCCCTCCGCGAACTCCAAGCCCCGCTCAAGCAGCGCTACCGCGACGACCCCGGCGCCGCGCTCATCACCCTCAAGGCGACCGGCGCCCTCGGCGAGGGCATCAGCTGCTCGGTCGATACCGGCCGCGCGCTCGCGGAGGCCGGCCTCCACCCCGCCACCGGCGGCGACGGCTCGCAGCTCTGCTCCGGGGACATGCTGCTCGAGGCGCTCGCCGCCTGCGCGGGCGTGACGCTCCGGGCCGTCGCGACGTCGATCGGCGTCGACGTCCAGGGCGGCCGCGTCCACGCCGAGGGCGACCTCGACTTCCGCGGAACGCTCGGCGTCGACCGCGAGGCGCCCGTGGGCTTCCGCTCGATCCGGCTGCGCTTCGACCTCGACACGGACGCGAGCGAGGAGGACCTCGCCACGCTCGTCCGTCTCACCGAGCGCTACTGCGTGGTGCTCCAGACGCTCGCGCGGCCACCCGAGCTGAGCGTCGGCACGGCTGCCAGCGCGGCGGGCGCGTAGATCCGCCAGCCGAGGAAGAGGGCGAGCGGCAGGCTCCAGACGAGGTAGCTCGCGGCCACCACGTCGAGCGGCGCGACGTCGAAGATCCGCTCCATCGAGATGAAGGTCGCCACCACCGTCGCGAGCGCCAACAGCGGCGGCCGGCCGTAGCGCATCGGCTCCCAGGCCGCGAGCGCGAGCACGCACGGGAGGACGTAGTACGTGTTGTTCCACGGATCCAGGACGCAGCGCAGGAGCAGCAGCAGCGCCAGCAGGGCCAGCGGGTCGGCCTTGCGGCGGGCGGCCAGCAGCGACAGCGGGATCGCCAGGGCGACGATCAGCGGGTGCGGGATCGGCGACAGCCAGGCCGGGGCGCTGCGGGCGATCCGCGGGTCCGGCCCGGGCACCGGCAGGTCCATGTTCCCGAAGAACCACCACACCTGCCAGGGATGGAAGATCACGCCGCTGGCGTTCGCGCCCCCCGGCGTGGCGGTGGCCGGCGCGGCGAGCAGGAGCGGGAGCGTGAAGAGGAAGGCGATCCCGCCGGCGATCGCCAGCGCGCGCCAGCGCCCGGCGGGCAGGGCGAGCAGGACCGGCCCGATCGCGAGCACCGCCCACGCCTTGTTGGCGATCGCGAGGCCGAGCAGCAGGCCCGCCCAGCCGGGCTTGCGCCCCAGGCCGGCGAGCACGGCGCCGACGCACAGCACGCCGCCGAGCAGCTCCTCGGGATGGCCCATCTCGACCGCGCGCCACGTGATCGGGTTGCCCGCGCACAGCAGCAGCACCATCGCGGCGGTCCCGCGCCCGAGCCCGCGCGCGAGATTCTGGGCGGCGAGCACGAGGCCCAGCGCGATGCCGGCCGCCAGGCCGGGGACCGCAGCGGCGCGGAAGACCGCGAGCTCGCCCCCGCCCCAGAGGTCGGGCAGCATCGCGAACGGCGCGCGCATGATCAGCGACCCGCCGTAGGCCGGGGAGAGCGAGAGGAACTCGCCGAAGCTGCCGTGGGCCAGCGCCAGGTACGCGGGCGCGGCCTCGCGGTCGTAGTCGGAGAAGGCGAAGCCCTGCAGGCCCATCCACGCGATCAGGGCGGTGCCGGCCAGCGCGAGCAGCGTCCAGCGGCCGGCGGCATGTCGGAGGGACGGGACCATGCCCTCCTATCGGCCACCGCTGCCGCGTGCGTTAACGACCAGGGCCCGCTCGTGAGGAGCGGGCCCGGGCCGGAGGAGGTTCTTGCTGCGGTTGCTGCCTACTGCAGGGCGTACCAGTTCGGCGAGCCGTCGAACGGGGCCGCGCCGACAAGGTACTTCGGGCAGGTCCTCGACGAGGTCGTCGGCAGGCACGGGTTGAACGGGTTGACGCGACCGAAGGAGTTCGGGTGGTTGGTCTTCGGATCGAGGCCGTCCGCCTTGTGGCACTCCAGGCCGTTGGTGTCGCCGACGGAGCCGGTAGCCGGGTTCGACGCGCGGATGCGGCTGAGCTCGTCGATGTTCGGGACGTCGTCGTGATCCTGGTCGTCGGCGCCATCGCGGATGCCGTCGCCATCGGAGTCCGAATCCGCGAGGTCCGTCCCGGCGTAGGTGATCGGGAACGGCTTCTCCTCGGCGTAGCACGAGGCCCAGTTCCCCGGCTGCATCCAGCCGTGGGACTCCTGGTAGTTGGTGAGGCCGTCGGCGTCCTCGTCGCGCTCGTCGTCGGAGAGGAAACCGTCCGCGCCAGCAGCTGCTCCGGGGCCGTGCGTGTCGTTGTACGCGAGCTCGGCGGGGGACTCGGTGTGGTTACGGTTGACGTCGAAGAGCCCGTAGGTGTTGCGCTGGCTCACGTCGTTCCAGGGGGCGCCGTCGAGCAGCTTGACCTGGCGATAGTGGTGGGCGCTGGCCCAGGTCTCGAATTCATCGTGCTTGTCGTAGCTGCCCGCGGCCAGCGTGGGCACGCGGCGGCCGGCATCGGGGCCTGAGGTGAGCCGGCGAGAACGGCTGTACTGCTCGCCGTCCGAGTAGCTCAACGGCGTCAGCGTGCGCTGGTCGGTGCCCGTGATGGCGTAGGTGAACTTCCAGAGGCGGAACTCCTCCGAGAGCGTCAGGGAGTCGCCGTCGTAGTCGACGTCGCTGTCCTTGAACAGCGGGTTCGGGTAGGGGCGCTTGCCCGGGTAGGGCAGGTAGGCGTTGGGCTGCTGGTGCTCGTCGTCGTTGAGGTCCTTGGCGGACTGGTACTCGTAGCCGTCCTCGACGCCGTCGCCGTCGGTGTCCGCGTTGCACGGGTCGGTGCCGATGCTCAGCTCCAGGGTGTCGGGGAGGAGGTCCTTGTCATCGTCGGTCTCGTCGCGGTTGAGGATGCCGTTGCGGTCGCAGTCGTACTCCCAGCGATCCTCGACCCCGTCGCCGTCCGTGTCGCCCTTGCAGGGGTTGAGGTTGAGGCTCTCCTCGACGCTGTCGGAGAGGCCGTCGTTGTCGTCGTCGAGGTCGGTGGCGTTCTTGACGCCGTCGCCGTCGCAGTCACCATCGGGCTGGGATTCGACGAAGCCGGGCGGAACCGGCGGCGACGTCAGCGAGATGACCGGGGAGCGCGAGAGCCTCGTGTACTTCTTGCCGAACTTCTTGGCCAGGACGCGGATGCGGAAGCGGGTCGGCAGCGTCGTCGTGCCGCGCTTGATGAACTCCTTCTCGAGCTTCGCGGGAACGGTCACCCGCAGCAGCTTGGTCGTGCCGACCGCAGCCTTGACGAAGACCGCCTTGCCGCCGGTTCGCTTGAACACCACGGTGTTCTTGTTGCGCCCGCGGATGAAGTAGCGGCCCCGGACTTCGAGCGTCTGCCCGATCTCGATCGCCAGCGGCGCGACACGCGTCACGACCGGAGGCTTGGCCTTCTTCTTCTTCTTGGCGGAAGCGTCGGCGTGGACGGCGGCACCCGCAGTCGCGGGAACCATGAGGGCGCCGAGGGCGGCCATGAAGGCGGCCCGGCGCAGAGAGGGGCGAATGCGGGCGAGGGAAGTCATCTTGCCCCCTATCGGCCGAAACCCGCGGACGCTTGAGAGAGTCAGCCGACCGTGCGCAGCGCCTTGGATGTGGCGCTCAGCACGGTGCACCCGTTGTCGGTCACGACCACCAGATCCTCGATCCGGACCCCGCCGCGGCCCGGGACGTACACCCCCGGCTCGACGGTCACCACATTGCCCGCCACCAGCGGCTCAGGGCCGGATCGGGACAGCCGCGGGCCCTCGTGGACCTCGAGCCCGACGCCGTGGCCGAGCCCGTGGCCGAAGTGCTCGCCGTGCCCCTCGGCGGCGATCATGTCGCGCGCGACGGCGTCCACCTCGCGGCCGGTCGGGCCGGCCCGGACCGCCCCCAGCGCCGCCTCCTGGGCGCGCAGGACGAGGTCGTAGATCGCGGCCAGGTCGCCGTCGATCTCGCCCGTCGCCCAGGTGCGCGTGCCGTCCGAGCAGTAGCCGTCGACCACCGCGCCGATGTCGAGGGTCACGAGCACGCCCTCCCGGATCTCGACGTCGCGCGGCTCCGCGTGCGGCAGCGCGCCGTGCTCCGCCGAGGCGACGATCGAGGGGAAGCTCGGCCCGCTCGCTCCGCGCCGGCGCATCTCCTCCTCGAGCGCCAGCGCCACCTCGCGCTCGGTCCTTCCCACCAGGCCCGTCTCGAACAGCCAGTCGTAAATGCCGTCGACGAGTGCGGCGGCGATCCGGATCGCCTCCACCTCGGCGGGCTCCTTGACCGCGCGCTCGGCCTCGACCAGCCCGCCCGCGCTCACCAGCTCGATGCGGTCCGGGAGCACCTCGCGCAGGCGCGCGTGCTGGCGCACGCTGACGTGCTGGTCCTCGAAGCCCAGCCGCACCGGCCCCTCGGGCCAGCCCGCTTTGAGCACCTCGGCGAACTCCTGCGGCGCGCGCTCGAGCTCGAAGGCGTCCACCTCCGCCCTGGCGCGCTCGACGTAGCGGAAATCGGTGATGAAGCGGCGAGTGCCGGGCCCCACCACGGCCATCGCGCTCGACCCGGTGAAGCCCGTCAGGTAGCGGATGTTGACGAGGTCGGAGACCAGCAGCAGGTCGGCGCTGCGCTCGCCGAGGCGGGCAGCGACCCGGTCGGCGCGGCTCACATCGCCTCCTTCAGGCGGGTGAGCGCCGTCCGGTAGCCGTCCGGGCCCTCGCCCTTGACGCGCGCCACGACCACGTCGGCGAGCACGGACAGGTGCCGCCATTCCTCGCGGGTGTCGGGGTCGGAGAGGTGGATCTCGACCGCGGGCAGGCCCGCGACCTCGACGGCGTCACGCAGCGCCCACGCGTAGTGGGTCCAGGCGCCCGGGTTGAGGATCAGCCCGTCGGCATAGTCGGCGCTGCGATGAAGCTCCTCCACGAACTCCCCCTCGTGATTGGACTGGAAGAAGCGCACCTCGAGCCCGAGCTCGTGGGCGAACTTTGAGATCTTCTGCTCGAGCAGGGTCAGCGACAGGCCGCCGTAGATCCCCGGCGGGCGCCGCTCGAGCGCGTCGAGATTGACCCCGTGCAGGACGGCGACGCGGTTCTTCATGGCGCGGCCAGCTCCGCGAGCGCGCCCGCCAGCTCGTCCTCCGTGACCGGGCACCCGGTCCGCGGCTGCCCGGGGGCGTCGAGCAGCACGAAGCCGACGCGCCCGCCGCGGCGCTTCTTGTCGCGCTGGACGGCGGCCGCGACGGCGGCGCGGTCGATCCCGGGGTCGAGCCGGGTCGGCAGCCCGCGGGCCGCCAGCAGCTCCCCGACCTCGTCGCGCAGGTCCGGGCGGCCGGACAGCGTGAGCGCGGCGAGCAGCCCGAGCCCGACCGCCTCGCCGTGGCGGTAGCGCTCGTAGGCGGTGGCCGTCTCGATCGCGTGGCCGACGGTGTGGCCGAGGTTGAGGACCTGCCGCTCGCCGGCGTCGCGCTCGTCGCGCGCCACGATCCGCAGCTTCACGCGCGCGCACGCGAGCACGAGGTCACGGTCGGGCGCGGGAGCGTCGCGCCCGCGCACGCGCCGCCACAGCTCGCCGCCCGCGATCAGCCCGGTCTTGATCACCTCGGCCCAGCCGGCCGCGAGCTCCTCGGGCGGCAGCGTCGCGAGCGTGGCGATGTCGGCGAGGACGCCGGCCGGCTGGTGGTAGGCGCCGGCGTAGTTCTTCCCCTCCGGCAGGTCGACCCCGGTCTTGCCGCCGTAGGCCGAGTCGACCTGGGAGACGAGCGTGGTCGGGACGTGGACGACGGGCACGCCGCGCTGGTAGATCGCCGCGCAGAAGCCGGCAATGTCGCCGACCACCCCGCCGCCGAGGGCGACGACGTGGTCGTCGGAGTCCATCCCGGCCCCGGCCAGGGCGCGCAGCACGCGGTCGACGCTCGCGAGGTTCTTGTGGCGCTCGCCCGGCTCGAGCCGGAGCTCGGTCTCGACGGGTGCCAGGAGGTCCGCGTAGCGGGCGCCGACGGTCGAATCGCTGACGAGGAAGCGCCGGCCCGCCCGCGGCCACATCCCCGAGCCGAGCAGCCCCTCCCCCACGAACACCGGGTAGTCGCCCGCCCACAGCAGCTTCGTCCCCGCGGGCGCGTCCGCGAGCGCGTGGATCGCCGGCAGCGCCTGGCGCACCTCGTCGCGGCGGTCGGCGGGCAGGATCGCGTCGGCCAGCCCGGCGTAGAGCGGCGCGCGCTCGGCGTGGAGCGCGTCGAAGCGGTCGCGATCGCGCGCGAGCGGACGGCCGTTGCGGCAGCGCTGCCACGCGGTGTCGGCGTCGACATCGAGCAGCACCACCGTGTGGCGAGTGAGGGCGTCGCGGACGCGCTCGGAGGCGACCGCGCCGCCGCCGAGGGAGAGCACCGGTGCAGGCGGGTCCTCGAGCAGCGCGCTCACCGCCTCCTCCTCCTGCTCGCGGAACGCGCGCTCCCCGTGGCTGTCGAAGTAGGACTCGATCGACGCCCCCAGCCGCTGCTCGAGCACCGCGTCGGAGTCCACCGAGCCGACGTTGAGCGCCGCCGCCGCGCTGCGGGCGGCGAGCGACTTGCCCGCGCCCATGAACCCTATGAAGACGAGTGCGGGCGTCGCCGCTTCCACCCGATCCGCTCCTCGTAGGCGGCCAGCGCCGCGCGCACGTCGTCGACGTGGTCGCCGCCGAACTTCTCCCGGTAGGCGCTCGCCAGCACGATCGCCAGCATCGCCTCCCCCACGACCCCGGCCGCGGGGACGGTGCAGGAGTCGGTGCGCTCGCGCAGCGCCTCGGCCGGCTGCCGCGTGGCGATGTCGACCGAGCGCAGCGGCTTGGTCAGGGTGGGGAGCGGCTTCATGGCGCAGCGCACGACGAGCGGCTCGCCCGTCGACATGCCGCCCTCGACGCCGCCGGAGCGGTTGGTCTCGCGGAAGTAG
>JBDTMF010000012.1:0-38388 GCA_039934455.1 Solirubrobacteraceae bacterium
GGCGACGCGCGGTCGCTCGCCGCGCTCCTCGTCCTGACGCTCGCGACAACCGTCGCGACGCGCGACGCCGTGCGCGGCTGCGGCGACTGCCCGGCCGAGCGCCACCTGCACCGGGCCGAGGCGCGCGCGAGCGCCGTGGTGGCGCTCGCGAGCTACGACGGGCGCAGGGCTCGCCTGGCGCTCGAGACCGTCGGGGCACGCGAAGAGCGGCGGGTCGCGCGGCTTCGCCGCCCGCGCTCGCCGCGTCTCGCCATCCCCTGGCGCGACGCCGTGGCGGCGCTGCGAACCCCGGGCCGCGTGGTGGAGGGCGGCGTGCTGGCGGGCGCCGGGACCGTCCTGGGCCTGCTCGAGGCGGAGCGGCCCGTTGCCGTGCTCGTCGCGATCCTCGTCGCCTACCTGGGCGCCACGCGGATGGCCTGGCCGCTGCGCGCCGAGCTCGACCTCTCCGCGCGGGCGCGCATTCTGCTGCGCCCCCGGCTCGGTCGCGTGCTGCACGGGCACGCGCTCGTTCCGGTCGTCGTGACGACGAGCACGGCCGTGCTCGCGGCAGCCGGGTGCGCGGTCGCCGGCGCGCTGCCCGCGCACCCCGCCGCCGCCGCCCTGCTCGCAGTCGCCGTGGTCCCCATGCTCTGCCTGTGTGCGGGCATGTCCGCCCGGCGCGAGGGTCGCCTGCCGCCGAGCCTGCTCGTGACCGCGGCGGTCGCCGATCCGTCCGGCGGCGCAAGCTTCCTCTCCGCGTGGCTCGCCTTCTGGCCCGTGACGGCCGCCACGCTCGGCGCCGTCCCCATCATCCTGATGGCGAACGGCACGGCGGCCGGGGCCGCCGGCTGGACGGCGATCGCCACCGCCGTCCTGGCGTACCTCCTGGGCCGTGACTGAGCCGCCCTACGCGGCGGCGGCGTCGACCGGGCGCAGCTCCTCGGCGTAGGAGACCGACTCGCGGTGCAGGGTGCCGTCGGGCGCGACCGTGTAGGTGCCCATGCGCCACAGCGGCGGCGAGTAGGCGTGGATCGAGACCGCTGGCCCGCCGCCGTCGAGGCACATGCGATGGACGTGCGACGCGTCGAAGTCGAAGGTGCTGCCCGCGGCGTGGTGGAGCCGGAGCGGCGGGCCGCCGACCGTGAGCCGCTCTTCGGTGACCTCGCCCTCGACCACCGCGACCGCGCCGCGCGAGAGGTCGTGGTCATGAAAGCCGGTGTCGTTGCCGCTGGTCCACGTGATCACCCACACGTCGACGTGGCCGTCGCGCCACAGCTGCTCGAAGTGGCGCTCGGGCGTTCCGTGGCGCACCAGCCCCCGCCACTGCTCCGGGTCGGCGGCGATGCGGGTGACGAGGTCGGTCAGCTCGCGGCGGTCGAGGTCGCGGTTCATACGGCCATCTCCATGGTCTTGGCGCCCAGCAGGCGCGACGGGTTGCGCACACGCAGCGCGGCGAGGACAGCGTCTCCGAGCGGGAGATCACGGGGGGCGACGACGGGACGGTCGGAGCCGTAGACGAGCTGGTCGACGCCGAGCTCGCGCACGACCGCGTCGATCGCGCGCTCCCCGTAGGACGAGACGTCGAGGAACACGCCGGGGTCGCGGACCGCCTCGCCGCCGCGCGCCAGCAGGCGCTCGCGGTGCAGCGGCGCCAGCCCGGCGAGCATCGCGAAGCACACCCGCAGGCGCGGGTGGGCCGGCCGGCCCCAGAGGCTGAAGGCATACCACGCCGTCTGCATCGCGGACACGTAGTCGGTGAGCGCCGCCCACCAGCCCGGCGCGGCGGGCGGGGGCGCCGCCGCGGGCCCCGGGTGGACCAGCAGCGGAGCGTCGTGGCGCTCGAGCGTCTCGAGCACCGGACCGAGGCGGTCGTAGCCGGCCGGGCCACCGAGCGCGTCGGCGGCCACGCAGGCTCCGGCGAACCCCTGGTCGAGCAGCCCGGCCAGCGACGTCGGGTCGGGATCGGCGAGGCTGACCGAGGCCCAGGCGAGAAATGGCCCGCCGAGGGCGGCGACGCCCTCGTGGTAGGCCGCCAGCAGCGGCTCGGCCTCGCGGGCGGGCAGCGCCTCGATCCCCAGCGGGGTCGACGGGGCGACCACCACGCACGCGAGCCCGTCCGCCTCGGCCAGCGCCGCTCGCGCCGCCGGGTCGTGGCCGGCGAGGTCGACGGGGCCCTCGGGCTCCCCGGTCAGGCGAAGGGTCCAACCGGCGGCGCCGCGCATGAGCATCGGGGGCTCGCTGCGCTGTCCCAGAGCGCGCAGGAGCGGCTCGGGCCAGAGATGCTGGTGGATGTCGGTCGGGCTGCCCATGACGGGGCTGGGGTGATGCGGTTCACTGAACCGCTTCACAAAGTATTCCTCACGTGTCAAAACCGGAGTACCCTCGCCTGATGGAGAGGCGCCGTGAGAGCCGGACTACGCTCCGCGAGCTGGCGGAGTACACGGGCCTCTCGCCGGCGGCGGTGAGCTACGCGCTGCGCGGGCTGCAGGTCTCGGCCGAGACCGAGCAGCGCGTGCGCGAGGCCGCGGCGGAACTCGGGTACGAGGTCGACCCGATCGCTCGCGCCCTGGCCGGCGGCGCGACCGCGGTCGTCGGCCTGCTGGTCGGCAGCCTCAGCGACTTCTGGAACCAGGAGCTCGTCCGCGCGGTGCAGCGCCAGCTCTACGCCGCCGGCCGCAGCACGCTCGTGGCCGACGCGGACGGCGAGCCCGCGCGCGAGCTCGAGCTGGCCGAGCGCCTCGTCGCCCAGCGCGTGGACGGGCTCGTCGTGGTGCCGATCGGGCCCGCCAGCGGCGGCTGGGCAGCGATCGCGCGCCAGGTCGCCACCGTGACGATCGGCGACGCGCTGCCCGGCGTCGAGCCGGCGGGCGAGGTGGTCTTCGACAACGAGCGCGGCGTCCAGCAGAGCCTGCAGCACCTCAGCAACCAGGGCCACACCCGCGTCACCGTGCTCTCCTGGGCCGTCGAGACCTCCCCCGAGCGCCAGGCGGAGCGCGCGGTCGCCGGCACCGCCGCCGCGCTCGGGCTCGAGTGCCGCGTGGTCCCGTGCGCCTACTCGCTCAACGGCTCGCGCCCGCTCGCGCTCGAGCTGCTCGCCGGCACCGACCGCCCGACCGCGATCCTCTGCATGTCCGACTCGATCGCCTACGGCGTCTACGCCGCCTGCGCGGAGCTCGAGCTCTCGATTCCGGGCGACGTGGCCGTGGCGGGCTTCGGCGACCACCCGATCTCGCAGCTGCTCTCGCCGCCGCTGACCTCGACGGTGTGGGACGTCGAGCGGGTCGCCGAGTCGGCCACCGACTTCCTGTTGCAGGCGATCGGCGCCGAGGGGCCGCAGGCGACGCTGCGCGAAGTCGTGGCGCCGGTCCTCGTCGCACGTCGCTCGACGGGCTGACGGGTCGGCGTGGTGTGATTCGGGGATGAGCTTGAGCTTCGGTGTCACCGTCCTCCCCGATCCCCCGTACCGGCGCTTTGTCGAGCTGATCGCGCTCGCCGAGCAGCACGGCTTCGAGTACGCCTGGACCTACGACTCGCACGTGCTGTGGCAGGACTCGATGCCGACGCTCGCGCTGGCGGCGGCCGCCACCGAGCGCATCAGGCTCGGGCACATGGTCACCAACCCCGGCACGCGCGAGCCGACGGTGGTGGCGAGCGCGTACGCGACGCTGCACGACATCTCAGAGGGCCGGATGGTGATGGGGATCGGTCGCGGCGACTCGGCCCGCCGCTACATCAACCAGAAGCCCGTCCCGGTCGCCCGCTTCGAGGAGTCGCTGCGAATGATCAAGCCGTTGATGAACGGCGAGAAGGTGGAGTGGAACGACACCGAGATCGAGCTCGCCTGGGCCCGCGAGGACCTGAGGGAGATCGAGATGCACGTCGCGGGCTACGGGCCGCGTGTGCTGAGCGTGGCGGGCCGCGTGGGCGATGGCGTGATCATCCAGCTCGCCGACCCGGACATCATCCAGTGGATGATGGGGACGGCGCGCAAGGCCGCCGAGGAGGCGGGCCGCGACCCTGCGGCGCTCAAGTGCATCGTCTGCGCCCCGAGCCACATCTCCGGCGACCTCGCCGCGGCGCGCGAGCAGGTGCGCTGGTTCCCGGCCATGGTCTCCAATCACGTCAAGGACCTGATCGCCCGCTACGGCGCCGACGGCTCCGTCGTCCCGCAGGCGCTGACCGACTACGTCCCGTCGGAGACCAACTACGACTACGGCGAGCACTCGCGCACCGGCGCCAAGCACGGCGCGTTCGTGAGCGACGAGATCTGCGACCGCTTCTGTGTGCTGGGCAGCCCGGAGCAGGCGATCGAGAAGCTGCGCGAGCTCGAGTCGATCGGCGTCGACCAGTTCAACGTCTACCTCATGACCGAGGGCCAGGAGGCGACGCTCGAGACCTACGGCCGTGAGATCATCCCGCGCTTCGCGGGAGCCACTGGAGGTGCTGCATGAGAACGCTCGTCCGCGGCGGCACGGTCGTGTCCGCCACCCATGCGTCCGTCGCCGACGTCCTCGTCGACGGCGAGGAGATCGTCGCGGTGGGGAACGTCGGCGAGGTCGACGCGCAGGTCGTCGACGCGACCGGCTGCTACGTGCTGCCGGGCCTGATCGACAACCACACGCACATGGCGATGCCGTTCGGCGGCACGCGCTCGATCGACGACTACGACACGGGCACGCGCGCGGCCGCCGCCGGCGGCACGACGTGCATCGTCGACTTCGTGATCCAGCAGGAGGGCGGCGGGCTGCAGTCCTCGCTCGACGAGTGGCAGGAGCGCGCGGCCGGCGCCGCGCACATCGACTACGGCTTCCACGTGGCGATCACGCAGGCCGACGAGGGCACGTTCGCCGACATGCCTTCGATGGTCGAGCAGGGCATCGCCACCTTCAAGGTGTTCCTCGCCTACAAGGGCGTGCTGATGGTCACCGACGACCTCTTCCTGCGCGTGCTCGAGACGACGCGCGACCTCGGCGCGCTGACGATGGTGCACTGCGAGAACGGCTGGGCGATCGACGTGCTCGTGCAGCGCGCGCTCGCAGCCGGCCAGACCGACCCCATCCATCACGCGCGGACACGCCCAGAGATCCTCGAGGCCGAGGCGACGTCGCGCTCGGTCCGGCTCGCGGAGCTGGCGGGCGCCGGCGTCTACATCGTGCACGTGACCTGCGGCCTGGCGGCCGGCGAGATCGCCGCCGGACAGGCGCGAGGCGTCGCCGTCTCCGGCGAGACCTGCCTCCAGTACCTGACCAACACGGTCGACGACCTCGCGCGCCCCGACTTCGAGGGCGCCCGCTACGTCTGCTCACCGCCGCTGCGCGAGGCCCACAACCAGGAGCTGCTGTGGACGGCGCTGCGTCGCGGCGTGCTGGAGAGCGTGTCGACCGACCACTGCCCGTTCAACAGCGAGCAGAAGGCGCTCGGCCGCGACGACTTCTCCAAGATCCCCAACGGCCTGGCGATGATCCAGCACCGGCTCGTGAAGCTGTGGGACCTCGGCGTCGCCGGCGGGCGGATCACGCCGTCGGAGCTGGTCGACCTCACCTCGACCGCGATCGCGCGCCGCTTCGGCCTCGCGCGCAAGGGCACGATCGCGCCGGGGATGGACGCCGACCTCGTCGTCTTCGACCCCTCGACGCCGTTCACGTTCTCGACCCGGACCTCGCACATGAACGTGGACTACGACCTGTTCGAGGGTCAGACTTCGTCGGGCAGCGTGCGCCACACGTTCTGCCGCGGCACGCTGGTCTACGACCGCGGCGAGATCCTGACCGCGCCGGGCCACGGCCGCTACGTCCCGCGCTCGCTCGGCGCGACGACCGCGATCGCGTCATGAGCGGCGCGATGGACGCCGACCGGGTCATCGCGGACCTGCGCGAGCTGGCCGAGCTGACGGGCGGGCCCGAAGGCGCCCGCCGCGTGTGCTGGACCGACGAGTGGGTCAAGGCGCGCGAGCTGGTGCGCTCGAAGCTCGAGGAGCTGCCCGTCGAGATCGTGACCGACGCGGCCGGCAACGTCTGGGCCGACCTGCCGGGCGAGCAGGAGGGCTTCGTGATCGTGGGTTCGCACGTCGACTCCGTCCCCGCCGGCGGCTGGCTCGACGGCGCGCTCGGGCTCTTCGCCGCGCTGGAGGCGCTGCGCGCGCACGCGGAGGAGACGCCGGCCGTCGGGCTGCGCTTCGTGGACTGGGCCGACGAGGAGGGCGCGCGCTTCGGGCGGAGCCTGTTCGGCTCGTCCGCCTGCGCGGGCACGCTCGACGCCGACGAGGTGCGCGACCTCAGGGACCGCGACGGCGAGCGGCTCGAGGACGTCGTCGCCCGCTACGACGTCGACCTCGCCAAGGTGCACGAGGCGGGCGCGCAGCTGACGGGAGCGCGCGCGTACCTCGAGCTGCACATCGAGCAGGGCCCCGTGCTCGAGGAGCGAGGCGAGCCGGCGGCCGCCGTGCTCGGGACGTTCGGGGTCGAGCGGCGCGTCGCGGTCTTCACCGGCCGCGCGGCGCACGCCGGCGCCACGCCCATGAAGCTGCGCCAGGACTCCTTCCTCGCCGCCGCGGCGGCCGCGCTGGAGATCCGCGAGGTCGGCCTTCGCCACGAGGGCGGTGTCTGCACGACCGGGGGCGCGACCAGCGACCCGGGCGTCGTGACGGCGGTCGCGGGGCGCACGGAGATGCTGCTGGACCAGCGGCACCTCGACGCCGGCGAGCTCGCCGCGATGCTCGCCGAGGCCGACGCGGCGTGCGAGCAGGCGGCGGCCGACCAGGGCTGCGAGGTCGAGCTGCGCCACCTGTGGGCGATCCCGCCGATCCTGTTCGACGAGCGGCTGGTCGCCTTTGCGAAGCAGGCGGTCGTCGATGCCGGGGGCAAGGACACGGCGCTCCCGAGCGGGCCGCTGCACGACGCTGCCGAGATGGCGCGGCTGATCCCGACCGTGATGCTGTTCTCCCAGTCCTCCCCGCCGGTGTCGCACACGCGGGAGGAGGACACGAAGGAGGAGGACCTGCGCGTCGCGATCGACGCCTACGGCCGCACGGTCGACGCCGCGCTCGCCGCGGCCGCGGCCGGCGACCTCCCGCCGCGCGAGTGAGCCTCCGCCCGGCGACCGCGCCGGCGCACCGCGCGCTGCTCGGCACGCGCGTTCGCCTGGAGCCGCTCGATCCCGGCCGCCACGCGGAGGACCTGCTCGCGGCCGCCGGCGGCGACCCGCGGCTGTGGGACTACCTGCCCTACGGCCCGTTCCCGGACGCCGGGGAGCTGCGGGCCTGGCTCGCCGAGCGCGCCGCCTCGACCGACCCGATGTTCCTCGCGATCGTGGACCTGGCGAGCGGGCGGGCGGGCGGCGTCGTGTCCTACCTGCGCAGCGAGCCGGACCACGGCTCCATCGAGATCGGCCACATCTGGTTCGGCGCGCCGCTGCAACGGACCCCGGCGGCGACCGAGACGATCTACCTGCTCGCGCGCCACGCCTTCGACGACCTCGGCAACCGCCGGCTCGAGTGGAAGTGCGACGCCGCCAACGCGCGGTCGCGACGCGCGGCGGAGCGCTTCGGCTTCACGTTCGAGGGCGTCTTCCGCCAGCACATGATCGTCAAGGGCCGCAACCGTGACACCGCGTGGTTCTCGCTGCTCGACTCCGAATGGCCGTCCGCGCGCGCGGCGTTCGAGGCGTGGCTGAGCCCCGAGAACTTCGACGCCGACGGCCGTCAGCGCAGCCCGCTCAGCGCACGCGGCGCGCCGGCAGCTCGTCCGTGAGCAGCGCACCGCCCCGTGGGTCCTGGCGGCGACGTACCTCGCCGGCGCGGTCGTCTCGATGCTGCGTCCCGCCACGGCGCGCACCGTGGCGGAGCCGGCGGCGGCCTAACAGCTCAACAACATCCGCTCCTCCACCTCCGAGGTGCTGGTGCGGCTCGTGCCCCACCGGCAGCTCTCGCTCGACCAGGCGCTGGAGTTCCTGCGCGAGGACGAGTGTGTCGAGGTGACCCCTGAGCGGGTGCGGCTGCGCAAGGCCGTGCTGGCGAAGACGGACCGCGTCAAGGCCGGCCGCCGGTCACGCGCGAACGCCGCTCCCGTCTGAGGTTCGGTCTCCGCCGGCGTTCGCGACGCCGACCGCGAACGCCGACTTCAACGCCTCTAGGGGTCCCGGAAGGCGATCATGTCGTCCAGGCTCGTGAGGTCGAAGATGCGCTGGACCTCCGGGCGCGCCTTCACGACCACGAGCCGGAAGCCGTCGGTCTTCGAGCGGGCGTTCTCGTCCAGCAGCACGGAGATGCCGCTCGACGCGAAGAACGAGCACTCGGACAGGTCGATCACGAGCTCCGCGTAGCCTGGCTCGAGCGCGGCGATCGCGGCGATCAGGTCGGGGGCGGTGGCGACGTCGAGCTCGCCCTTGATCGCGATGGTGGCGAGCGGCCCGTTGCGATCCGTGCGGATCGCGAACTCAGGTGCCTCGAAGGTGTCGGTCAAGTCGGCTGCACCCGGGCGGCGACGATACAGAGGTCGTCGCCCATCTCCTGGCCGACGTGCGCGTACACGTCGGACAGCAGCCGGCGGACCACCGCAGCGGGATCCGAGCCGGCCAGCTCCCGGAGCGCCGCCGAGACGCGGTGCTCGCCGAACAGCTCGCGGCGGGGCCGGTGCGCCTCGGTGACGCCGTCGGTATAGAGCAGCAGCCCCGCCCCGGGGTCGAGCGCCGCCCGGCCGGCATCACAGGAGAGGGACGGGGTCACGCCGAGCGGCGGCGACGACCGCGCGCCGTTGAGCGTCTCCCCGGTGTCGAGCCGCAGCGGCGGCGGGTGCCCGGCCGACGCCCACGCCAGCCGGCCCTCGCGCGGGTGCACGACCGCGACAACGGCGGTCACGAAGCTCGAGGAGATGCCGATGCGCTCGACCAGCACCTGGTTGGAGAACTCGAGCAGCTGGCGCGGGTCGTCGACGAAGGCGGCGAACGTCGCGAGCGCCGTGCGGACGAAGGTCGCCCGCCGGGCCGCCTCGATGCCCTTCCCCGAGACGTCGCCCACGGCGAGCACCGTCGAGTCGTCGTCGGGGCCCGGCGCGACCAGGTAGAAGTCGCCGGCCACACCGTCGACCGACGGTGCGAAGGCGCACTCGAAGTCGAGGCCCGGGCGCGCAGGATGCTCGGCCGGCGCAAGGACGTCGCGCATCGCCTGGAGGTCGCGCAGCTCGACGTCGCGGTCGAGCGCCTCGCCGACCAGCTGGGTGATACGCCCGTCCCGGACCTCGACGCGCGCGGTGAGCTCCGCGATCTCGCGTTGCAGGCCGGCGATCTTTGCGCGCTCCTCCTGACTCACCGCGCGGCGATATTACCCTCAGATCGGGTGGTGCCGAACCCCGTCTTGGACGGTCTCGATCTGGCGCAACCGCATCGCGGCGTCGACGTCGGCCCGAACGATCACCAGCGCCGAACACGGCCGGGGCCGCCTCGCGGCGCTCATGACCGCAGCGCCTTCGCCTGGTCGGCGCAGTCGTAGAGCCCGCTGACGGAGCTGACGGCGCGGCAGGTGCTCGCGACCTTGGCCATCACGTCGGAGCTCCCGACGCGGCTGTCGCCGCCCGGCCCGCCACCGTCGCCGGTGGTCAGGACGTAGCGGATCTCGCCGGATGCGACGCGGTCGGCCAGCCAGGCCGCGGTGACCTGGCTCTCGCGGCCGGAGAATCCGCCGATCGCGACCACGTCGGCGCCCGAGTTGATGATCGTCGTGGCCGCGCCGCCGTTCTGGCTCGACACCGCGAGTGTGCCGCCGCCGTGGGCCTTGATGTAGCTGAGCGCGGAGGTGATCGAGCGGCTGTCGCCGCCGCCCAGCCCGCCGCCGGGGCCTCCGGCGCCGGGCGTTTTCTGTGCGGGGCCGCTGCCGTTGGTGCCGCCGGCGCCGGGTGCCGTGCCGCCGGGAATGGCGCCCGCGGGGAACGTGCCGTTGCTGGAGTGCCCGAGCGTCTGCACCGCCCACGCCGCGGGCGCGACGAACAGGACGGCCAGGCCAACGGCGAGGCTCGTGCGCAGATGGCGCCCGCCCAGGAGCACGAGCGCGCCCGCGGCGAGCACGCCGGCGGTGACGAGCAGCGGCGGCAGCCAGGTGAGCTGCCCCGGGTTGTTGTGGAGCACGGCGAGCGTCGTCACCACGCCGCCGGCGATCGCGAGCGGCGCGATCACGCGGGCGGGCAGCCCGCCGCGCAGCACCTGGCCGACACCGGCGCCCACCAGCATCGCCGCGAACGGCGCGAGCTGAGACACGTAGTAGGGGTGGAAGATGCCCGACGCGGCGCTGAACGCCACGGCGCAGGTGAGGGCGGCGCCGCCGACCACGATCAGCCAGCCCGTGCGCTCGTCCGCGCGGCGCAGCCGGCTCGCGATCGCGACGCCGAGCCCGGCGACGAGGGCGAAGCCCAGCAGCCAGCCCGCCTGCCCGCCGAGCGAGGAGTCGAGCAGCCGCAGCACGCCCGCAGGGCCGCCGAACGGGCCGCCACCCGTGGCCGCGCCCGCGCCGCCGCCGCCGAACGCCTGCGGGCCGCCGGCCTGGCCGCTGAGGCGGCCGAGGCCGTTGTAGCCGAAGATCAGGTTGAGGATCGAGTTGTCGCTCGTGCCCGAGACCCACGGGCGGTCGGCCGCGGGGGTGAGCGCGACGAGCAGCGGCCACGCGCCGCCGACCGCGACCATCGCCGCGCCGCCGGCCAGCAGCTGGCGCAGCGCGGCGAGCCGCCCGCGCGGGGCGATCCACAGCCAGGCCGCGACGATCCCCGGCACGACCAGCAGCGCCGCCGCCATCTTCGCCTCGAAGCCGAGGCCCACACAGACGCCCGCGAGCACGATCCAGCGCGTGCGCCCGTCCTGCAGCCCGCGGACCGTCGCCCACAGGGCACCCACGCAGGACAGGATCAGCAGCGCGTCGGGGTTGTTGTGGCGCGAGATCGCGACCGCGATCGGTGTCGTCGCCAGCGCGAGGCCGGCGACGAAGCCGGCCGGGCGTCCCCACCGCCGGCGCGTGAGGTCGTAGACGAGCGCGACCGTCGCGACGCCCATCAGCGCCTGCGGCACGAGCAGGCTGAGCGAGTGGAAGCCGAACACCTTGACGAACGCGACCTGCACCCACGAGCTGAGCGGCGGCTTGTCGACGGTCATCACGCCCGCGGCGTCGAACGAGCCGTAGAGGAACGCGTGCCAGCTGGAGCTCATCGAGCGAACCGCGGCGCTGTAGTACTCGTTGGCCCAGCCGTTCTCGGACAGGCCCCACAGGTTCAGGACGCCCGCGATGAGCAGGAGCAGGGCCAGCTCGGGCCGCGGGCGGGCGAGCGCGCGCCGCCGCGGCGTCGCGGCGGCGGAGCCTCGCGGGGCAGGAGCGGCGGGCGTGGGGCGTGCGAGCAGGGAGGTCGCGTTCATGGCCGCAGCTTCGGCGCTCCCGCTGTGAGCAGATCGAGGCGAGCCTGGGAGAAAGCTGAGAGCGAGCCGCCGCTCAGGCTCCGCCCCGGCCGGCTCGCGTTCGTCAGCGCAGAGCGCTGATCCCGCCGTCGATGAACAGCAGCGCGCGGTCGACGACGGCGAGCGCCTCGGCTGGCTCCGCCGTCTCGTGGTCCTCGCCGAGCACCTCGAACACCGTCAGCGTGGCGGCCGCGGCCATCCGCGGCTCGAGGTCGCCCGGCGGCACGCCCAGGTCGCGGGCGATGGCGGCGGCGATGACCTGCCGCGCCCGCAGCGTGAAGCGGTGCTCGTAGGCGCGCAGGTCGTCGTCGGCGCGGATCACCCGGTGCCGGGTCTGGCGCTGGATCGCGCTCACGTCGCCGTCCTCGAGCCAGGACCCGATCCAGGCGCGCAGCGCGGCCACCGCCGTCTCCTCGGCCGGGCGGTCGCGCATCCGCGCCTCGAGCGCATCGAACTCCGCGTCGACATCGGGGAACGCGAGGTCCTCCTTGTGCGGGAAGTAGGCCGAGACGGTGCGCGGGGAGACGTCGGCGGCCTCGGCGATCTGCGGGATCGTCGTCTCCTGGAAGCCCTGGCGGTCGAACAGCTCGAGCGCCACGCGCGCGATCGTCTCGCGCGTCCGCTGCCGCTTGCGCTCGCGCAGGCCTGCGGGCTCCCCCTCGGAGATCTGCATATCCTGCATTGTTGCAGATCATGCAAACTTGCATGATCTGCAATAATTCGCCGCCGTCAGTCCGTCACACAGCGTTCGGAGAACCATGTCGTCCTTGCTCGCGCGGCTCGCCCGCACCCTCACGCATCACTGGAAGCGCGGTCTGGCCGGCGCCGTGGTCGTCGTCGTGCTCCTCGGTGTCGCGGCCGGCGCCGGCGGCCAGGCGGCCGACGACTTCAACATCCCGGGCACGGAGTCCCAGCAGGCGCTCGACCTCTTCAAGAAGCACAGCCCCGCCTTCGCGGGCGCCGACTCGACGCTGGTCTTCACCGTCGCGCAGGGCAAGATCTCCGACCCCGGGCCGCGCGCCGCGGTCACCGGAGCGCTCGACAAGGTCCGCACCCTCAAGGGCGTCCAGGTCGTCGAGGACCCGTTCGCCAAGGGCGGGACGCTGTCGCGCGACGGGCGCCTCGCGTCGGTCGCGGTCCGTTACTCGACCGAGCCCCAGAATCTCAAGAAGCCGGACGGCGTCGCGCTCGTCGACGCGGCCGAGACCGGCGAGCGCAACGGTGTGACCGTCGCCGAGCGCGGCGTCGTGATCGACCTGGCCTCCGAGCAGAGCGCGCCGGTCGGCGAGCTGATCGGCGTCGGCATCGCGATCATCCTGCTGACGCTGCTGTTCCGCTCGCTGGCGGCGATGACGGTGACGCTCGCCGGCGCGCTGATCGGCGTGGTCGTCGGCCAGATCCTGCTGGCCGCGCTGGCCAAGCCGCTCGCCCTCCCCTCGTTCGCGACGGTGATCGCGGTGATGCTCGGCCTCGGCGCGGGCATCGACTACTCGCTGCTCATCATCGCCAGGTTCCGGGAGCAGATGGCCGCCGGAGACAGCCTGCGCGACGCGTCGGCGAAGGCCGCCGCGACGTCGGGCTCCTCGGTGGTGGCGGCCGGCCTGATCGTCATGGTGGCGATCGCGGGGCTGCTCGTGATCGGCATCCCGCTGATCGGCAAGCTCGGCATCGCGGCCGCGCTGGGCGTCGGGGCCGTCGTCGTGTCCGCGCTGACGATCCTCCCGATCATGATCGGGGCGTTCGCCAAGCGCCTGGAGCCGAAGAAGGTCGCCCACACTGAGCCCTCGCGCGCCTTCGCCCGCTGGGGCGAGATCGTGACGGCGCGCCCGTGGCTCTCGATCGGCGCCGGTGTGCTGGTGCTGCTCGTGTTCGCGGCGCCCGTCACCCAGCTGCGCCTCGGTCAGCCCGATGACGGCAACCAGCCGACCTCGCGGACGCAGCGCGTCGCCTACGACGAGCTCAGCGAGGCCTTCGGCCCGGGCTCCAACGGCCCGTTCCTGCTCGCCGTCGACACGCCGAAGGGCGACGCCGGCACCAAGCAGGCGCTCGCGGGCCTGCAGAAGGCCGTGGCCGCCACGCCGGGCGTCGCCGCGGTGGCGCCCGCGACGCTGAGCCGCGACGGTGAGATGGCGACGATCATCGCGGTCCCGACCACCGCGCCCCAGGACGCGAAGACGAGCGACCTGCTCGCGCGCCTGCGCACCGACGTGATCCCGAAGGCGACCAGCGACACGAAGCTGAAGGTCTACGTCGGCGGCCAGACTCCGGGCTTCGAGGACTTCTCCGACAAGGTCGCCTCGCGCCTGCCGCTGTTCATCGCGGTGGTGATCGGCCTGTCGGTGCTGCTGCTGATCGCCGCGTTCCGCTCGCTGTGGATCCCGCTCGTCTCGGCGATCTTCAACCTGCTGTCGGTGGGCGCCGCCTACGGCGTCGTCGTCGCCGTCTTCCAGGAGGGCGTCGGCGCGAGCGTGATCGGCGTCGACAGCGGCGTCCCGATCGTGTCGTTCATCCCGGTGATGCTGTTCGCGATCCTGTTCGGGCTGAGCATGGACTACAACGTCTTCCTGCTCTCGCGGATCCACGAGGCCTACAACGAGGGTGACGCCCCCCGCACGAGCGTGATCCACGGCCTGTCCCGGATCGGCAAGGTCGTCCTGTTCGCCGGCCTGATCATGGCCGCGGTGTTCACGTCCTTCGTGACCCAGCCGGACGTGATCGGGAAGATGTTCGGCGTCGGCCTCGGCCTCTCGATCCTGATCGATGTCCTGATCGTGCGCATGGTGATCGCCCCCGCGGTCGTGACGCTGCTCGGCGACCGCGCGTGGTGGCTGCCGGCCTGGCTCGATCGCATCCTCCCCAACGTCTCGCTCGAGGGCCATCTCGTCCAGGGGCTGGACGAGAAGGCCGCGGAGGAGGAGCGGGCCAAGGTCACCGCCTGAGGCGGCGGCCAGTCGACCGCGTTGAGGTCCCGCCTCAGCGTCCCTGCTCCTTCAGCGTCGTGGACCGGGGCGCACCACCGTCACGCCAGGGATCCGCCCGTCAGTCGCAGGACGTTCCACGACCGCGGCGCCAGCTCCGCGCGCAGGCGGTCGCCGTCGACCGTCGCGCCGGTCCCGGCCGCGGGCGCGACGCGGTCGGGGTGCTCGGCGGTGTTCGTCGCGTCGAGGTCGTCGTCGGTGAGCACGATGTGCTCGGCCAGCCGCACGCCGTCGAGCTCGCGCAGGACGACCTCCAGCGGCAGCGCGTCGCCCGAGCGGTTGACGGCGAACAGCGTCAGCGCGCCGCCCGCCTCGTCGAGGACCGCGGTGGCCTCGAGCGCCGCGACCGCTCCCTCGCCGTCGACCTCGTAGGTCGGGCCGTCCGGCTGCACGCGCAGCACCGTCCCGCGGCCGAAGCGCGAGGCGTGCATGAACGGGTAGAAGCTCGTCTGCCGCCAGGCCGGGCCGCCGTCGAGCGTACGCATCGGCGGAATGACGTTGACGAGCTGCGCCAGGCACCCGATCCGCACGCGGTCGGCATGGCGGAGCAGGGTGATCAGCAGGCAGCCGACGACGAGCGCGTCGGCGACCGACTGGTCGTCCTCGGCAAGCGGCGGCGCCTGCTTGAACGGGCCGGTGACGTCCGTGTGGTGCGGGTTGGCCTGCTGGTGCCAGACGTTCCACTCGTCGACGCTGAGCCCGAGCCGCTTGCGGCTGCGCTTGCGCCCCGCCACGGCGTCGGCGGTCGCGACGATCGTGCCGATCATGCGCTCGAGGTCGAGCGAGCAGGCGAGGTAGGCGTCGAGGTCCGGGTAGTCCGCCGGGTCGTAGTAGGTGTGCAGCGAGACGTAGTCGGCGACGTCCCACGCGAGGTCGAGCACCGTGTCCTCCCAGGTGCCGAACGTGGGCATCGAGGAGTTCGAGCTGCCGACGACGCAGAGCTCGATCGAGGGGTCGACGAGGCGCATCGCCTTGCCGGCCTCGGCGGCGATCCGCCCGTACTCGACGGCGGTCTTCTGGCCCACCTGCCACGGGCCGTCCATCTCGTTGCCCAGGCACCACAGCTTCACGCCATGGGGATCGGCGTGACCGTTCTCCACGCGCAAGTCGGCGTAGCGGCTGCCCGCGGGCGAGTTGCAGTACTCGACGAGGCCGCGGGCCGCGTCGATGCCGCGGGTGCCGAGGTTGACGGCGAGCATCGGCTCGGTGCCCGCCTTGCGGGACCACTGCATGAACTCGTCGGTGCCGACCTCGTTGGGCTCGATCGAGCGCCACGCGAGGTCGAGGCGGGCTGGCCGCTGCGAGCGCGGGCCGACGCCGTCCTCCCAGTCGTAGGCGGACACGAAGTTGCCGCCGGGATAACGGACGACCGTGACGCCGAGCTCGCGCGTGAGCTCGAGCACGTCGCCGCGGAAGCCGTCCTCGTCGGCGGTCGGATGACCGGGCTCGTAGATGCCGCCGTAGACGGCACGCCCCATGTGCTCGACGAAGGAGCCGAACAGTCGCTCGTCGACCTCGGCCACGGCGAACGCCGGGTCGAGCACGATGCGCGCGCCGGCGCTCATCCCTTGAGGCCCGTGTTCGAGATGCCCTGGACGATCTGGCGCTGGAAGAACAGGAACGCGATCAGCAGCGGCAGCGCCCCGAGGATCGCCGGGGCCATGACCTGCGCGTACTGCGCGCCGTAGAAGCTGTTGACCGTCGAGAGGCCGACCGGGATCGTCTGCAGCGACCGCGCGGTCGTGACCACGAACGGCCAGATGAAGTTGTTCCACGACAGCACGAAGGTGAAGATCCCGACGGCGGCGGTCGCGGGCCGCGCGAGCGGCATCCAGATCCGCCAGTAGATCCTCCACGGGCCCGCGCCGTCGACGAGCGCGCTGTCCTCCAGCTCGTCGGGGATGCCGTCGACGAAGCGCTTGTAGACCAGCACCGCGATCGGCGAGGCGACCTGCGGCAGGATGATGGCCCAGTAGGTGTCGACCAGCCCGAAGGTGTCCATCTCCTCGCACAGCGGGACGATCAGGGCCTGGAAGGGCACGATCAGCCCCGCCGCGATGAGCGCGAAGAGCGCGCCGCGGCCGCGGAAGCGCACGCGCGAGAAGGCGAACGCGGCCATCGACGAGAGCAGGATCGTCAGCGCCGTCACCACGACCGACACGAGCGCCGAGTTGAAGTACCAGCGGAAGATCTCGCCGCGGTCGAGGATCTTGTTGTACGCGCCCAGCGTCACCGTCGACCCGGTCCAGCTCACCGGCACCTTCGTCGTCTCGGGGTCGGGCTTGAGCGAGGTGGCGATCGCCCACGCGAAGGGGATCAGCCAGATGATCGCCGCGACGACGAGGACGGCGACGACCAGCGTCCCGCCGGGGCGGAACCGGCGGCGGCGGCCGGTGACGACGACCGCGGCTTGGCGCTCCTGTGGCCGCGCGCGCACGGGTTCGGCTCGAGCGGCCATCAGGGGGTCCCCCTTTGTAGACGGCGGACGCCGGCGAACAACAGCACCGACACCGCCACGATGAGCAGGAAGAAGACGATCGACAGGGCCGAGGCGTAGCCCGTCCGATCCTGGGTGAAGCCGGTCTCGTAGATGTACTCGATCGCCGGCCGGGTCGAGAAGTTCGGCCCGCCCTGGAGCAGCAGGTAGATCTGGTCGAACAGCTCCCCGTAGTTGCCGAGGCCGCGGAACGTCGAGGCGCCTCCCGCCAAGCTGTCGGAGAAGAGGCTCTTCTACGCCGCCGAGATCACCGGCCACAGCAGGAAGAGGAAGTAGAGGACGAAGAACGGCGTCGTCAGCAGCCAGCCGGAGCGGCCACGCTTGTCGCCCTTGGGCGCGGCCCCCCCGGACGCGCTGGTCGAGTGCGGCGGTGGGCAGCGATGACTGTCGGGTGGCCATGGTCAGACCGGGCTGGGCTTGTCGAGGAACGTCTGCATCGCCGAGCGGAACTGGTTGAGGCCGGCCTTCGGCTTCGATCCCCCCGTCACCACGCCGAGGAAGGCGCCCCAGGCCTCGTTCTCGAGGTCGGAGCCCGACCCGGAGAACCATACGAGCGGGTCGACGATGGTGCTCTGCGCCGCCGCGGCGTAGTGCGACTGCGGCGCGAGCTTGCGGTACTTGGCGCTCTCGAGCACGGGCCGCCAGGCGGGCACGTGCCCTCCCTCCGACCAGGTGAACGAGGACGTGAGCATGCCGGCGACGAACGCCAGCGCCGCATCCAGCTTCTCCGGCGAGCGGTTGCTGGACACTGGGATCACGAACGCGTGCGAGTCGGCCTGGGAGACCTGCCTGCCGAGCATGTTCGGCACGGGCGTCATGTCGAACTTCATCTTGGCCGCCTGAAAGCTCGTGACCTCCCACTCGCCCTGGAGCATGCTCCCGGTGGTCGCGTTCTGGAAGTTGGCGATCGAGGCCGGGTAGTCGAACGTCGTCGGCATCACCTTGCGGTCCGCGCCGAGCTTCTGCATGAACTCGAGCGCGCGCTCGGCCTTGTCGTTCTCGATCGTCAGGTGCTCGCCGTCCGGCGAGAAGATCGGGCCGCCGCTCTGCTGCCCGTAGAGCGTGAGGAAGAGCCGCCACAGGCTGACGCCGCGGATCTCGGTGACGACGCCCCACTGGCCCGACGCCTTCTTGAGCGCGCTGAACGCGTCGAGGACTCCTTCTCCCCGTTCAGCGGACGCAGCCTCCCGTCCTCGCCGAGGAGGTCGGCCTTCTTGGCCAGCGTGGTGTTGTAGTAGAGGACGAAGGGATGGGTGTCGAGCGGGATCGCGTACTGCTTGCCCTTGAACTGGCCGCGCTTCCAGACCGCCGGCTCGAACTTGTCGGGCGTGATCCCGTGCTTGGAGAGGAGCTCGGGCGTCAGCTCCATCACGAGCCCCGCGGGCGCCAGGGACCCGAGCCGCGTGGCGTGCGAGATCGCGACATCGGGCGGCCGGCCGCCGACCGCGGCGAGCTGCAGCTGCGTGTAGTAGGGCGGGCCCCAGGTCAGCGTGACCGGCTCGACCTTGATGCCGCTGCCCGCCTTGCCGAAGGCGTCGAGCATCTGCGCCATGCGCTCGCCGTCGCCGCCCGAGAAGAGGTGCCAGAAGGAGATCGTGCGGTTGCCGCCGCCGAACGGCGGCCCGGTGGTCGCGACGACCCCCGCGGCCCCGAGGCCCAGCGCCGCGCCGCCCCCGATGAACGCTCTGCGCGTGAAAGGCTCGTCGGCCATTGCGCTCCTCCTCCCCCGAAGTTCCTGCGAACCAACCCGTGTTAGCGCTCACACGTACCCGGGAATCGCGACCGGTACCCAATACGCGAACTTCGTCCCGCGCCCGGCGGCAAGCGCACGGCCGGGCCCCGGCGCGCCCACTGCCGTAGCTTCCGTGGGGACAGCGCGCCGCCCAACCCCGGGAGCCCCCATAGCCATGACCGATCCCGACCAGCCCGTCGAGGACAACATCGAGACGCTGATCGCGCGCGAGCACGAGCTGCGCAGCCACGCCGCGGGCCGTGGGCTGACCGAGGAGGAGCAGGCCGAGCAGCACGCGCTGGAGGTGCGCCTCGACCAGCTCTGGGACCTGCTGCGCCGCCGGCGCGCGCTGCGTGAGGCGGGCGAGGACCCCGAGCAGGCGCGCGTGCGCCCGGAGGACGTCGTCGAGCACTACGAGCAGTAGTCCTGGAGCTCGAGCTCAGCGGCCTCAGGCCGGCACGGGGACCGCGCCGCGCTCGCGGGCCGCGTCGGCCGGGGCGGCGACGAGCTGGCCGCCGGCGCAGTCGGCGGAGTTGACGCGCCGGCGCGGGCTGCGGACGAGGGCGATCCCGAGGATCCCGCCGAGACCGACGAGCGTGGCGCTGATCGCCATGCCGGTATGGAACGCGCTGACCGACGCCGCCTCGATCGCGGCCGCGACCCGCGCACCCTCCTGCGGCGCCAGGCTCGACACGTCGGCGCGCGCCAGCGCGCGCTCCTGGGCGACCCGCACCACCGACCGCCCCGCGGGCGAGAGCCCGGCGGTATCGATGCGGTCGTGCAGCGAGCCGGCGAACAGCGCCGCGATCACCGCGCCGATGGCGGCGACCCCCAGCAGGCCGGCGGCGCGCGCGATCGCGTTGTTGATCCCCGAGGCGATGCCGGCGTGCCCCTCGTCGGCGTCGGCCAGGACCGTCGCGGTCAGCGGCGCGACGGTCGCCGACAGCCCGATCGAGAACACGAGCAGCGCCGGCAGCAGCTCGGTGGCGTAGTCGGCGTCGGCGCCCACGCGCAGCATCAGCAGCAGCCCGGAGCACGCGACCAAGGGCCCGCCGCCCATGAACAGGCGCGGGCCGTAGCGGTCGGCGAGCGCGCCCGCGCGCTTGGAGAGCACGAACATCACGGCCGTGGTCGGCAGCGTCGCCATCCCGGCCTCGAGCGCGCTGTAGCCCGCGACCTGCTGGAGGAAGAGGACGAGGTAGAAGAACAGCACCGACAGCCCGGCGTACATCGCGAACGTCTCGACGTTGCCCGCCGTGAAATTGCGGCGCTTGAACAGCTCCAGCGGCAGCATCGGGTGCGCGGTCGTCGCCTCGCGCGCGAGGAACACGGCCAGGAACACCAGGCCGGCGAGCCCCGGCAGGTACACGTCCATGCCGCCCCAGCCCGACGCGGGCTGCCGGATCAGCGCGAGCGTCGGCCCGGCGAGGCCGAGGAACGACAGCACGGCTCCGGGCCAGTCGACCGGCGGCCGTGCGCCGAGCCTGGGCCGCTGCGGCACCGCCATGAACACGATCACGAGCGTCGCCACGACGAATGGAGCGTTGATCGCGAAGATCCAGCGCCACGAGGCCGAGTCGATGAGCTGGCCGCCGACGAGCGGCCCGACGACGGTCGCGATGCCCGCCCACGCCGTCCACGAGCCGACCGCCTGGCCGCGCTGCGCGGGCGGGAAGGCGGCGACGATCACCGCCAGCGCGCTCGGGGCCAGCAGGGCGCCGAAGACGCCCTGCGCGACCCGCCCGGCGACGACCACTTCGATGCTCTGCGCCAGCGCGCACACCATCGATGTGGCGCCGAACCCCAGCAGGCCGATCGAGAAGATCCGCCGCTCGCCGAAGACGTCGCCGAGCGAGCCGCCGACGAGGATCAGCGACGCGAGCGCGAGCAGGTAGCCGTTGGAGATCCACTGCTGCCCCGCGAGCCCGCCGCCGAGGTCCTTCTCGATCGCGGGCAGCGCGACGTTGACGACCGTCGAGTCGAGCCCGACCACGAACGAGCCCATGATCGCGGCCAGGAGGCTCAGGCGCTGGGTGCGATCCACCGCCCGCACGCTACCCATCGCGCGAGCGCCCCCGCGATGCGGGGGCGCTCGGGACGGTACGGATGCTCCCGTTAGGAGCGGTCGCCGGCGCCCACGAGCTCGCGCTCCTGGGTCGCGGGCTCCGGGCCGGCGGCCGGCGCGGGCGCGGGCGCGTGGTCGATCCGCTCGGCCGCGAGCTGCTCGGGCTTGGGCTGCTTGACGTCCCAGGCCCAGCCGAGGCGCGCGAACAGCTTGATCAGCGCGTAGGAGGGATCGAACTGGCGACCCTGGAGACCGTGGCGCGCCGACGTCGGGAAGGCGTGGTGGGAGTGATGCCAGCCCTCACCGAGCGACACGAGCGCGACGGCCCAGTTGTTGCGGCTCTCGTCGTCGGTCTCGAACGGCCGCTTGCCATACATGTGGCAGATCGAGTTCACGCTCCACGTGGCGTGGTGCAGCAGGAACACGCGCACAAGGCCGGCCCACACGAACGCGGTCAACGCCGCGACGGGCTCGAAGCCGGAGAGGATGTAGCCGGCGAGCGCCGGGATCACGAGGCCGAGCACGGCCCAGACCGGGAACAGCGAGTCGATCTTGCGCATCATCGGGTCCTTGCGCAGATCGGGCGCGAAGCGGCGCGCGGAGGAGCGCTCGCCGTCGAACAGCCAGCCCATGTGCGAGTGCCAGAGGCCGCTCAGCACGCCGCGCCAGCCGGGGGCGCCATGGGTGTGGGGGCTGTGCGGATCGCCCTCCTCGTCGGTGAAGGTGTGGTGCTTGCGGTGGTCGGCGACCCAGTGGATGACCGCGCCCTGGACCGACATCGAGCCCAGGATCGCCAGCGTCGCGCGCAGCCAGGGCTTGGCCTCGAAGGAGCGGTGCGTGAAGAGGCGGTGGAAGCCGATCGTGACGCCGAAGCCAACGAGCGCATAGCTGACGGCGAGGATCGCCAGGTCGAGGCCGGTCACCGCACCGCCCCACAGGAGCCAGAGGGCAACGAGGAAGCCGAGGAAGGGCAGCACGACGGCCACCACGGTGATCTGGCGCTCGAGTCGCGCCATGCGAAGAGTTGTCATGGGAACAGTGTGCCGGGCGCGGGGCGCGCTCCTGCAGAGCCTTGCGACGATCGGTCACGACCCGATTTAGCATGAAGCTACAGTTTCGCTCGTCAGACACGGCGATCGCTGGCCCCGCGGTCCCTCTGGGTAGCCGCACTGGGGACCGGCTGGCGCGTTGGCACCATTCAGGTCATGGTCAGAACCGTCCCCGTCGTCGACGACCACGCGGGATTCAGAGAGCTCGCACGCGCGCTGCTCGAGGAGGGTGGCGACTCGGTCGTGGGCGAGGCGACCGCCGGCGTGACCGCGCTCGCCGCGTGCCGCCGGCTGCGCCCCGACGCCGTGCTGCTCGACGTGCACCTCCCCGACATATCGAGGAGCGCTACGCCGTCGTCCTGATCGGCGACTGCGCGGAGGGCGTCGGCTACCTGCTCAAGGACCGCGTCGGCGATCTCGACGCCTTCGCGGGCGCCGTTCGCCGTGTCGGCGAGGGCGGATCGGTGCTCGACCCCCTTCGGGCTGCCCGCCGACGCGGAGGAGCGCATCACCGGCTTCGCCCAGCTGATGACCGACGCCCAACGTCGTGATCGACCTCCAACTCGCCCAGAAGCGCTGGCACGAACACCCCGAGCGCGCCCACGGCCTCGGCGACGACGCGCTCGAGCATGCCCAGGCCGCGATCGACGACCTGCGCGCCCTCGCGACCGGGATCCATCCCGCGTGCTCACCGACCGCGGGCTCACCGCCGCGCTCGAGACCCTGGCGAGCAGCTCGAGGTCGAGGTCCGCGACGACGGCATCGGCCGGGCCGACGCCTCGGCCGGGTCGGGCCTGCGCGGCCTCGCCGACCGCGTCAGCGCCATGCACGGGCGCCTGCGGGTCTGCAGCCCGCCCGGGCGCGGCACGCGCGTGCACGCGCAAATCAGGCTGCGCTGACCGCGGCCTTGCGCGCCGTCCCGCTCCACGGGCCCGATTCAGCGCGCCGACACGACGGGAACGGCCGCGAAGGCGGGCAGCACGGCGTCGACGACGCGCTCGGCGAGACCCGCGTCGAGCGCGCCGCCGCTGAGCATCAGGCGGTAGTAGAGAGGCCCGAACAGCAGCTCGTGGATCAGCTCACGGTCGGTGTCGGGCCGCAGGTCGCCGCGCTCGATCCCGCGGTCGACGAGGCGGTGCACCTCAGCGACGCGCGTCGCGACCACCTCTTCGCGGAAGCGGCGCGCGAGCTCGGGGTCCGCGGCGAGGTCGGAGACGAGCCCCTGCATCACGCGCCCCATCAGCGTCGAGCCGAGGATCCGCACCGCGGCGCCCACGAACACGACGAGCTCGTCGCGCGTGTCGTCGAGGTCAGGGGTCGCGACGAACTGCTCGACCATGTCGATCAGCACCGCGAAGGCCAGCTCGTCCTTGGAGCGCCAGCGATCGTCAGCACCATCCTCACCGCCCTGAAGCAGGAATGGACCCAGGACGACGTCCACTTCCACGCTCACACCGGGCGGCCGTACCCCTGCTACGACCTTCATTGCACGAACCCTCGCCTCGACGCGGGCTAGTTATACGAGTCATCTCCTTACTGCTGTACGCTTCCTGAGCGGTTGGACGTCCGCCGCGGGAGTACTCTCAGTCAGGACGCCAAAAAGGGGAGTGCCGCTGAGCTCGCGCGGTCGGCACGACCAGAAAAGGGCTCTCATGATCTCCAGCGACGGTGCCGGCCCCTCCAGGGATGGAGGCAGGTCCGGTCAGGACGAAGCGCCCGCGGACGCGCTCCTCGAGCAGACGCTCTTGGACTCCGACCAGACGATGGCCGACAGCGACCGGGCCCGGTCCGAAAGCGACCAGGCCCGATCCGACAGGGACCAGGACAGCGCTGATCAGGACCAGCAGGCGTCAGACCGCGACCAGGCGACCGCGGACCGCGAGCAGGAAGGCGCGCACCCGGGACCCGCAGACGCTTACAGAGCCGCGCGCGAAGAGCGCCGCCGGGCAACCGACCAGCGGCTCGCGACGGCGACAGAGCGTGCGCGGACGACCGCCGATCGGCTCAGCGCCGCGCACGAGCGCGACCTCATGGCGCGCACCCGCGACCGCGCGGCGCTGGACCGCGACCACGCTGCCGAGTCCCTCGAGGCCGCCGGCCACGCGGCCGGGGCGAAGGAGTCCGCGGAGCAACGCCTGGCGGCGCTGCGCGCTCGCGTCGCCCACGACCGCACGCGCGCGGCGGCGGACCGCGCAGCGGCAGCCGCCGATCGTGCCGCGGCGGCCGACGATCGCGCGCGCGCCGCGATCGAGCTCCGCCATGCCTACCACGACGATCTCACCGGCGCGCTGCGGCGCGAGATGGGCGAGGTCGCGCTCCAGCAGGAGGTGGACCGCGCCCGCCGCGGCGACGGCCGGCTCGTCCTGGCCTTCGTGGACGTGGACAAGCTGAAGGCGCTCAACGATCGCGAGGGGCACCCCGCCGGGGACGCGCTGCTCAGGGCGGTCGTCGCGGCGATCCGCACCCGGCTGCGCTCGTTCGACCCCGTCGTCCGCTACGGCGGCGACGAGTTCGTCTGCGCGCTCACCGGCGCCGACCCCGCGGAGGCGGCCGCGCGCTTCGAGGACATCCAGGCGGAGCTGGCGCGCGAGCACGACGACGCCGGCATCAGCGTCGGCGTGGTCGAGATGAGGGCCGACGAGAACCTCGACGACCTGATCAGCCGCGGCGACGCCGCTCTCTACGAAGCCAAGGGCCGGGCGCGGCACTCACCGGTCCAGTCAGTGCAGGCCGAGTAGGACCTCGACCACAAGCTGGTCCAGGCGCTCGTTGTAGTAGCCGCGCTCCGCCAGCGCATCGAGCCGCTCCGCCTCGGCCTTGAGCGCGTCGGCCTCCCCCACCCCGCTCGTCGACGCCTCGCCCAGCTCCGCGACGGATGCCGCCGCCATCGCCTCCTGGACCTCGGGCAGCGAGTCGAAGTGGGCCGCGCGCTCCGCCAGCGCTCGGTAGGTGCGCATGCAGCCGGCGGCGAAGTCCCAGATCCCCGCCGCGTCCTCGCTGCGGTAGGCGTGGGCGTCGAAGTGCAGCGGGCCGGCGTAGCCCGCCCGCTCGAGCAGGCGCACGAGGTGGAAGGCCTCCTTGAGATCCTCGGAGCCGAAGCGGTAGTCCTGGTCGAAGCGGCCGATCCGCTGCCCGTTGAGGTCGATGTGGAAGAGCTTGCCGGCCCACAGCGCCTGCCCGACGCCGTGCAGGAACGACAGGCCGGCCATCGTCTCGTGGGCGACCTCGGGGTTGACGCCGACGCGCTCGTGGCGATCGAGCGTGGTGATGAAGTGCAGCGCGTGCCCGACGGTGGGCAGGAAGATGTCGCCGCGCGGCTCGTTCGGCTTCGGCTCGATCGCGAACGGCATGTCGTAGCCCTGCTCGATGACGTACTCGGAGAGCACGTTGATCGCCTCGCGGTATCGATCAAGGGCAGAGCGCGGGTCCTTGGAGCTGCCGACCTCGGTGCCCTCGCGCCCGCCCCAGAAGATGTAGACCTCGGCGCCGAGCGACGCGCACAGGTCGATCGAGCGCATCGCCTTGCCGATCGCCGCGCGCCGCACGCCGCGGTCGTTCGACGTGAACGCGCCGTCCTTGAAGGCCGGGTGCCCGAACAGGTTGGTGGTGCCCATCCCGACGCCGAGGCCGGTCTCCTCGAGCGCCGCCCGGAAGCGCGCGGCGATGCGGTCCGCCTCGTCCGCCGGCGTCCCCCAGGGGATCAGGTCGTTGTCGTGCAGGCTGACGCCCCAGGCGCCGAGCTCGGCGAGCTTGTGCACCGAATCGACCGGATCGACGGGCGCGCGCGTGGGCTCGCCGAAGGGGTCGCGGCCGGGGTTGCCGACCGTCCAGAGGCCGAAGGTGAATCGAGGTTCTGTCATGAGGTCCGCAATACTCGCGCATATGAGCGCCGCGCGGACGATCGGGGTCGGGATGCTCGGCTATGCGTTCATGGGCAAGGCACACGCCAACGCGTACAAGACGATCGCCTACATGACCTGGCCACCGCCGCTCGTGCCCGAGCTGGTCGCGATCTCCGGCCGCAGCGAGGCGGCGCTCGCCGAGGCCGCTGAGCGCTACGGCTTCGAGCAGCACGTCACCGACTGGCGCGAGCTCGTTGCCGACCAGCGCGTCGAGCTGTTCGACAACGCGGGCCCGAACAGCCTCCACGGCGAGCCCACGATCGCCGCGGCCGAGGCGGGCAAGCACGTGGTGTGCGAGAAGCCGCTGGGCCGCGACGCGGCCGAGGCGCACGAGATCTGGCAGCGCGTGCAGGCGACGGGCGTCAAGCACATGTGCGCCTTCAACTACCGCTTCGTGCCCGCGGTGCGGCTCGCGCGCGAGCTGATCGAGTCGGGGGAGCTCGGGGAGATCTTCCACTTCCGCGGCGCCTACCTCCAGGACTGGGGCGCCGCCGACAGCGACGCCTGGCGCTTCGACAAGGGCGCCGCCGGGTCCGGCGCGCTCGGCGACCTCGGCGCGCTCGTGCTCGACCTCGCGCGCTACCTCGTCGGCGAGATCGCCGACGTGTCGGCGCGCGTCGCGACGTTCTGGCCGGAGCGCGAGGTCGACGACGCCGTCGAGGCGGCGGTGTCGTTCGAGAGCGGCGCGGTCGGGACGATCGAGGCGACGCGCTTCGCGACCGGCCACCGCAACGCGTTCCGCTGGGAGGTCAACGGCTCCAAGGGCTCGATCGCGTTCGACATGGAGCGCCTCAACGAGCTGCAGGTGCACCTGGCCGGCTCGACGCCGGGCGCGCGGGCGCAGGGCTTCCGGACCGTGCTGGTCTCCGAGGCCGGCCACCCGTTCTGGGAGCACTGGTGGCCGCCCGGGCACATCATCGGCTGGGGCGACACGTTCGTCCACGAGCTCCACCACCTGCTGACGGCGATCCGCGATGACAGCGGCGTCGCGCCGCACGGCGCGACGTTCGAGGACGGCTACCGCGCCGCGGAGGTCTGCGACGCAATGGTCCGCTCCTCGGACTCAGGCGGGCGCGAGACGATTGGCTATCGCTGAAGCGGGGGATCACATCCGGGTAACCGGACCCGGGAGACCGCTGCTTTCATGCGCTACATGACGAAGACCCGCCTGCTCCTGCTCGGAGCCATCTGCCTCATGCTCGCCCTGCCAACCACCGCGCCGGCACGGCCGCACCACGGCCATCATCACGGCCATCACCACGCGCAGCCGCTGATCATCGGCCACCGCGGCGCCGCGGGCTACCGCCCCGAGCACACGCTCGCGTCCTACGAGCTCGCCGCTCGGATGGGCGCCGACTACGTCGAGCCCGACCTGGTCTCCACCAAGGACGGCGTGCTCGTCGCCCGCCACGAGCCCAACATCGCCGATACGACGAACGTCGCGGACCATCCCGAGTTCGCCGACCGCAAGACGACCAAGACCATCGACGGCGTCGAGCAGACCGGCTGGTTCACCGAGGACTTCACGCTGCGCGAGCTCAAGACGCTGCGCGCCAAGGAGCGCCTCCCGGACATCCGGCCGCAGAACACGAAGTACGACGGGAAGTTCGAGGTCCCGACCTTCCAGCAGGTGCTCGACCTGCGCGCGCGGCTCTCGCGCGAGCTGCACCGGAACCTCGGCGTCTACCCGGAGACCAAGCACCCGACCTACTTCCGCTCGATCGGCCTGCCGATCGAGCCAGGGCTCGTGCGCGCACTGAACCGCAACGGCCTCAACCGCCGCGGCGCGCCGGTGTTCGTGCAGTCGTTCGAGCAGGACAACCTGCGCGCCCTGCGCCGCGTCCTGAGGGTGCCGCTCGTGCAGCTGATCGACGCCAAGACGCTCCACCCCGCTGGGGATCCGGCCAACCCGACCTACGGCGAGCTCGCCACCCCGGCGGGCCTGCAGAGCATCGCTCGCTACGCCGACGGCGTCGGGCCGTCGAAGGACTACATCGTCCCGCGCAACCCCGACGGGAGCTCCGCTGCGCCCACGAGCTTCGTGCGCGACGCGCACGCGGCGGGCCTTGTGGTCCACCCGTACACGTTCCGGCGTGAGAACACGTTCCTGCCGCTCGAGCTGCGCTCGTCGGCCGACCCGGCCGGCATCGGCGACCTGAAGACGGAGATCCGGCAGTTCTTCGCGCTCGGCGTCGACGGTGTGTTCACCGACAACGCCGACATCGGGGTCGCCGCGCGCGCTACGCGGCGATGACGCCGGCCAGCCGCTCGACCGCGGTGGCGAGCTCCGCCTCGGACAGGTAGCTGAACGAAACGCGCAGCTCGGCCGCCCCCTCATCCCCGGGATAGAAGGGGCGGCCGGGCACGTAATTGACGCCGGCCTCGAGCGCGGCGGGGCGCAACTCGCTCGCGTCGAGCCCCTGCGGGAGCGTGAGCCACGTGAAGAAGCCACCACTCGGCTCGCTCCAGGCGACGCCGGGCGGCATGTGCTCGTGCAGCGCACCCTCAACCGCCCGCCACCCGCGCTCGTAGAGCGCGCGCGACTGCGGGACCTGGCGCTCGAAGTGCCCGGCGCGCCCGTACTGCTCCACGATGCGCTGGGCGAGCGCGCTGGCGCACTGGTCGCCGGTCTGCTTGGCCGCCGCCATCTGCGCGACCACGTCCGCCGGCCCGACCGCCCACCCGAGACGCACGCCGGGGCAGAAGATCTTCGAGAACGTGCCGGCCTGCGCGACGACATCGGGGCCGAGTGACCACAGCGATGGCAACGCGCCGCCGTCGAAGGACATCTCGCGGTACGCGACATCCTCGAGGATCAGCACACCGTGGCGCCGGCACAGGTCGATCAGCGCGTGGCGCCGCTCGAGCGAGAGCGTGCGGCCGGTCGGGTTCTGGAACTCGGGGATGAGGTAGATGAGCTTCGGGCGCAGGCCGTCGGCGAGGCGCGCGTCGAGCACGTCGACCTGCAGGCCGTCCTCGTCCATCGGGATGCCCGTGACCGGCGCGCCGAAGCCGTCGAAGGCCATCAGCGCGCCGAGGTAGGTCGGCGCCTCGACCACGACGGCGTCACCCGGATCGAGCAGGGCGAGACCGGCCAGCGTGATGCACTCCATCCCCCCGCTGGTGACGATCAGCTCGTCCTTCTTCGGGCGCCGGCCCTGCAGCTGCTCCTGGCGCTCGATCAGGTACTCGCGGACGCTCGGGATGCCCTCGCTCGGCGCGTACTGGAGCGCGACCTCCGGGTCGTCGCGCAGCAGCCCCGCCACGATCTCGTCGAGCACCTCGGTCGGGAACGTCGCCGGGCTCGGGAACCCACCGCTCACCGACAGGACGCCGGGCGGGCTGCCGGCGAGGATGGTGGCCAGCTCGGCCGCGCCCTGGTTGAGCGCGCGCTGCGAGAACGACCGCGTCCAGTGGCTCGAGTCAACCGTCGACATCGACCTCGAACCTCAAGCTGCTCTCCTCTCCGCGGTCCAGGGCCGCGACGTGCTCGCCCCAGTTCGTCAGGTCGTGGAGCGGACTGTTCTCATGCCGCATCGCCTCGAGCATGGCGCCCTCGGCGCGCCCGATGTGCTCGGCCGCCTCGAGCGCGGCCGCGAAGCGCTCGGCGGGCGCGATCGCCACGCCGTCGTCGTCGGCGAAGACGATGTCGCCAGGGTTGACGTCGACGCCGCCGCAGCTGAGCGGCTCGTTCAGCGGGGGTCGCGCGACGGTCCCGCCCGAGCGCGGGATCGTGCCGCGGGCGAACACCGGCAGCCCATTCCGGCGCAGCCCCGCCAGGTCGCGGCAGAAGCCGTCGATGACGACGCCCGCGAGCCCGCGCCGCTTCGCCTCGGTGGCGAACAGCTCGCCGAGCACCGCGACGCTGCCCTCGCCGGTCGCGATCACGAGCACGTCGCCGTACTTCGCCTCCGCGAGCGCGCTGAACACCGGAAGGTGGTCGTCCGGGGCGAGGACGGTGTAGGCAGGGCCGGCCATCCGCACGTCCGGCAGCATCGCGCGAATCGCGGGGTCGACGACGGGCAGGCCCTTGTCGGCGTCGCAGACCGCGGAGACCTCGAGCGCGAGCAGGCGGTCTACGACGTAGGTCATCCCGGCAGTGTCCCAGGCCAGCGGCTCGCATGAGACCATGCCCGCCGAAGCGAGCCGCGCCGCGAGCGAGGCCCGCCGCCCGCCGACCACCTCCGCGACGTGCTCGGCCAGGTGGCTCAGTCGAGCTGAAGCACGCGCGCGCCCGAGACCCAGTGCACGCGCGCGTCGCCGCAGCGCGTCGCCGCGAGGCCGGCGACCGGGTGGGTGTGGCCATGGAGGATGTGGCGCGGCCGGTGGCGGTCCACCCACTCGCGCAGCCCCGCGAACCCGACGTGGGCCGGGTCGTCCGGGTCGTCGTTGATGCCCAGCGGCGGACAGTGGCAGATCAGGATTTCGGCGGCCGGGAGCCGCCGGGCGAGCTTCGCCGCCTCCTTCTGCGTGTAGTGGTGCGGGCCGCCGTTGCCGTAGCGCACGCAGCCCTCGAAGCCGGCCACGGTCACGCCGAGGAGCGAGGTCCGGCGCGCGTGCAGGTCCTCGACCTCGACCTCGCGCAGCAGGTCGGGCGGGTCGTGATTGCCGTGCACCCCGACCTTCGGGAGCGCGAGGCCGGTGAGCGACTCGATCCAGGCGAGGTCGAGGTCGCCGAGGGTGATGACCGCCCGCACCCCCAGCTGCTCGGCCATCAGCACAGGATCCATCGGCGGCCGCTTGTCGGCGAGGGCGAGCACGCGCATCGCCGCCAACAGTAGGGCCGGCCAGGGCGCGGCGCCGGGGGCAGGCTCTTACGTGCTCCCGGCGGGCACGCCCGCGGCGATCATCCGCGGAATTCCCCCGCCGGGGACCGGGCCCTACCGGATCAGCGCGTTCTCGCCCGGGCACAACGTGCGGTTGGTGCGCAACCAGCGCTTTCACTCCTGGTCGGCCGAGGCCCGGCCCGACGGCTTCCCCGACGCGATCGACGTCAGGATCTCCGCCGACCCCGCCGCGCAGGCGGCCGCCTGCGCCCACGTGCCCGTTCACCCGCGACGCCACGCCGGGCGGCCGCTGGTCGGCGCCGGACCTCGACCGCGCCCGCCGGCTGATCGCGGCGTCGGGCACGCGCGGCGCGCGCGTGGAGGTCGCAGGTGGGGTTCACGGGCTGGATCGCCGACTTCCTGACCGCGTCGAGCTGCTTCGACCCGTTCGCTGCGCGGGGTTCATCCCCAAGAGCATCGACAACGAGAACCTCTCGGAGTACTGCGACCACGCTGTGGACGCCGACTACCAAGCCGTGCTGGCCGCCCACGGCGCGGAGGCGAACGCGCGCTGGCCCGCGCTCGACCGCCGGGTGTCGGCGGCGTCGCCGGCGATCCCCCTGTTCAGCCGGCGCTCGCTGCTGCTGGTCTCCGACCGCGTCGGCAACGCGCAGATGCACCTTGGGCTCGGGCCGCTGTTGGATCAGTTCTGGGTCCATTGGTGCTGCTAGACCTGTCGTGATGAGCGACCGGCCGAGCTTCACCATCGAGTACCTGGAGCCGGTCGAGATCGAGGCGGAGCCGCTCCCCGACGAGTTCTCGGCGTCGCGGCTGAAGCGCTCGCTGCTGATCCTCGGCGCGGTCGTCGTCGTGGTCGCCGCCGCGATCGTGCTGCTCCCCGGCCTCGGCTCGCTGCGCCAGCGCTTCGACGGCGCCGAGCCCGGGTGGCTGCTGGTCGCCGCCCTGCTCCAGCTCGGCTCCTGCGCGTCGTACGTGCTCGCGTTCCGGGCCGTGTTCTGCCAGCGCACGAGCTGGCGCACGAGCGCCGAGATCGGACTGGCCGAGCTGGCCGCGAACTCCGTGTTCTCGATCGGCGGCGCCGGGGGGCTGGCGCTCGGCGCGTGGATCCTGCGCCGCGGCGGCCTGCCCGCGTCCTACATCGCCCGCCGCACGGTCGCCTTCTTCCTGCTCACGAGCCTCGCCAACGTCGGCTTCCTCGCGCTCGGCGGGACGCTGCTCACGCTCGGCGTCCTGCACGGCTCGCCGATGCTGCTCCTCGGGCTCATCCCGGCCGTCGCGGGAGTGCTCGCGATCGCGCTCGCCGTCGGCGCGCGCCCGGTGGCGAACGTGCTGGCGCGGCGCTGGATGAAGGAGCGGCTGGTGGCGGCGGCCGAGGCGGTCGGCGACGGCGTCGACGAGGCGCTGGGGCTGCTGCGCACCGGCAATCCCGCGATCCTGCTCGGCGCGGCGGGATACATGCTCTTCGACGTCGCGATGCTCGGCGTCTGCTTCACCGCCTTCGGTCACGACGTCCCGCCTGCGGGTGTGCTGCTCGTCGCGTACCTGATCGGCCAGCTCGGCAGCCTGATCCCGATCCCGGGTGGGATCGGCGGCGTCGACGGCGGGCTGATCGGCACGCTCGTGCTCGACGGCGACGACGCGGGCGACGCCGCCGTCGCGGTGATCGCCTACCGCGGGCTGCTGCTGGCGATCCCCGCCGCGCTCGGGCTGCCCGCGCTCGCGGTGCTGCGGAAGCGGCTCCAGAGCGAGGCGCATGACATCGCCGCCTGCGCGCCCGGGCAATCCGTCGAGGTGCTCGGGCGCGGCGCGGTGGAGCGCTCCGTGCCGGTTACGACGGCGTGAGCCGGAACATCAGCTCGTCCTCGTAGCACCAGCTCCACGCCTCGCCCGGCTCGGCCGAGCGGATGATCGGGTGCTTGGTCTCCGCGTTGTGCGCGGTCGCGTGCCGGTTGGGCGAGTTGTCGCAGCAGCCGATCTTGCCGCAGGTCTGACACATGCGCAGGTGAACCCACTGCGAGCCGATCGCCAGGCAGTCCTCGCAGCCGGTGATGGATTCGGGAGGCTCGAGGATCTCGACGGAGTCGAGGTGACTACAGGTGGCCATCCCCCAGAGAGTGGCAGCCCGGCTCAGGCGGCGCGGTGCGTCAGCAGCTCGGCGGGATCTCTAACCAGCGCGGCCGGGCGACGCGGCCGCCGCCACCAGTAGCGCCGGCCGGCCGACGTGGAAGCCCTGGACGTGGTCGACGCCGAACTCCCGCAGCAGCTCGAGCGTCTCCTGGTCCTCGACCCCCTCGGCGATCGTCTGCAGGCCGAAGCCCTTGGCGAGCCCGACGATCGCGCGGATCACGTGCTGGTCGGCCTCGCTCGTGCGCGCGTCGCGGATGAACTCGCGATCGATCTTCAGGAAGTCCATCGGGAGATGCTTGAGGTAGTGGAAGCCGCCGTAGCCGCTGCCGAAGTCGTCGAGGGCGAAGCGGCAGCCGAGACGACGCAGCCGCTCGGCGAGCGTGACCGCGACCTCGGTCTCCTCGATCAGGGCGGTCTCGGTGATCTCGAAGACGAGCCGGGACGGGTCGGCGCCCGTGCGCTCGAGCTCCTGCTCGATGTCGGCGATCAGCCCGGCGTCGCCGATCGAGGCGGCCGAGATGTTGATCTCCACGTCGATGCCGGTGGCGGCGAGGTCGGCACCCTGCGCGATCACCCAGCGGTCGATGTCGCGGATCGCGCCGTGCTTCTCCGCGGCGGGCAGGAAGGCGCCCGGCGGGATCAGCAAGCCGTCGGTGCCGCGCATGCGGATGAGCAGCTCGCGCTGGACGGTCTCGCCGGTGGCGAGATCGATGATGGGCTGGGCGTGGAGCTCGAAGCGGTCGTCTTCGAACGCGCGCCGGATCTCGCCGAGGCCGGCGATCTCGTCGAGCTGCGACTTCAGAGAGGCCTCACGCGCCTTGCGCTCCGTGATGTCGACCATCTGGCCGAACAGCACGTCGACCTTGCCGTCGAGCTCGCGCACCGGCGTGATGCTGACCGACGCCCAGACCTCGGTGCCGTCGGGGCGTGGGAAGCGCTTCTCGGTGACGAGCTCGTCGAGGTCGTCGAGGTCGCCACGCGTAAGCTGCGGCAGGTTCTCGCCGATCGCGGGCCGGTCGTCGGGATGGCTGATCTCGGCGAAGGACAGCTCGAGCAGCGCCTCGCGCGTCCGCCCGACCATCCCGCAGAACGCGTCGTTGACCCGCACGTAGCGCATGCTCCTGGGGTCGACCAGCGACATCGCGATCGGCGCATTGTCGAAGCCCTGGCGGAAGCGCTCCTCGGAGCGGCTGAGGGCCGCCTCGGCGAGCCGCGTCTCGGTGACGTCCTTGACCGTTCCGCGCAGCCCCGTGGGGGCCCCGGCCTCGTCGCGGATCGTCCGGAAGACCGACGCAAAGGTCCGGACGCGGCCGTTGGGCAACAGCACACGGTGCTCCGTCGACGCGTTCTCCTCCGGCGCGGTGATCATGAGCGCCCGCATCCGCTTGCGATCGGCGGGATGGATGCGTTCGAAGAAGACGTCGTCGGAGCAGACGCAGGAGTCCATCTCGAGCATCACGCGCAGGTTCTCCGACAGCGTGTGCGTGGCCGATGCGAAGTCCGTGTCCCAGCTGCCCACCTGCGCGAGCCGCTGGGCGTCGTTGAGCTGCTCCTCGCGGTGCGTCGCCCGGGCCTGCTCGTTGTCGCGCTCGGTCACGGCGCGCTCGCGCTCCACCGTGGCCATGAGCACGTTCGCGATCGACTCGACGAAGGCGAGGTCGTCCTCGGAGAAGGCGCCGCGGCGGCGGCTGCAGGCGACGAGCTCGCCGAAGGCGTTGGCTCCCGCCCCGACGGGCGCGGCGACGAGGCTGATCATGCCCTCGGCGGCGAGCCCGGGCGCGCGCGCCGTGGTCTCGGCGAGCTCGGTGGTGAGCAGCGTCTCGCCGGCGGCGCGCATGTCGCCGATCGAGCGCCGGAGGTGGGGAGAGGGCTCCGGCGGGCTGGGCGGCGTCTCGCCGGCACTCGCGCGGACTGCGATGCCGCCGTCCTCGGAGGTCTCGAGCACCATGACGACGTCGCTGGCGAGCGCCTCGTGGAGCACGCGCGCGGCGGCCTCGAACAGCTCCGACAGGCTCTGGCCCTGGAGGGCCAGAGTGCCGAGGGAGCTGACGGCCGCCTGCTGGGTGAGGCGATGCGCCATCCTGTCGCGCCCGAGCGTGCGGGCGCTGATGTCCTGGGCGACGAGGATCGCGCCGGCCACGCCGGCCTTCGTCCGCAGCGCGGAGAAGTGCAGCCAGTAGACGTGGTGGCCGTCGGCGGACTCGGAGTCGACCGTGCGCGATTCGCCGGTCAGCGCCGCGCCCCAGTGCTGGCCGAGCCGGTCCCACGAGCTGGGGGGGATCACGTCGTGGAGGTTGGCGCCGACCGTCGTGGCCGCGTCGTAGCCGTGGCGGGCGAAGATGGGGCCCTCCATCAGGACGATCCGCATGTCGGTGTCGATGACCATGACACCGCTTTCGGGCATGAGCGCGAGGATCGTCTGGGCGACCTTTGGCGTGTCCGCCAGGTGTCCCAGGTCGTTGGGCGCGTTCAGCAGCATCGGGCGAGCCCCATACACGAGCATCGGCGGGAGGTCGCGCGAACATGACCGATCGATCAACGAATCCTTCGCAGGGGCGGCGGAGCGCTCGATCGCCCTGGCTGGTTGACTTGCCGCCATGATCCTGGTCGGCGGGGAGGCGCTGGTCGATCTCGTGCTCGGCGACGGCGACGAGGTGGGCGCGCATCTGGGCGGTGGGCCGTTCAACTGCGCCCGCACGCTCGGCCGCCTCGAGCAGCCGGTGGCCTACCTCGGGCGCGTCTCCACCGACCGCTTCGGCGCGCGGCTGCGCGCGCAGCTCGAGGATGACGGGGTGGCGCTCGAGGCCGTCGTGGAGACGGAGGAGCCGACCACGCTGGCGCTCGCCGAGCTCGACGCCGAGGGCGCGGCGCAGTACCGGTTCTACGTCGACGGGACCTCGGCAGCGGGGTTGACGGTCGAGGACGCGCTCGCGGTGCTCCCCGACGGCGTCGAGATGATCCACACGGGCACGCTCGGGCTCGTCTTCGAGCCGACCGCCACGGCGATCGAGGCGGTCGTCGAGCGGATCGCGGAGTCGGCGCTCGTGATGATCGACCTCAACTGCCGTCCCTCCGCGATCCCCGACCCGGAGGGCTACCGCGCGCGGCTCGACCGCCTGCTGCCGCGCTGCCACGTCGTCAAGGCCTCCGACGCCGACCTCGAGTACCTCGACCCCGGCCGCTCCGACGTCGAGGCCGCGCGGGCGCTGCTCGATCTCGGCCCCGCCGTCGTGCTTCTGACGCGCGGCGCGAGCGGTGCGACGGTGGTGTCCGCCGACGGCGAGGCCGAGGTGGAGGCGCCACAGGTCGAGGTCGCCGACACGATCGGGGCCGGCGACGCGTTCGGCGGAGGCTTCCTCGCCTGGTGGCGGCGCGAGGGCCTTGGCACGGCCGACCTGCAGCGGAGCGATGCGGTGCTCGAGGCGACCAGGTTCGCCTGCCTCGTCGCCGCTCGCACGTGCGAGCGCCCGGGCGCATCTCCCCCCCGGCTCTCCGAGCTCTGACGCCCGGCGCGCTACCGTTCGCAGGGTGCCCGTGAGGCCGGTCTTCGTGTGCGAGTACTGCGGCGTCCGGCCGGACGAGGAGACGTTCGCCGCGCTCCGCCGCCAGATGCTCGATCTGCGCTTCGGCGAGTACGTCGACGCCGACCCCGGGCGCTGGCTGACGTGGCACGGGCGCGGGATCTACGGGCGCACGCGCTATGCGTGCGGCTCGCACCGCGGCGAGCTGAAGGCGGAGCTGCGCGAGGAGTACGGCACGATCGGGCGCCACCCGTGGGCGAAGGGGCCGCACCCGTGGGCGGGCCGTCGCGGAACCGACCGAGCGCGCCGGCTGGCGCGCTCGCTCGGCTCGACGTTCGGCTCCCCCTGAGGGGGGAACCGCGGTCGGCCTACTCGCCCGACTCGAACTTGAACGAGATGGCGAGGCGGACGCGGAAGCTGACGACGCCGCCGTCGGCGACGGTGACGTCCTGGCGCTTCACCTCGGCGATGCGGAGGTCACGCACCGACTTGGCCGCCGTCTCGACTGCACTGCGGGCCGCCGCCTCCCATGACTCCGAGCTGACGCCGATCACCTCGGTCACGCGGTACACGCTGTCGGCCATGCGGATCCTCCTCGGTTGGGACGGTCGAGCGACGAGTCCTATCACTCGAGACCCAGCGTCGCAGTGAGCCATGAGGTCGCCGGCCCGACGTGCGCAGGGTCGATGTGGTGAGTCGCGTCGGACTCGTGGTACTCGACCGGCAGGCCGCCGGCTTCGAGCAGCTCCCGCGCGTGCCGCGCGAAGTCGATCTCCATCACCGGATCACGGCGGCCGTGGGCGATGAAGACCCGCGTGCCCTGCCGGCTCGCGAGGTCGGGCGCCCACCCGTCGACGATCGGGACGAAGCCCGAGAACGCGAGGATCCCCGCCGGTGCGGGGCGGTCGGCTCCGAGACCGAGCGAATAGCTCATCACCGAGCCCATCGAGAAGCCGCCGAGCACCGTCTGCTCCGGCCCGAGCCCGGTGCGCTCCCACAGCTCGTCATGGAAGGCGGCGAGCTGCGCGTAGGCCGCGTGGAACGTGTCGGGGTCGGGATGGCCGACACGCGGCACGACGTACCAGTGGTGCCCGGGCCAGCCCGGCAGCGTCAGCGGCGCCCGCGGCGTGGCGACATGCAGCCGCCGCTGCGGGTCGAGCACGTCGCCGAGGCCCAGCAGGTCGTGCTCGTCCGCCCCGCGGCCGTGGTGCAGCACGAGCAGGCCCGCGGCCTCCCCGGCGGCGGGGCGCTCGCGGAAGATGAGGTCGCTCATGGCGGTCAGGGTAGGCGAGCAAGCGCCGCGGCGAGGCTCGCGACGACCGCAGCGGGCTCGTGGGTCAGCTGTCGCCAGGTGAAGCGGAGGACGCGGTAGCCCGCCGCGAGCAGGTCCGCGTCGCGGAGGCGGTCGCGCTCGAAGCCTGCGCGGGTGGAGTGGAACGCGTAGCCGTCGACCTCGATCACGAGGCGCTGCGCCGGCCAGAGGAAGTCGACCTCGTGGCGGCCGATTCGGTGCTCGCCGTCGGCGACGGCGCCGTGCTGAGCCACCTCACCGCGGCCACGTTGTGGGAGCGTCGCGATGTGACCCGGCGCTGGACCTGGGCCTCCTCGGCGGCGCGTCACGACGCCGTGCTGACGGCCGGCCAGCACCATGATCCGCCGGTCAGGGTGCATTTCGTGACACGCGGCGGCCTCGACGCGGGTGCGTGTCACGTTATGCGCCTCCCAGGCACATTTCATGACCCGGTGGCCGGCCTGCCCGATCGAGTGTCACGAAATGCGCCCCGCACGCCGATCACCCTCCCTACCAGCCGCCGTTCGCCGGCGCCCGAGCCCAACTCGTTACAGAGCCGTGCGCCAATCGGCGCAAAGCTCGGCCGCTCGACCGCTAGGCGAGCAGCGTCTGCAGCTGGGCACGGTCGATCTGCGGCGGCCACAGCGGGAGGCGGATCTTCTTGGCGACCGCGGGCGGGATCTTCGTGAACGTCGGGATCGTCGCCCGTGCCTCGTCGGGATGCGACGTGGCGTACTCCGACGACGTGTTGATCGCGCGCGCGAAGCGCTCGACGACATCCTTGTTCTGAGCGCGGCCTTGATCGCCACCTCGCCGACGCCCTTGAGCGCGTTGACGGCGATCGTCTTGCCCGGGAGATCGGCGGGCTTCATGATCGGGCTGCCCTTCTTGGTCAGGATCAGCGTCCACTCCTTGTCCGCGGTCTCGGCGCCGTTGTCGGCGTTGGCGACCACCTTTACCGGCAGGCCCTGCGAGCGGGCCGACATCAGCGGCACGTAGCCGAGGAAGGCGAACTGCGTCGAGCCGGAGACCA
>JBDTMF010000013.1:0-37268 GCA_039934455.1 Solirubrobacteraceae bacterium
GCGCAGCTGATCTCGATCGAGGCGGCGCGCTCGATCCCGGTCAACGCCACCATCGGGGCCGAGGACCGCGCGGGCGCTGCGGCCGCCGCCGCGGCAGCGGCGCGGGCGGACTTCGACACGGTCAAGGTCAAGGTCGGGGTCGGCGACGACGCGGGCCGGATCGCAGCCGTGCGGGCCGCGGTCGGGCCGCGCGTGGCGATCCGCGTCGACGCCAACGGCGCCTGGGGCATCGACGAGGCGATCGCCGCGCTGCACTCCCTCGCGCCCGCCGGCATCGAGCTGGCCGAGGAGCCCGTCCACGGCGTCGAGCCGCTGCGCTCGGTCCGCGCCGAGGTCGACGTCCCGCTCGCGATGGACGAGACGGCGGCAGAGGCGGGCGCCGCCGGCTCGGGCGCGACCGACGCCGTGTGCCTGAAGATCGCCCGCTGCGGCGGCATCACCGGCGTCCTGCGCGACGCCGCCGAGGCCCGCATCGCCGGCTCCGCGGTCTACCTCGCCTCGACCTTCGACGGCCCGATCGGGATCGCGGCCGCCGTGCACGCGGCGGCCGGGCTCACCGCCGCCGGGCCCTTGCCGGCCCACGGCCTCGCGACGCTCGACCTGTTCGCCGAGCGCAGCGAGCGCCTGCGCGCCGTCCGCGGAGCGATCCGCGTGCCGTCCGAGCCGGGGCTGGGGTTCGCGTGATCGCGCGTCCCGGCATCACGACGTGGTACCTCGAGATGACCGCGTCGGACCAGCTGCGGCCGGCCCGCCCGGTGGCCGGCTTCGAGGTGGAGCGCACCCAGCCGCCGGATCCGGAGCTGAGTGCGCGCATGTACGACGCGGTCGGCGAGCCGTGGCAGTGGACCGACCGCCTCGGCTGGGACGTGGACCGCTGGCGCGCGCACCTCGAACCCCCCCATGTCGACACCTGGCTCGGCCGCCTCGACGGCGAGCCCGCCGGCTATGCGGAGCTCGTGCGCCAAGACGGCGAGGTCGAGGTCGCCTCCTTCGGCCTGCTGCCCGGGTTCCCGGGCCGCGGGCTGGGCGGCGCGCTGCTCGCCGCCGTCACGGCCGATGCCTGGGAGCGCGGCGCGCGGCGGGTGTGGCTACACACGTGCTCGCTCGACTCCCCCGCGGCCCTGCCCTCCTACGAGCGCCGCGGCTTCCGCCGCTACGACGAGGTCACCGGCTGAGCCCGCGCTGGGTCAGACCCCGTCGAAGCTGATGACGCGGCGGCCGCCGATCGGCCGGAACCCGAGCCGCTGATACATCGCGTTCGCGGACGGGTCGGCGAGGTCGGGGAAGAGCACGACCCGCTCGGCGTCGCGGGCGAGCGCGTCGGCCGTGCAGGCGGCGGTGAGCGAAGGCCTCGTAATCGCGGGTCAGCCTCCAGGGCACGGAGGCATGGTCCCAGGAACGCTAGATCCAGCCGCCCCAGCGCCGCCGCTCGGCCTCGAGCGCCGCGGCGCGCGCCCACGGCGTGTAGAGCGTGTTGTCGCGCTCCAGCCGCAGGGTGCGCATGGTCGCGCGCTCGGCGCGGGCCGCTCCGCGCTCGGGCGCCGGCAGCTGCCACTCGGTCAGCCAGGTGAGCGCGGCGCGTCCACGCCGCGCCGTGCGCGTGGTGCGGAACATCGGCCCGAGGCTACTCCCGCGCCGCGCCGCCGCCAACGCTTCAGGGCACCGCCGGGTGCGTGCGGTCGATCGCGGCCGCCACCGAGGCGGGAGCCTCGAGCGCGACGGCATGACCGGCGCCGGCCACGACGACGACCGCGGCGTGCGGCAGCCGCGCGGCCATCCGCTCCGCGAGCGCGCGGAACTTCGCGTCACGCTCGCCGACCAGCAGGGTCACGGGCATCGAGAGCTCCCCGAGGCGGTCCCACAGCGGCGGCATGACGCCGGTCCCGAGCCCGCGCAGCTGCGCGGCGTGCTCGGCGGCCGTGCGCCGCAGCCGGTCCTCGTGGGCGAGTGCGGCGACCTCCGCCGGCTGGCCCGCGAACAGCGGCTGAGCCGCCCATTCGCGGGCGAACGCCTCGCCGCCGCCCGCCTCGATCCGCGCCGCCAGCCGCTCGTCGGCGGCGCGCCGCGCGGCCCGCTCACCCGGCTCGGCGAGCCCGGGCGACGCCGAGACGAGCACGAGCGCGCGCACCCGCTCCGGGCGCCGCAGCGCCAGCGCGAGCGCGAGCCGCCCGCCCATCGAGTAGCCCGCGAGCACGTGGTCATCCAGAGCCGGCGCCTCGAGCCGGTCGAGCTCGGCCTCCCACGGCCCCGCCCCCAGGTCGGGGGCAACCGCTCGATACCGTCCTGGAAGCGCCCGTCTCACCCCGTCCCAGCTCGCGCCGGTCTGCGTGAAGCCGTGGAGCAGGAGGAGGCGGGCGGGCATGACCCCCTAGACGATGCCAGCCACGGACGCCTACCTCGGCCTGCGCGCCTTCGCCGACGAGCTCGCACGCTGCGGGCTCGAGCATGCGTGCACGTCGCCGGGGTCGCGCTCGACGCCGCTCGTGCTCTCGCTCGCCCGCGAGCCGGGGATCCGCGCGACCTCTCACATCGACGAGCGCTGCGGCAGCTTCTTCGCGCTCGGGCTGGCGAAGGCCACGGGCCGCCCGGTCGCGCTCGCGTGCACGTCCGGCACCGCCGCCGCGAACTACGCCCCGGCCGTCCACGAGGCCCGCGAGGCGCGCGTGCCGCTGCTCATCCTGACCGCCGACCGCCCGCCCGAGCTGCGCGAGATCGGCGCCGGGCAGACGATCGACCAGGTCAAGCTCTACGGCGGCGCGGCCAAGTGGTACCTCGAGGTCGACGACCAGCCCGCGACGCCCGAGCGCATGCGCTGGCTGCGTCATCTCGCCTGTCGCGCCTACTGGTCGGCGCTGGAGGGTCGCCCGGGGCCCGTGCACCTCAACTTCTCGCTGCGCGAGCCGCTCGTGCTCGACGAGCCGCTCCCCGCCGGGGAGCCCGGAGGCGGCGGACGCGCCGGCGGGCGGCCGTGGGTCACCCGCCCCCGCGCGCAGCCGGTGGCGAGCCCGGGGCTGATCGAGGGCCTGGAGGCCGTGCTCGACGCCCACCCGCGCGCCGTCATGGTCGCCGGCCGGAGCGAGCGTGACCCGGGCCTCGGCGAGGCGCTCGGCGGCCTCGCCGACCGGCTCGCGCTGCCGCTGCTCGCCGAGCCGCTCTCGGGCGCGCGCCGCGGCCGCGCCGCGATCGCCGACTACGACGCCCTCCTGCGCGACCCCGGCTTCGCCGCCGCGCAGGCCCCCGACCTCGTGCTGCGCTTCGGCGACCTCCCCACCTCGAAGCCCCTGCGCCAGTGGCTGCACGGCCTCGAGACACTGCAGATCGCCTTCGACGCCGAGAGCGCGTGGCAGGATCCGGCCGGGCGGGTCGCCACGGTCGTGACCGCCGACCCGCGCGCGCTGGAGCCGAAGCAGCCGCGCAAGGACCGCGAGTGGCTCGATGCCTGGCGCGGCGCCGACCACGCCGCCGCCGACGCGATCGCGCGGACGCTGGACGACCTCTCCGAGCCGCGCGTGGCCGCCGAGCTGGGCGTGCGGCTGCCGGCGGACACGACGCTCGTGGTCGCCTCCTCGATGCCCGTGCGCGACGTCGAGACCTTCTTCCCCGCCCGCGACGCGCCGCCGCGCGTCCTCTCCAACCGCGGCGCCAACGGGATCGACGGGACGGTCTCGACCGCCTTCGGCGTCGCGGCCGCCGGCGGCCCGACTGTGCTGCTCATCGGCGACGTCGCGCTCGCCCACGACATGGGTGGGCTGCTCGCCGCGCGCCGCCTCGGCCTGCCGCTGGTGATCGTGCTGCTCAACAACGACGGCGGCGGCATCTTCCACTTCCTCCCGGTCGAGCGCGAGGGGGCCGACTTCGAGGAGCACGTCGCCACCCCGCACGGCCTCGACTTCGAGCACGCCGCCGAGCTCTACGGCCTCGGCTACGGGCGCGTGGCGGACCCCGGGACCTTCCGCGACGCGCTCGACGGCGCGCTCGCCTCGCACCGCGCCACGATCCTCGAGGTGCATACCGATCGCACCGAGAACGTGGAGCTGCACCGGCGGGTGTGGGCGGCGGTGGCGGGGTCCGTCCGCTCCGGCGCCTAGCGTTCCGAGGATGCAGGAGAGCCTGATCGACGCGGACGTCGGAGTCGCCGCCGCGAGCGAGGCGGTCGCGCCCGAACCCCGCGCCACCTCAAAGAGCATCGGCGCCGGCGACATCGTGCTCGTCGACAAGAAGGGCCGCCGCTTCCACGCGCTCGTCACCGAGCTCGAGCAGACCGGGACCGGCCGCTTCGAGCTCAACCTGCGGCCCCTCGACTCGCGCATCTCCTACCGCACGGCGACCGTTCGCGAGGTCGTCGACGTGTGGCGGAAGGCACGCCGGGTGTAACGCAGGGCTAGGGTGTTGGACAGGAGTCCGATGCCGATCGCCACGCTCACCCCCGGCGCCCTCGAAGAGGCGCGTGAGCGCACGCTCAACCTCGTCGCGCCGCTGTCCGACGCCGACGCCGAGACCGCGCACTCCGCGCTGATGAGCCCGCTCGTGTGGGACCTCGGCCACATCGCGGCCTACGAGGACCTCTGGCTCGTGCACCGCCACGGCGGCGAGCCGCTGCTGCACCCGGAGCTGGCCGCGATGTACGACGCGTTCGAGACGCCGCGCGCCGTCCGCGGCGACCTCGCGCTGCTCGACCGGGGCGAGGCGCTGAGCTATCTCGCCGAGGTTCGCGAGCGCGCGCTCGAGGTGCTCGACCGCACCGGGCCCGCGGAGGTCCACGAGATGGTCCTCCAGCACGAGCAGCAGCACAACGAGACGATGCTGCAGGCGATCGAGCTCGCCCGGCTCGGCACCGCGCCCGGCCTCGACGCCGTGCTCCCCCGCGCCACCGCGGGCCACAGCGGGCTCGAGGCGATCGAGGTGCCCGGCGGCCCGTTCCTCCTGGGCGCCCCGGACGATCGCTTCGGCTACGACAACGAGCGCCCCCGCCACGTCGTCGACATGCGGCCGTTCCTGATCGGCCGCACGCCGGTCACCAACGCGACCTTCCTGACCTTCCACGAGGGTGGCGGGTACCAACGCCGCGAGTGGTGGTCGGACGAGGGCTGGTCGTGGAAGGAGGACTACGACATCACCCACCCGGGCGGCTGGGCCGCCGGCCTCGACGGGTGGCGGCAGTGGCGCGTGGACGGCTGGGCGCCGCTGCACCCCGACGAGCCGGTGGTCCACGTCTCCTGGTTCGAGGCGGACGCCTTCGCCAGATCCCTCGGAGCTCGGCTCCCGACCGAGCAGGAGTGGGAGAAGGCAGCGGCCTGGGACCAGGAGCGTGGGGTCTCCCTTCCCTATCCCTGGGGCGAGCGCCCCGCCGTCCCCGGCGACGGCCGCGCCAACCTCGACCAGACGGGCCTCGGCCCGCAGCCGGCCGGCTCGCTCCCCGCCGGCGCCGCGCCCAGCGGCGCGCTCGGGATGCTCGGCGACACGTGGGAGTGGACCTCCACCCACTTTCACGGCTACCCGGGCTTCACCCCGCACCCGTACCGCGAGTACTCCCAGGTCTTCTTCGGCAACGACTACCGCGTGCTGCGCGGCGGCTCGTGGGCGACGCGCTCGAACGTGGCGACGACCACCTTCCGCAACTGGGACCTTCCGCAGCGGCGCCAGATCTTCTCGGGCCTGCGGCTGGCGTTGGACGTCACGTGACGAGCGTCGTCGACAGCCACCTCGACACCTACGCGGCGCGGACGCTGGCCGAGGACGTGCTCGACGGCCTCACGCGTCCGGCCAAGGAGCTGGCACCCAAGTACTTCTATGACGCCCGCGGCTCGGAGCTCTTCGACCGCATCACGGAGCTGCCCGAGTACTACCCGACGCGCGCCGAGCGGGCGATCCTCGAAGCCGAGGCCGACGCGATCGTGGCGACCACCCAGGCCGGCGAGCTCGTCGAGCTGGGCGCGGGCACGGCCACCAAGACGCGCGTGCTGCTCGACGCAATGGCGCGCGCCGGCACGTTGCGGCGCTACGTCCCCTTCGACGTCGACGAGCAGATGGTCCGCGACGTCGCGGCGGCGCTGGCCGCCGAGTACCCCGGCCTGGAGGTCCACGGCGTGGCCGGCGACTTCGAGCGCCACCTCGACGAGATCGAGGCCGCGCAGGCCGGCTGCCCCCGCATCGTGGCCTTCCTCGGCGGCACCATCGGCAACTTCCCGCCTGGCAGCCGGCGGCGCTTCCTCCGCGGCCTCGCGGAGCGGCTCGACGACGGCGGCTTCCTGCTGCTCGGCACCGACCTCGTCAAGGACCCGCGCGTGCTCGAGGCCGCCTACGACGACAGCGCCGGGGTGACGGCCGAGTTCAACCGCAACGTCCTGCTGGTCCTCAACCGCGAGCTCGGCGCCGACTTCGACCCGAGCCTGTTCGACCACGTCGCCTTCTACGACCCGGCGCGCGAGTGGATCGAGATGCGGCTGCGCGCGCGGCGCGCGCACACCGTCCACATCGCGGCCGTCGACCTCGACGGCGCCGTCGCCCGCGGCGAGGAGCTGCGGACGGAGATCTCGGCGAAGTTCACGCCCGAGCGCGTCGCAGCCGACCTCGCGGCCGCCGGCCTCGAGCTGAGCGCGTGGCTGACCGACCCTCAGGAGCGCTTCGCGCTGTCCCTGTCGCGCCGGCGCCGGTAGGCGCGCGCGCTCTTCTCCTTCGCCCCGCAGATGTTCATGACGCACCAGCGGGCGGAGTGGTTCTTGGAGTGGTCGTAGAACGCCCAGCGGCAGCGGTCTCGGTCGCACGCCTTCAGGTGCGCCCAGGTGCCGGCGGCCACCGCCCCGTGGACGATGGCGACGAGGCGGCCGAGTGCGCCGTCCACGCCCGCGGCGGTGGGCTCGAGCGTGGAGCGGCCGTCCGGCCGCAGCAGCGCGCGCAGCCCGGCCCGCTCACCCGCCGCGTTGACGCGCTCCACCGCCGCCTGATCGCCCGAGAGGACGTCGCGCAGCGCCTCGCGCAGCGCGATCGCTCGCTCGAGCTCGGCCGCGCCGACCACGGGGTCGCCCCCGAGCAGGCCGGCGGCGGCCAGCCACCCGCGGAGGGCCTCGGCGTCGGGCAGCCGTTCGTCTCGGCCCTCGAGGTCGAGGGTGTTGACGAACCGCTGAACGACGGCCAGCGGACCGGGGGCAGGTTCGCGTTCGGGCACGAGCTCCAGTGTACCTCCAATGCATGTTTGCTGGTAGGTTCATACGGGCAAAGTCGTTTTGATGGTACACAACCGCTCGAAGCGCCCTCGCCACCCGGACACGCAAGCCCCGGTGACGGAGGGCATGCCAGAGCCCACGTACGCCGACGGAGCGCGCCGCGCCGCGCCGCTCGCGATCGCCGGCGTGTTCGACGGGCTGACCTTCGGCGTGCTCGCCACGTCGGCCGGCTTCGGCGGGCTGCCCACGCTCGTCATGTCCGCCACCACCAACGCCGGCTCCGCCCAGTTCGCGGCCGCCTCGCTGCTGGGAGCCGGCAGCGGCGTCCTCGCCGCCGTGTCCACCGCGCTCCTGCTCAACACGCGCTCCCTGCTCATGGGCATCTCTGTCTCGCCCGCCCTGCGCGGCGGCCGGTTGCGGCGCTTCGCCACCGCGCAGCTCGTCACGGACGAGTCGTGGGCGCTGGGCCAGGTCGAGCCCGGCCGCTGGGACCGACGGCTCGTCGTCGGCGCCGGCCTCGCCATGTACGCGTCCTGGGTCGGCGGGACCGCGCTCGGGCTCGCGGGCGCCGGGTTGATCGACGATCCCCGCCGCTTCGGCCTCGACGCCGCGTTCTTCGCCGTCTTCCTCGCGGTCCTCGCCCTGCAGCTGCGGACGCCGGCCGCCCGGCTCGCCGCGCTCGGCGGCGCCGCTGTCGCACTGGCGCTCGTGCCGTTCACGCCGACCGGCGTGCCGATCCTCGCGGCCTCCTGCGTCGCGCTGGCGGGAGCGCGCCGGCGTGTCTGACCCCTGGCTGGTCGTGCTGGCGGTCGGCGCGGGAACGGCCCTGCTCCGGGGCGCGGCGCCGGCGGCGCTCGCGGGGCGGCGCCTCGGCGGACGTGCGATGGGCGCGGCGGAGCTCCTCCCGGCCGCGCTGCTCTCCGCGCTGGTCGCCACACAGGTCTTCTCCACCCGCAGCGCGCTGGTGCTCGACGAGCGCGCGCTCGGGCTCGCCGCCGCGGCGATCGCGCTGCTCCTGCGCGCGCCGCTGCTGGTGGTGATCGCCGCCGCGGCGCTCACGACCGCCGTGGCGCGCGCTCTCGCCTAGCCCGAGAGCACGGGAAGCAGCGCGCCGAGCTTGACCTCGGTCTCCGCCAGCTCCGCCGCGGGATCGGAGTCGCGCACCACGCCGACCCCCGCGTAGAGCCGCGCCTCCGGCCCGCGCAGCAGCGCGCAGCGCAGCGCTACGCAGAACTCCCCGTCCTCGTTGGCGTCGGTCCAGCCGACCGGGCCGGCGTACCAGCCGCGGTCGATGCCCTCGAGCGCGGGGATCAGCGGCGCGGCGGCCGCGTGCGGCTCGCCCCCGACCGCGGGGGTGGGGTGCAGCAGCCCGGCGAGCTCGACGACGCTCACCGGGCGCGTGAGCTGGGCGCGGATCGGCGTCGCGAGGTGCTGGATGTTGGCGACCTTGACGACCGTCGGCTGCTCGGGCGCCGTGACCCAGACCGCGTGCGGCCGCAGCGTGCGGGCGATCCGGCGCGCGACGATCGCCTGCTCCTCGCGGTCCTTCGCCGAGCCGAGCAGCTGCTCGCCGAGATGGTCGTCGACGGCGGGGTCGGCCGAGCGGCGGATCGAGCCGGCGAGCGCGACCGTCGAGGTGCGCAGCCCCTCGCGCCGCACCAGCAGCTCCGGCGAGGCGGCCACGAACGCGCCGTCGCCGCGCCCCGCGCAGAACACGAAGCAGGAGTCGAAGGCGGCGCGCAGCACCGCGAACGTCGCGGCCGCGTCGTGTGGCGCGGGCGCGTGGACCGCGACCTCGCGGGCGAGCACGATCTTCTCGAGAGAGCCGGCCCGGATGCGCTCGACGGCCCGGGCGACCGCCTCCTCGTAGTGCTCGGGCGGCGCGACGCTGGCGATCCGGAAGCGGCCCGCGGGCGCCGGGTCGAGCAGCGGCAGCGGCCGCTCGCGCAGCCCAGCCGCGCGCGCGGCAAGGCGGTCCGCGAGATCGTCGGCCAGATCGTCGGGCGCAGCGAGCGCCGCGAGCGTGAGCCGGACCTCGCCGTCGCGGCGCGCCAGGGCGACCTCGGGGACGACGAGCCCGCCGGCGCCGAAGCCGGCCCAGTGCGGCGCGGCGCCGCCCTCGGGGGCGAAGGCGAAACCGCCGACGGCCACCAGCCCGGTGCCGGCCGGCCCGTCGAGCGCGCCCGCGACCGCGTTGCCCGCGAGCGCGCGCCAGGCCGCGGCGACGTCGGTGAAGCGGCCCGGGCCGGAGGCCTCGAGCCGCCGCAGCACGCCCAGCGCCGCCAGCGCGGCGCCGCCGCGGTCGGGCTGCTCGAAACAGAACCAGTCCTCGCCCGGCCGCCGCGAGGCGATCGCGACGGCGCTGGGATCGACCTTGGGGTCGACGACGACGGTCAGCCCGACGAGCACCTCATCGCCGCCGCGGCGGGCGCGGCGCACGGCGCGCCCGCAGCGAGCGCGCAGTTCGGCGCGCGCCCCGGCGTCGAGGGCGAACGGGTTGTCGACGAGCGCGGTGCGGGCGCTCACCGCGCCAGCCACTCCTGCACGCCGCCCCAGTACGCCGCGGGCTCCTCGGCGAACGGGAAGTGCCCGGTCCCGTCGATCACGAGCAGCTCGCCCCGCGGCGCGGTCTCGGCGATCCGGCGCGCGTTGGCGGGCGGCTGGGCGCGGTCGTGCTCACCGGCGATCGCGAGCACCGGGATGTCGGCCTCGCGCAGCGCGGGGAGCGCGTGCAGCTCGCCCCAGTCGCGCTCGCCCTCGCGCTGGACCTCGACGCGATAGGCAACGTCGCTGAATGCGGCGCGCAGCCTCTCGACGCGGTCGGGCGCGCCGACGAAGAACGGCATCTGGTCGAGCCACACCCGCCGGCAGTCCTCGACCGACTCGACCTCGGGCTCGCGGTCGAAGGCGGCCCGGACCGAGGCGGCGACGTCCTCGGGCATCCCCTCGAACGGATCCTCGGGCGCGCCGGATGCGGGCGCCTCGTCGCAGTCGGTGCACGACGCGATCATCCGGCTCGCGCCACCCGGGAAGTCGACGAGGTACTGCATCGCCACGAACCCGCCGAACGAGTGCCCCAGCAGCGTCCAGCCCTCGAGCTTGCGCTTGCGCACGAAGCGCTCGAGCGCTCCGGCGAAGCCCGCGAGGGTCCAGTCGTCCCGGTTGCCGTCCGGCGAGTGGCCGTTGCCGGGCAGGTCGACGAGGTAGAGCTTGTGCGTCGCCGCCAGCCGCTTCGCCCCTGGCAGGAACACGGACCCGTCCAGTCCCACCCCGGGATGGAGCAGGACCACCGGCGGCCCCTCGCCCAGCTCGCGGACGAACAGATCCAGCGTCAGGTCTCCCCGCGCCCGCGCGAGATGGCGATCTCGCCGGTGCGGGCCATCTCGACCATCCCGAATGGCCGCACCATGCGCTCGAACGCCTCGATCTTCTCCCACGTGCCGGTGACCTCGATGATGACCGAGCGCCGCGTGACGTCGATGATCTTGCCGCGGAAGATCTCGACGATCTGCATGACCTCGCCGCGCGCGCCGCCGTCGGCTGAGACCTTGAACAGCGCGAGCTCGCGGGCGACGGTGTCGGCCGGCTCGAGGTCGCGGATCTTGATCACATTGATCAGCTTGTGCAGCTGCTTGGTGACCTGGTCGATCGGGTGCATCGCGCCGTCGAGCGTCAGCGTGATGCGCGAGAGCCGCGGATCGTCGGTCGGCCCGACGGCGAGCGTGTCGATGTTGAAGCCGCGGCGGGCGAACAGGCCCGCGATGCGGGTCAGCACGCCCGGCTTGTTCTCGACCATGATCGAGAGCGTGTGCTTGCGGCCCGTGCGGACGCCAGAGGACGCCTCGAGCTCCGCGAGCGTCAGCAGCTCCTTCGTGCCCGGCTCGCCCACGCCCTACCCCACCATGTCGCGCGCGGCGGCGCCGGGCGCGATCATCGGGTACGTGTTCTCCTCGCGGGTGACGCGGACGTCGACGACGACCGGCCCAGGGGTCTCGATCGCCTTGCGCATGTCCGCGACGAGCGTCGTCTTCTCGGTCAGGCGCATGCCCGTCGCCCCGTAGGCGTCGGCGAGCTTGACGAAGTCCGGCCACGAGCCCATGTCCACGTGCGAGTAGCGGCGGTCCCAGAACAGCTCCTGCCACTGGCGGACCATGCCCAGGTAGCCGTTGTTCATGATGAAGATCTTGACCGGGATGCCGTTCTCGGTGCAGGTCGCGAGCTCCTGCGCGTTCATCTGGATCGAGCCGTCGCCGGTGATCAGACAGGTCGGGACGTCGGGCATCGCCACGGCGGCGCCCATCGCGGCCGGCAGGCCGAAGCCCATCGTGCCGAGGCCGCCCGAGTTGATCCAGCGCCGCGGCTTGGCGAAGTCGAAGTACTGCGCGGCCCACATCTGGTGCTGGCCGACGTCAGAGGCGAGGATGCAGTCGCCGCCGGTCGCCTCGAAGAGCGCCTGGACCATGTACTGCGGCTTGATCTCCGTGTCGGAGGAGTCCTCGTAGCGCAGCGGGTGCTGCGCGCGCCAGCCCTCGATCCGCTCCCACCAGCCGGCGAGCCGCTCCGGGTCGGCGCCCGTCGCGCGGTACTCGGCCGTCAGCCGCGGCAGGATGTTGCGCGCGTCGCCGACGATCGGGATGTGGGCGGGGACGTTCTTGGAGATCTCGGCCGGGTCGACGTCGATGTGGACGAACTTGGCCCGCGGCGCGAACTCCGACAGCTTGCCGGTGATGCGGTCGTCGAAGCGGGCGCCGATCCCGACGATCAGGTCCGCCTCGTCCATCGCGTAGTTGGCCGTGCGCGTGCCGTGCATGCCGAGCATCCCCAGCCACTGCGGGTGCGGGGCCGCAAAGGCGCCGAGGCCCATCAGCGTGCAGGTCACGGGCAGCCGGTCCGACAGCGCGAACTCGGTCAGCTCGGCCGACGCGTTCGCGTTGATGACGCCGCCGCCGACGTAGAGCACGGGGCGGCGCGAGTTCGCCAGCGCCTTGGCGGCGAGGCGGATCTGTTTCTGGTTGCCCTCGGTCGTCGGCTGGTAGCCGGGCAGGCGGACGTCGCCGACGGGCTGGTAGTCGATCTCTGCGCGCGTCAGGTCGGTCGGCATGTCGATCAGCACCGGCCCCGGGCGCCCGGTGCGGGCGATGTGGAAGGCCTCGTGGATCGCCCGCGGGATCTCCGACGGGTGCTGGATCATGAAGCTGTGCTTGACGATCGGCATCGTGATGCCGAACGTGTCGGCCTCCTGGAAGCCGTCGGTGCCGAGCAGGTCGGTGCGCACCTGGCCCGTGAAGGCGACGAGCGGGACGGAGTCCATCATCGCGTCGGTCAGCGGGGTCACGATGTTGGTCGCGCCCGGCCCGGAGGTGGCGAACACCACGCCGACGCGGCCCGAGGCCTTGGCGTAGCCCTCGGCCGCGTGGCCGCCGCCGGCCTCGTGGCGGACGAGCACGTGGCGAATCCCCGCGTCCACGAAGGCGTCGTAGGTGGGGAGGTTGGCGCCGCCCGGATAGCCGAAGACGACATCCACGCCCTCCGCCGCCAGGCACTCCATGACCGCATCGACCGCTCGCATCATGGGAGCGAGTCTAGCCCGGGCCTCGCCCAGAGGGCTCGTCGCCGCTCGCCTGGAGGCTCGTTACCGCATGGCCGATTCGGGTGAGATGGCGACGTCGGGGAACTCCAGCTCGGTCCCGCAGCGGGTGCAGAGCGCGTCGTGAAGCGGAACCACCTTCCCGCAGCCCGGGCATTGGCGGCGCAGCTCGTCGCGGTCCGAGCGGTAGAGCACGAGCGCGGCGAGCCCCAGGACGGGCAGGATCGCCGAGATCAGGAAGCCCAGGACCATCGATGCGCCCTTGATGCGGGCGACGACCGCGCCCGCGATCCCGAACCACGCGCAGAGCAGGAGGTAGATCACCGCAACGAATCGTACCTCCGGGGCACCCGGCCTCCCGAGCGAGCCTCAAGGCGAGCGGTGACGAGGCCCCCTGGGCGAGGCACTATCAGTCGTAGTTGCGCTTCAGATGCGTGAAGCGCTCGCCGCGCGAGACGTCGCGGCCCTCGAGGCGCAACTGGGCGAGGCGGAAGCGCCGAACGCCCGGGCTGAGCGGCTTCGCGCGCGGAGAGGAGGTGGCGGGCACGAGGATGAGGCGGCGAGTCGCGGATGTGGAGGGCATGGAAAGCATGATCGACCCGAACGTCCCCATTGGACATGGACCGTTGACCCCATCTTCACATCGGGGCCCTCGACACGCGGGCCATACGGATCCCGGCATCGAGCGCGGCCCGCGTGCGCGGCGGCATCCGGCGCCGCAGCCGCCACGGCGCGCCGCTGAACGCGAGGTTCGCCACGGTTGCGAAGCCCTCCTCGTCGGCGCGTAGCGCCAGCAGCAGGTGCGCGATGCGATCGGCCGACGGCAGGCCGGGCTCGGGGACCTGCACGCACCAGGCGAAGACGCGCCGGCCGCCATGGGTGACGAGCACGGCGCCCGCCTCGGCGACGAGCCACACGCCGAGCGCTCCGCGCTCCGGCACCAGGCCGGTGCTCGCGTGCAGGTCGCGCGCGTCGTGGCCGACGAGGTCGCCGAGCAGCCCGAGCGCCACCCGCTCGGCCCCCTCGTCCCCGCGCTTGCGCGGCCGGACGACGTTGGCGCCGCGGCGGGCATAGAGCTCCGGGATCGCCCAGGCGTGGGCGAGCGCCGCGAGCCCGACCGGGAAGGAGAGCGGCTCGAGCGCAAACATGCCGCCCGCGGTGGCGATGAACGGCACGGTGTGCGCGACGGTCGTCAGCGTCCACGTGCGCCCGCGCGAGCGCAGCCGGCGCGCGTCCGCGCGCGGGCGCCAATGGACGGCCGCGGTCTCCGGCAGCGCCGGAGCGGTGCTCACCCGCCCGCGATCGGGCGGCGCAGGATCACGAGCTCGGCGTCGAGGGGCAGCTCGGAGACCTGCCGGGCGTGGCCCTCGCCCTCCGTGACCATCCCGTAGTAGCCGGAGTCGAGCTGGCGGCGGAACTCGGCGACCGCTCGCTCCTCGGCCGCGGCGTCCCCCGCTGTCCACTCAGCGAGCGTCGAATGGCCAGTGGTGTCCATGCGGATCAGTCGTGCCATGGCTGCGCTTCCCTTCGGCCTCGGTGTCCAGCCGAATCCTACGCCGCCGGCGCGCCGTCAGTCCCCCGCGATGACGTAGCGGCCGGGGCCGGTCGCCTTGGCGCGGTACATCGCCCCGTCGGCGGTGTGCAGCAGCTCGTCGCGCGTCGCGCCCTCGACCGGCGCCACGCAGATCCCGATGCTGGCCGTCAGCACCACCTGCTCGCCCTCGATGTCGATCGGCGAGCGCAGCTGCTCGAGGATCCGCTCCGCGATCAGGGCGCCCCCCGCCGGCCCCGCCACGTGCTCGGACAGCACGACGAGCTCGTCGCCGCCGAAGCGCGCGACCGTGTCCTCGGCCCGCAGGGCGGCCGAGACGCGGTCAGCGGCGCGCTTGAGCACCTCGTCGCCGCCGGCGTGGCCGAAGCGGTCGTTGACGGCCTTGAAGCCGTCGAAGTCGAGGAACAGCACCGCGAGCGGGGCCTGTTCGCGCTGCAGGCGCCGGATCGCGTGGTCGAGCCGGTCGATGAACAGCACGCGGTTGGGCAGGCCGGTCAGGGAGTCGTGCAGCGCCTGGTGGAGCAGCAACTCCTCCGCGCGCTTGCGGACGACGAACTCCCCCATCTGCACCCCGAGCGCCTCGGCGAAACCGCTCAGGTCGTCGTCGAGCTCCGGCCCGCGGTAGGCGAGCTCGAGCAGCCCGATCGCGTCGGCGCCGCTCATCAGGGGGACCACGATGCCCGCGGCAGAGGTCGCGGGCGCGGTCGGCAGCGTGGGCGGGAGCCGCGGCGCGCTGCCGGGCGGCGCCTCGGCCACGCAGGCGAGCGGGCCTCCCTGGCCGTCGTGCAGCCACAGGCTGCCGTCGTCGCAGTCGAGCTCGCGCACCAGCGTCTCCACCAGCGCCGCCAGCGCCTCGGTCAGCGGCGCGGCGCCACCCATGATCCGGGCGACGCCGAGCAGGGCCGAGCGCCGCCGCTCGGCCAGCCGCTGCTCGGTGACGTCGCGCAGCAGCGCCAGGGCGTGCTGGGCCTAGCCCTCGGCGTCGTACAGGAGCAGCGCCCGCAGCGCGCCCCAGCGGATCTCGCCGCTCGGCCGCACGTAACGCTTCTCCGCGTTCCACTCCGCCAGCTCGCCCGCGACCATCCGCTGCAGCGCGTCGGCGGTGGCGGGCATGTCGTCGGGATGGGTGACGTGGCCGACGCCGACCTGCAGCAGCTCTCCCCCCGGACGCCCGAGGATCTCGCTCATCGCCTCGTTGGCCAGCGTGAAACGGCCGTCGCGCGCCACCAGGGCCATCCCGACCGGGGCTCGCTCGAACACCGACCGGAAGCGCTCGACCGCCTCGGCGCGGGCCTCCTCGGCGCGGCGCACGTCGGTGAGGTCCTGGCAGATCCCGTGAAGGTGCTCGCCCGCGCTCCCGGGCGTGGTCACCATCGTGCCGCGAAAGCGCACGTCGCGCAGCTGCCCGTCGAGCTGGCGGATGCGGGCCAACGCGTCGAAGTCGCCGCCCTGCCGGCGCGCGCGGGTCACCTGCTCGAGGATCGCCCCGTAGTCCTCCGCGACGATCCGCTCGTCGAACATCGCGCGGGTCGGGGTGAACCGCTCGGGGTCCTCGCCGAAGATCCGGTACATCTCACGCGACCACGTGATCTCGTCGCGCGCGACGTCCCAGTCGAACGAGCCGATCTGGGCGAGCCGCTGCGCCTCGGCCAGGCGACCCTCGACGCGACGGCGGTCGGTGACGTCGATGCAGGTGCCGTCGATCCGGTCCATCGACCCGTCCCGGCCCACGGCGACGCCGCCGCGGCAGTGCAGCGTCCGGATCTCGCCGTCGGCGCGGACGATCCGCAGGTCGAGATCGAGCGGCGCCTCGCCGGCGAGCGCGGCCCGGCCCGCCTCGCGGGCGCGCTCGCGATCGTCCTCGTGGACGAGCATGAGCGCGTCCGCGCCGGTCGGCGCCTGCGCCGGCGCCACCCCGAACAGGCGGCAGAGCTCTGTCGACCACGTCATCGCAGCGGCCTCGGAGTCCCAGTGCCAGCTGCCCACGCCCGCGATCTGCTGCGCCTCGGAGAGGTGGCGCTCGCTGCGGCGCAGCTCGTCCTCGGCGCGCTTGCGGTCGCTGATGTCGGTCGAGATGCCGATCACCGCGATGGGCTTGCCCTCGGAGTCGAACACCGGCGTCTTGTGGGTCAGGTGCACGCGACCGCCCCAGCCGTCCTCGACGTCGAGCGGGCGGCCGGTCTCCAGGATCTCGCGGTTCTGCTCGTTCCAGCGCTCCGCGGTCGCCGGGTCGAAGAGGTCCGCCGGCAGCTTGCCGATCACCTCCTCGGCCGGTTTGGCCACGAGCGCGCACGCCGCGCGGTTGGCGTGCAGGATCCGGCCTTCCGGGTCCTGCACGTACATCAGCACCGAGACGCCGTCGAGGACGTCGAGGAGCCGGTCTGCGGCCAGTGTCTCCGGTCCCTGAGAACTCACGTCGAGCGACCGTACCGGAACGCGCGGGGCCCCCATCAGGCTTCAGACGCCGAGCTGCTCGCGCAGGAGGCGGTTGACCTCCCCGCCGTCCGCGCGCCCCTTCGTCTCCTTCATCACCGGGCCGACCAGCGCGCCGATCGCCTTCGGGTTGCCGCCGCGGACGCGCTCGGCCACGTCGGGGTGCTCCTCGATCACGCGCGCGACGATCGTGGCGAGCTCGCCGTCATCCCCCATCGCGCCGAGCCCCTCGGCCTCGACGATCTCGGCCGGGTCCCCGCCGTGCTCCACCAGGCGGTCGAGCACCTGCCGCCCGGCGCCGCGCGTGACGCGGCCGTCCTGCACGAGGCCGACGAGCTTGGCCAGCATGGTCGGGGGCACGTTCGACGCCGCCGGGTCGGACTCGGCGGCCAGGCGCGAGAGCAGCTCGTCCTTGACCCAGGTCGCGACCGCGGCCGAGTCGTCGGCCGCCGTCGCCGCCGCCTCGAAGTAGTCGCCCAGCTCGGGGCGGAAGGCGAACAGCCGGGCGGTCTCCTCCGGCAACCCCCAGTCGCGCCGGTAGCGCTCGGCGCGCTCCGCCGGCAGCTCGGGTAGCGCGTCGCGCGCGGCCTGGACCATCTCCTCGGTCGGCGCGAGCGGGACGAGGTCGGGCTCGGGGAAGTAGCGGTAGTCGTGCGCCTCCTCCTTGGAGCGCAGCGGCGTCAGACGGCCCGACGCGGGGTCGAAGTGCAGCGTCTCCTGGCTCACCTGCTCCCCCGCCTCGAGCAGCGCGGTCTGGCGCTCGATCTCCGCGTTGATGCCCTGCATCACGAAGCGGAAGGAGTTCATGTTCTTGAGCTCGGTCTTGGTCCCGAGCGCCGCGCTCCCGGCGGGGCGGATGGAGACGTTGGCGTCGCAGCGCAGCGAGCCCTCCTCCATGTTCACGTCGGAGACCCCGAGCTGGCGCAGCGTCACGCGCAGCAGCGTGAGCCACTCGCGGGCCTGCTCGGCCGACCGGAGGTCCGGCTCGGAGACGATCTCGGCCAGCGGCGTGCCGCCGCGGTTGAAGTCCACCACGCTCGCCGACGAGCCGTGGATGCGCCCGGACTCGCCGAGGTGGATCAGCTTCGCGGCGTCCTCCTCGAGGTGGATCCGGTGCAGCCGCACGTCGCCCAGGTGGCCGCCGGCGCACAGCGGGATGTCGTACTGGGAGATCTGGTAGCCCTTGGGCAGGTCGGGATAGAAATAGTTCTTGCGGTGGAAGATCGACCGCGGCGCGATCTCGGAGCCGAACGCGAGGCCCATCATCAGCCCGAAGTGCACGGCCTGGGCGTTGACGACGGGCAGCGTGCCCGGCAGCCCGAGGCAGACCGGGCAGGTGCGCGTGTTGGGCTCCTCGCCGAAGGACAGCGCGCAGGAGCAGAACATCTTCGTCTGAGTGGAGAGCTGGACGTGGATCTCCAGCCCGATCACGGGCTCGTAGTCGGTCACGCGGCGCGTGCCCTGGAGCCGTCGAAGCCGATCGCCTGCTCGAGCGCGTGGGCGGCGTCGAGGATGCGGTTCTCGCTGAAGGCGGGGCCGGCGATCTGGAAGCCGGTCGGGAGCTCGTCGGCGAGCCCGTTGGGGATCGAGATGGCGGGCAGGCCGGCGAGCGAGACCGGGACCGTGCAGTAGTCGTTGAGGTACATCGCCCAGGGATCGTCGGTCTTGGCGCCCAGCTCGAAGGCGGCGCCCGGGCTGGTCGGGGAGACCATGAAGTCGCACACCCGCCAGGCGGCCGTGAAGTCCTCGGCGATCTTCGTGCGCACCTTCTGGGCCTTGCCGTAGTAGGCGTCGTAGTAGCCCGAGGACAGCGCGTAGGTGCCGAGCATGATGCGGCGCTTGACCTCGGCGCCGAAGCCCTGGGCGCGGGTGTGGGTATACATCGAGAGCAGGTCGTCGGCGGGGTCGCGCAGGCCGTAGCGGACGCCGTCGTAGCGGGCGAGGTTGGACGACGCCTCGGCGGGCGCGATCAGGTAGTAGGCGGCGAGCGCGTGCGGGGCGTGCGGGAGCGTGATGTCGACGATCTCGGCCCCGAGCTCGCGGGCGCGGTCGAGGGTCGCGCGGAACGTCTTCAGCACCCCCTCGTCGATGCCCTCGCCCGAGAGCTCCTGCGGCACGCCGAGGCGGATGCCGCGCAGGTCGGTGGCGCTCGGGACGCCGACGGGCTCGGGGAAGCGCAGCGAGGTCGAGTCGCAGGGGTCCTGGCCCACCATCGCGCCGAACAGCAGCGCGCAGTCGGTGACGTCACGCGTGAACGGCCCGGCCTGGTCAAGCGAGGAGGCGAAGGCGATCATCCCGTAACGCGACACCGCGCCGTAGGTGGGCTTGAGCCCGACGATCCCGCACAGCGCCGCCGGCTGGCGGATCGAGCCGCCGGTGTCGGTGCCGATCGCCCACGGCGCCGCGCCGGAGGCGACCGCCGCCGCCGAGCCGCCCGAGGAGCCGCCGGGCACGCGCGAGCGGTCCCATGGGTTGAGGACGGGGCCGAACGCGCAGTTCTCGGTCGAGGAGCCCATCGCGAACTCGTCCTGATGCGTCTTGGCCAGCAGCGGCGCGCCCGCGGAGGTGAGGCGCTCGACCGCGGTCGCGGTGTAGGGCGGGCGGTAGCCCTCGAGGATCTTCGAGCCCGCCTGGCTCGGGATGCCCTCGGTGCAGAAGAGGTCCTTGACCGCGACGGGGACGCCGCCGAGCGGCGCGTTGCGCTCGACCTCGGGCGGGGTGACCTCGCCGGAGACCCACGAGAAGGCGTTGAGCTCGTCGGCGAGCGCGCGCTCGCGGTAGGCCGTCCACAGCTCGCCGTGGTCGACGGTGCCGGTGCGCACGCCCTCGGCGGCCTCCGACGCGGTCAGGTCGAGGAGGTCGCTCATGCCGGCGCCGCGCCCGGGCTGGGGACGCGGAAGCCGCCCTGCGCCGGGTCCGGAGCGCCGGCCAGCGCGACCTCCGGGGGCAGCGAGGGCCGGGGCTCGTCGGCGCGCAGGGCGTTCTCGACCGCGACGACGTGCGAGGTCGGCGCGACGTCATCGAGGTCGCCGAGCTCGGAGATCTTCTCGATGTGGCCGAGCACGCCCGACAGCTCGCCGGCCATCACCTCGAGCTCCGCCTCGCTCAGCTCGAGGCGGGCGAGGCGGGCGACGTGGAGGACCTGGTCCTGGCTCAGCATCGCGCCGATTCTAGGAGTCCTAGGCGCGCGGCTCGGCCTCAGGCGGCGGCGCGGGATCGCCCGGGCCCTCGGGCGCGGGCGTCGGGCGCACGTCCGTGGGCATCGGGGCGTCCTCCCCGTCCTCGTCCTGCGTCGCGCGATAGCCGCCGACGGCGACCGCGAGCACGGCGAGGAAGCCGAGGAACGCCCCGAGCTTGACTTCGACGAACTCGTTCGGGCCGGGCTGGTTGAGGATCCGGTAGAAGACGAGCAGGGTCGCGAGCGCGCCGAGCGTCGTGGTGATCACCCCGGCAGCGACGGGCAGCGCGGGGCTGCGGCGGCCGGCGGTCAGGACCGCGAGGGCGATCCCGGAGAGGGCGGTCAGCGCGAGGATCAGGTCGGTGACGCTGAACGCCTCCCAGGCGTTGAAGCCGATCGAGATCTTGAGGTTCTGACCCTGGATCTCGGTGCTCCCGCCGGCCGCGTACCAGTCGAGGAACATCACGACGAGCAGCACGACCCCGCCGACGCCGGCGAGGATGTCGCCCGGGCGGAGCCGGCTCAGTTCCACGCCGCACCCGCCTCGTGGCGCGAGGCCGCGGCGGCCTTGGCAGCCAGCAGCGTGTTGCGCAGCAGCATCGCGATCGTCATCGGGCCGACGCCGCCGGGGACCGGCGTGATCAGCCCGGCCCGCTCGACCGCCGACTCGAAGTCGACATCGCCCACCAGCCCGGCTTCGGTGCGGTTGATCCCGACGTCGATCACGGTGGCGCCCGGCTTGACCCAGTCGCCCGGGATCATCCTGGGGCGGCCGACGGCGGCGACGAGCACGTCGGCGCGGCGGCAGACCTCGCCGAGGTCGCGGGTGCGCGAGTGGCAGACCGTCAGGGTGGCGTTGGCGGCCAGCAGAAGAGCAGCGAGCGGGCGGCCGACGAGGTCCGAGCGCCCGACGACGACCGCCTCGGCGCCCTGCAGCGGAACCTCGTGGCGGCCCAGCAGCTCCATCACGCCCGAAGGGGTGCAGGGCCGCAGCCCGGGCCGGCCCTGGGCGAGCAGCCCGGCCGACATCGGGGTGAGGCCGTCGACGTCCTTGCCGGGCGGGATCAGCGCGGTCAGCGCCTGGCCGTCGACCTGGCGCGGCGTCGGGAGCTGGAGCAGGATCCCGGAGACGCGCTGGGCCGCGGCGAGCTGGAGGATCAGTGCCTCGACCTCCTCGTGGGAGGCCGCCTGGGGCAGCCGGTGGTCGAGCCCCACGATCCCGACCTCGGCCGACGCCTTCTGCTTGTTGCCGACGTAGACGGCGGAGCCGGGGTCGTCGCCCACGAGCACGGTCGCCAGCCCGGGCGCCAGGTGGCCCTGCGACACCCACTCGGCGACGTCCTCCTTGACCTCGGTCCGGACGAGCTGCGCGATCGCCTTGCCGTCGATGAGCTGGGCCGCCATGCGCGGGAGGCTAGTGGCTGGAGCGGCCGATCCGGGCCCCGGCGCGGGCGAGCGCCGCGACCATCCCGGCCGTCGCCTGCGTCGTCCGGCCCCCGGCCATGGTCGCGGCGACGCCGTGCCGCCGCGGCGGGTCGCGCAGCGGCAGGACGCGGACGTGGCGATCGCGCGCGGTGTCGTCCTTCGTCAGCGACGGGATGAGGCTGACCGCGAGCCCGGCGGCGACGATGCCGCGCGCGGCGAGCGGGTCGTCGCTCTCGAACGCGATCCGCGGCTCGAAGCCCGCGGCACGGCAGAGCTCGCGGATCAGCCCGGGCGAGGTCGAGCTCGCACCCTGGACCCACGGGTCGTCGCGCAGCCCGCTGAGCTCGATCTCGTCGCCACCGGCGAGCGGGTGGCCGCGCGGGACGACGGCGTACGGCGACCACAGCGTGCCGACGCACGGCGCCGCCTCGAGCCCAGCTGCGACGAGGAACGTCGCGGCGATGGTGGCCGCGCCCGCGCCGAGCGCGTCGAGGCGCAGCGGCGCGAGCACGTCGAGCGTGCCGAACATCAGCCCGACCAGCCCGACCCGCCACATCGCGGTCGCGACGCGCGGATCGCGCAGCGCGGCGCGCACCATCCGCAGCGAGCTCCGGGGGCCCGCCGCCGGCTCCGGCGTGCGCGCCGCCCACACCAGCAGCCCCGCCGCCACCGCGGCGACGCCGCTGAACACGACCTCCGGCCCGACCGTCGCGGCCAGGCCGCCCAGCACCGGGCCGCCCAGCGCGCCGACGATCGCCGCCGCCATCGCGGAGCCGATCAGCTCGCGCGGCGCCGCGCCGATCAGCCACCCGATCGCGCCCGCCCACGAGGCCGCACCGCCGAGCCCCTGGACGAAGCGCGCGAGGTCGAGCACGACGATGTTGGGGGCGAACGCGAAGGCGAGCGAGGCGACGATCAACGTCGACAGCCCGACGACCACGGTCCGGCGGACCCCGATCCGCGCCGCCAGCCGGCCACCTGGCAGCGCCGCGAGGAACGTCCCCGCGGCGTACGCGGCCGCGAGGATCCCGGCGCCGGTCTTGGAGAGGTCGAAGTCCGCCGCGTAGGTCGGCAGCAGCGGGACGATCGCGGCTTAAAAGATCGAGTCGGTGAAGACGATCGCCGAGGCGAGGACCAGCCGTCGGCGCACGAGCGCCGAGCCTATGCGTGCTGGCGCCGCCGCACACGCTGGGTCAGCGCCCGCCCTCCCACCAGCAGGAGGAGGAACGCGCCGACAGCAGCCAGCCCAGCAGCGCGAGCGGGAACGCGATCCAGAAGCCGTACGCGAACCCGGCGGCGGCGTTGATGAGCTCCGACGGGAACGGGACCACCGCGTGGACGAGCATCAGCGCGACGAGCACGAGCGCCCCGGCCGGCCCGAGGTCCCGCAGCTCCCGCCGCAGGTCACCCGCATCGCCGCTCAGCACGTTCCCGACCGCCTCGCGCAGCGGCGGCACCATGAGCACGAGCCCGCCGAGGGCGAACAGGCCGAGCAGCGTGAACAAGGCGCCTCTGCGGCCCGGGCGATCCATGTGCTCCTCGAGCGTGGCAGACCGCCCCGCTCGCCCGTCAACGAACGGTGAACGCCGGGTCGTCAGCGCTTCCGGATCGGCGCGTAGTCCGCCATCAGCTTGCGCTCCGAGCGGTCGCCTGAGAAACGCACGACGACGATCCCGCCCGGCTCGGTGGCGATGACGACGCCTTCGCCGAAGGCGGCGTGGATCACGTCGTCGCCGAGGCGGAAGACGGCGCCGGCGGTGTCCGGGTGCGCCTCGGCGGTGGCGGCTGCGGCGTTGGACCAGGACGCGACGCGGCCGGGCGCCGGGCCGGCGCCGACGGCCTTGCGGTCCTCCTGGTCGGTCAGCTCGCGCGGGACCTCGTCGATGAAGCGCGACCGCAGCGAGGGCCCGCTCGCGCCGCCGAACGCGCTGCGGCGGCGGGCGTAGGTGAGCGTGAGGTCACGCATCGCGCGGGTCAGTCCGACGTAGGCGAGCCGCCGTTCCTCCTCGAGCCCGCCCTCGTCGAGCGCGCGCGAGTGCGGGAAGACGCCGTCCTCCATCCCGATCATGAACACGATCGGGAACTCGAGGCCCTTCGCGTTGTGGAGCGTCATCAGCGTCACGAGGCCCTCGTCGTCGCGCAGCGAGTCGACGTCCGCGATCAGCGCGATCTGCTGCAGGAACTCGCCGACCGAGCCCTGCTCGGCCAGCGCGTCGTACTCGCGCGCCACGCGCACGAGCTCCTCCAGGTTCTCCAGCCGCCCCTGCGCCTCGATCGTCCGCTCGGCCTCGAGCGCGTCGAGGTAGCCCGTCTCGCGCAGCAGCTCGTCCAGCAGGTCGCCGACCGGCGCCTCGGTCTCCATCCGCTCGCGCAGGCGGACCATCACCGACATGAAGCGCCCGAGCGCCTTGCGCGCCGCCGTGCCGAGGCCTGGCACGGCCTCGGGCTCCGCCGCCGCGTCCCACACCGGCACGCCCATCGTGTCCGCGTGCGAGAGCACGCGCGAGAGCGACGTCTGGCCGAGCCCGCGCTTGGGCGAATTCGCGACCCGCGTGAACGCGCCGGCGTCCTGCGGGTTGGCGAGGAAGGTGAGATAGGCGACCGCATCCCGGATCTCCGCCCGCTCGTAGAACTTCGTGCCGCCGATGACCTGGTAGCCGATCTGCGCCCGCACCAGCATGTCCTCGAGCACCCGCGACTGCGCGTTCGTCCGGTAGAAGACCGCGATCTCCTCGCGCGAGACGCCCTCGTCGACCATCCGCTCGATCTCGGCCGCGACGTACCGGGCCTCCGCATGCTCGTCGGAGAGCTCCCGGACCTTGATCGGATCCCCCTCCCCGATCTCCGTCCACAGCGCCTTGTCCATCCGCCCGCGGTTGTTGGCGACGACGGCGTTCGCGGCGGAGAGGATGGACTGCGTGGAGCGGTAGTTCTGCTCGAGCTTGACGACGTGAGACTCCGGAAAGTCGTCCTCAAAATTCAAGATATTCTTAATATCGGCTCCACGGAAGCCATAGACACTCTGGTCGTCGTCGCCGACGACCGCCAGGTTGCGGTGCTCGGAGGCCAGGAGCTGGAGCCAGCGGTACTGGGCGTGGTTGGTGTCCTGGTACTCGTCGACGAGGATCCAGCGGAAGGCCTGCGCGTAGCGGTCGCGGACCTCCTGGAAGAGCTCGAGCAGGTTGACCGAGCGGACGAGCAGGTCGTCGAAGTCCATCGCGTTCATACGGTGCAGCTCGCGCTCGTACCGCTCATAGACGTCGGCGACGGTCTGCTCGAAATAGGAGCCGACGAGCTGGCGGTAGTCCTCGGCCGAGCGCAGCTTGTTCTTGGCGTCGGAGATCTGGGACTGCATCGCGCGCGGCGTGAAGCGCTTGGAGTCGACGTCGAGGTCGTCGAGGCAGCGCTTGAGCAGGCGGCGCTGGTCGGCGGCGTCGTAGATCGTGAACTGGCGCGTATAGCCGAGGCGCTGGGCGTCGGCGCGCAGCATGCGGGCGCAGGCGGAGTGGAAGGTCATGACCCACATCGCCCGGGTCGCGCGGCCGACGAGCAGCTCGACGCGCTCGCGCATCTCCTGCGCGGCCTTGTTGGTGAAGGTGATCGCGAGGATCTCGTCCGCGCGCGCCTGGCCGGTGCGCATCAGGTAGGCGATCCGGTGGGTCAGGACGCGGGTCTTGCCGGAGCCGGCCCCGGCGAGGATCAGGAGCGGCCCCGCGCCGTGCATCACGGCGTCGCGCTGCGGCGGGTTCAGCCCAGCCAGCAGCTCCTCGATCCGTGGGTCCTGGGCTGCTTCGGGCATGACCTGGAATCACGGTATCGAGCGGGGTGGTCGGGTCGCCGCGAGTAGAGTCGGACGCCTTGACCACGCCGCGCGAAGAACCCGACGTCGTCGTCGTGGGCGCCGGCATCATCGGCCTCGCGGTGGCGCGCGAGCTGCTGGCGCGGGAGCCGGGGCGCACGGTCACGGTGCTCGAGCGCGAGGCCGTCGCGGGCTTCCATCAGACCGGGCACAACTCCGGCGTCCTCCACGCCGGCATCTACTACGCGCCCGGCTCGCTGAAGGCGCGCCTGAGCGCCGAGGGCTCGCGCGAGCTCTTCGGCTACTGCGAGGCGCGCGGGCTCCCGGCCCGCCGCGGGGGCAAGCTGATCGTCGCGGTCTCGGAGCGGGAGCGGCCCAAGCTGGACGAGCTCGAGCGCCGCGGCGCCGCCAACGGCGTCCAGGGCCTCAGGCGGATCGCCGCGGGCGAGATCGCCGAGATCGAGCCGCACGTGCGCGGGGTCGAGGCGCTGCACTCGCCGCAGACCGCGGTCGTGGACTTCCAGGCGATCGCCGGCGCCTTCGCCGACGACGTCCGGGCCGCCGGCGGCGAGGTCGTGACGAGCTGCGGAGTCGAACACGTCGAACCGCAACCCCGCGGCCTCCGCCTGCGCCACGCACGAGGCGAGTCACGGGCGCGCTACGCGATCTTCTGCGCCGGCGCCTGGTCGGACCGGCTCGCGGTCGCGGCCGGGGGCGAGCCCGACCCGCGCATCGTCCCCTTCCGCGGCGCCTGGCTGCGGCTGCGCCCTGAGCGGCGCGAGCTCGTCAAGGCGCTCGTCTACCCAGTCCCCGACCCCACGCTCCCCTTCCTCGGCGTCCACTTCACGCGCGGCACCGACGACGAGGTGCTGGTCGGCCCGACCGCGCTGCTGGCCGGCGCCCGCGACGCGTATGTGCTCCGCCACCTCAACGCAAAGGACCTCCGCGACACCCTGAGCTGGCCGGGCACCTACCGGATGGCGCGGCGCTGGTGGCGCACCGGCCTCCAAGAGCTGCGCCACGCGGTCAGCCGCCGCGCGCTCGTCGCCGACGCCGCCCGCTACATCCCCGCGCTGCGCGAGGACGACGTCCTCGCCGGGCCTGCCGGCGTGCGCGCGCAGGCCCTCGGCCGAGACGGCACCCTGATCGACGACTTCGTGCTCTCCGAGAGCCAGAACGCGCTCCACGTCCGCAACGCGCCGTCACCCGCCGCGACCTCTTGCCTGCCGCTGGCCCGCCTGATCGTCGACCGCGTCCCTACGATCCCGCGGCCATGAAGGTTCTCGTCACCGGCCATGACGGCTACATCGGATCCGTCATGACCCCGCTGCTCACCGCCGCGGGGCACGAGGTCGTGGGCCTGGACACCGGCCTCTTCCGCGCCTTCACGCTGGGCGACGCCGCGCCCCCGGTCCCCACGATCGCCAAGGACCTCCGCGACGTCGAGCCCGCGGACCTCGACGGCGTCGGCGCCGTGATCCACCTCGCCGCCATCTCCAACGACCCCGTCGGCAACCTCAACGCCGAGCTGACCTTCGACATCAACCACCGCGCCAGCGTCCACCTCGCCGAGACCGCCAAGCGCGCCGGCGTCCAGCGCTTCCTCTACTCCTCCTCGTGCAGCACCTACGGCGCCGCCGAGGGCGACACCGCCGTCGACGAGCGCTCGGCGTTCAACCCCGTCACGCCGTACGGCCGCTCCAAGGTGCTGGCCGAGCGCGACATCGCCCCGCTCGCCGGCGACGGCTTCAGCCCCGTCTACCTGCGCAACGCCACCGCCTACGGGGTCTCCCCCCGCCTGCGCGGCGACATCGTGATCAACAACCTCGTGGCCTACGCCTACGCCACGGGCGAGGTGCGGATGCAGAGCGACGGCTCGCCGTGGCGCCCGTTCGCCCACATCGAGGACATCTCGCGGGGCTTCCTCGCCGCGCTCGACGCGCCGCGCGAGGCGATCCACGACGAGGCCTTCAACATCGGCCGCGACGAGGACAACCACCAGATCCGCGACGTCGCCGCGATGATCGAGCGGACCGTGCCGGGCGCGACCGTCTCGCTTGCCGACGGCGCCGGCCCCGACACGCGCACCTACCGCGTCTCGTTCGAGAAGGTCGGCCGCCGGCTCCCCGGCTTCGTGCCGCAGTGGACCGTCCAGCGCGGGATCGAGGAGCTGCTCGCGGCCTACGACCGGCACGGCCTGACGATCGACGACTTTCTCTCCTCCCGCTTCCAGCGCATCATGCGCATCCGGGAGCTGCTCGACGCCGGCGAGCTCGACGTGGACCTGCGCTGGCGATGAGCAGTCGCGACACCCCGCTCGAGCAGATGCCGGTCGTCGTCCTCGCGGGCGGCATGGGCACGCGGCTGCGCGAGGAGACCGAGCGAGTCCCCAAGCCGCTGGTCGAGATCGGCGAGCGCCCGATCCTGTGGCACATCATGAAGCTCTACGGCCACCACGGCGCGCGCCGCTTCATGGTCTGCCTGGGCTACAAGAGCTGGCAGATCAAGGAGTTCTTCCTGCGCTACCACGAGCACGGAGCGGACCTGACCGTCCACATCGGCAGCGACCAGCCGCCGACCTTCCATGACAGCGCGGTCGCGGAGGACTGGAAGGTCACGCTCGCGGAGACCGGCCTCGAGACCGGCACCGGCGGCCGCCTGCACCGCGTGCGGCAGTACGTCGACACCGACACGTTCATGTTCACCTACGGCGACGGCATCGGCCGCGTCGACATCGCGGGGCTGCTCGACTTCCACCGCGCCCACGACCGCATCGGCACCGTCACCGGCGTTCACCCCAGCTCCCGCTACGGCGAGATGCGCGTGGTGGACGGGATGGTGACCGAGTTCAACGAGAAGCCGACGACGCCGGAGGGGTTCGTCAGCGGCGGCTTCTTCGTGTTCCAGCGCGAGGTCTTCGACTACCTGAGCGAGGAGCCGGAGCTGATCTTCGAGCAGGCGCCGCTGCGCAACCTCGCGCGCGACGACCAGCTCGCCGTCTACCCCCATGAGGACTTCTGGATGGGCATGGACACCTACCGCGAGTTCGCCGAGCTCAACCGCCTGTGGGCGAGCGGCGAGGCCCCGTGGAAGGTCTGGGATCGCTGAGTACAGTGGCCCGGAGGTGAGCGCGATCTCCGACACCTTCTGGGCCGGCCGCCGCGTCCTCGTGACCGGCCACAGCGGCTTCAAGGGCCGCTGGCTGTCGCTCTGGCTGCGCTCGCTCGGGGCCGAGGTGACGGGCTTCTCGCGGCGCGCCTCCCAGGACCCGGAGGTCAGGTCGATCCAGGGCACCGTCGCCAACCACCCGGCCGTGCTCGCCGCCGTCACGGCGGCGCGGCCGGAGGTCGTCTTCCACATGGCCGGCCTCTCGACGGTGCAGACCGGGCTCGAGGACCCGGTCCTGGCCTACACGGTCAACGCGATCGGCACCGCCAACGTGCTGGAGGCGATCCGCCAGACCGGCCACACGCGCGCCGTGGTCAGCGTCACCACCGACAAGGTCTACCTCGGCCAGGGCTCGGAGTGGGGCTACCGGGAGGATGATCGCCTCGGCGGCTCGGATCCCTACTCGACCTCGAAGGTCTGCCAGGAGCTCGTGACCGGCGCGTTCCGCGACTCGCTGCTGGCCGACCGCGGCATCGCGGTCGCGACCGCCCGTGCGGGCAACGTGATCGGCGGCGGCGACTGGACCGGCGGCCGCCTCGTCCCCGACCTCATCCGCGCGTGCCTGGACGGCACGCCGCTCAAGGTCCGCGCCCCCGACGCGATCCGGCCCTGGCAGCACGTCCTGAACCCGCTCTCCGGCTACCTCCTGCTGGCCCAGAGCCTGTGGGATGACCCGACCGCCGCGACGGCCTGGAACTTCGGCCCCGACCTGGAGGCGTCACGCCCGGTCGGCTGGCTCGTCGAGCGCCTGTCCTCCCGCTGGCCCGGCGCGATCGAGGTCGAGGCCGCCGAGCGGCAGCCGCGGCTGGAGTCGGCGGTGCCGCGCGTCGACAGCACCCGCGCGCGCACGCGCCTCGACTGGCGGCCGCCCTGGGACCTGCCCGCCGCGATCGACGCCACCGTCGAGTGGCACCTCGCCCACCGCGACGGCCGCGACATCTCGCTCGAGCAGATCCAGCGCTTCGCCGCTGAGCAGCAGGGCGAGCAGGCCGACACGCTTGCCTAGCGCCGGCGCGGGGCGTTCTCCCGACAACGAGGCGGTCGTGCTGTCGATGTGGGAGGCGTACGACCGCGACGGCCTGACCGGCATCCTCGCCTGGGCGGCCGAGGACGCGGAATGGCGCCCGCACTCCGCCGAGCAGAGCCTCTTCCACTCGACCGCCGCCTACCGCGCGTACATGGAGGAGGCGGCGGCACGCGGCGTGCACGTGGACTCGATCCGCCTCGGCATCTGGTCCCACGGCGACGTCGTGGCCGTCCGCGGGCGCATCCGGGTGCGCCAGGGCGGGGCGATCGACGACTCGCGCATGTACTGGGTGCACCGTGTGCGCGACGGCAAGGTGCGCTGGACCGGCTCGTCCCCCGACCTCGGCCGCCTGCTCGCGGACGTCGGGCTGCCCGGCCGCGCGATCGCGAACGAGGCGTTCATGGCGATGCACGACGGCCCGTCGCTGCGTTAGGCCTCCGCGAGCCAGCCGGCGCAGGCGACCATGGCGGGGTCCCAGCCCGGACCGGTCTCGCCCCCCCACGCGACCGCATGGACGACCGCCCAGCCGCGAATCCGCTCGCGGTCGAGCTCGAGCTCGTCGGCGAGCTGGTCGAGCCGGCCGCGGATGCGGTTGAGCGGAGCGGGGTCGCGCATCAGCTCCGTGCGGCGGTCGCGCACCAGCGCCGCGCAGTCGAAGGCCCGCTCGCCGACCAGTGGCTTGGGGTCGATCGCGAGCCAGCCCCGGCGCTCGTCGAACAGCACGTTGCCGCCGTGGAAGTCCTGGTGCAGGACCGCCGGCTCGCCGGGGCTGGGCAGCAGCTCGCGGGCGAAGCCGGCGGCGAGGTCGACGAGGCGAGGCTGGGTCGGCGGGCGGCGCGCGGCCGCGGCGGCCCAGGTCTTCACGGCCTCCTCGAGGCGGATGAAGGGCGCGCCGGGCGCGGGCGGGACCGACCACAGCCGCCGCAGCACGTCGGCCGCGATCGAGTTCGCCACGACCTCGTCGGGCAGGTGGCGCAGCATCCGGGCTGGGTCGAGACGCTCGACGAGCAGCGCCGCGCGGCCCGCGTCGGCCTCGAGCAGCCGCGCGGCGCCGTCGCCCTTCCAATGGGCCAGCGCGGCCGGCTCGTGCTCGCTCTCGGCTTGGGGAAAGGTGATCTTCAGCACCGCGGGGGTGCCGTCGCTCTGCTCGGCGGGGACCACGAGCGAGATCGTGGCCGGCTCGAACGGGTCGCCCAGCCGCAGCTCCCACTGCTCGGCGCACTCGGCGGCGAGCGAGGGCAGCGCCGCGAGCCATTCCGCCCCCCCGTCCTGCGCGCTCCACCACCGCAGCCCGTCCGGTACCCGCATGCGCTCTAGAGTCGCGCATCGCCATGGCGCTCGTCGACGACATCCGTGCCGCCGGTGCGGCCGTCGCGGGGCGCGCGCGCCACGTGCGCATCGTCGAGGCGGCGATCGAGCCCTACGCGCGCACGCTGCCGTCGGAGTCGCCGCCGGCGCCCGACCTCGACGGCGCCGGCCTCGAGGAGCGCGCCGCCTTCTCGCTGACCCTCAACACGATCAATTTCGGCTCGGGCTGGTTCCCGACGCTGCGCAAGCCCGCCGGGCTCTCCGGCTACCGCACGATCGAAGCGGCGCTGCGGGCCCGCGGGCCGTGGACGGCGGCGGAGCTGCTCGCGCTCGAGACGCCCGAGGTGGCGGCCACCTTCGGCCAGGACCCCACGCACGAGCTGATGGCGCTCTTCACGGTCGCGCTGCGCGAGCTCGGGGACCGCATCACCGTCGAGTACTTCGGGCGCTTCCTCGGGCTCGTCCGCTCCGCGGAGGGCTCGGCCGAGCGGCTGGCGGAGACGCTCGCGCGCTGGCCGACCTGGCACGACGTATCGAGTCACGAGGGCGAGCGCGTCCCGTTCTACAAGCGTGCCCAGATCGCGGCCGCCGACCTGCACGTCGCGGGCATCGCCCCGGTCTCGGATCTGGCGCGGCTGACGCTGTTCGCCGACAACCTGGTACCCCACGTCCTGCGCCTCGACAACGTGCTCGAGCTCGACGAGCGGCTGGTGGCGCGGATCGACGCGGGGCTGCTGCTCGCGCACGGCTCGCCGGAGGAGGTCGAGATCCGTGCGTGCGCCCTGCATGCGGTCGAGTTGCTCGTAGCCGCGCACGGGGACACGACGGCGACGGCGGTCGACAACGCGCTGTGGAACCGGGGGGCGTTGCCGCGCTACAAGGCTCGGCCGCGGCATCGGGCTCGGACGACGGCGTACTGAGGCGAGCGTTTACGGCGGGCGCCGCCGGACGTCAACCGCGGCTGGTGGCGGAGTGGGAGGCCCCGGCCCCGGCGGGAGATTCGGCCGGGTGGGCTGAGTTTGCGGGAATTATTGCCATGAACTCAGCACACCCCCTCAACCCTTCTTCGCAATGCGCAGTTCGTCCGTAGCCTCCACCCCGCCGACGAGTCGATGAAGCATCCCACCCCCCTCACCGCCGCCGTCTGGCTGATCCTTGCGCTCGCGCTGGCGCTGCGGATCGGCTACGTCGCGGTCACCCCGGGCTACACCCTCGTCCACGACGCGCGCGACTATGACCACGCCGCGCAGTCGATCGCACGCGGGGACGGGTACCCGACCTCGCGCGGGCGCCCGACCGCGTTCCGGCCCCCGGCCTACCCCGTGCTGCTCGCGGGCGTCTACAAGCTCGCGGGCGTGGAGCGGGCGGGCAACCACGACCAGGTGCGCGCCGCGCGCATCCTCGGGATCTTCATCAGCACGCTGATCGTGGCGTTGATCGGCGTGGTGGCCGCACAGCTGTGGGGCCGCGGGGTGGCGCTGGCGGCGATGGGGCTCGCGGCGGTCTACATCCCGCTGATCGTGGTCGGGGCCGCGGTGATGGCCGCGCCGCTGTTCGCCGCGCTGCTGCTCGGCGCGCTGGCCGCCGCGATCCAGCACCGCCGCTCGAGCCACCGCCGGCGCTGGGTGCTGCTCGCCGGCGTGCTCGGCGGCCTGACGATCCTCACGCGGGCGAACGCGCTGGTGCTGCTGCTGCCGCTCGCGCTCGCGGTCTGGACCGGCCGGCCGCGCTTCTCCCCGCGATCGCTCGCCGCCCCGGCGGTGCTGGTCGTGCTCGCGCTGCTCACCGTCTCGCCGTGGACGATCCGCAACGCGATCGTGTTCGACCGCTTGATCCCGGTGTCGACCCAGCTCGGCTCGGCGCTCGCCGGCACCTACAACGAGCAGGCCTACGCGGACAAGGAGAACCCCGCTTCGTGGCGCTCGATCGGCCACGTCCCCTCCTACCGGTCGCTGTACGCCCGCCTGCGCTTCATCCCCGAGCCCGTGGTCGAGGACATCCTGCGCAAGCGGTCGAAGGCCTTCATCCGCAAACACCCCGCCTATGTGGGCAAGGTCGCGCTATGGACCACGCTGCGCACCTTCGAGCTCGGCGGGCTGGACTGGTCGCGCCACACCGCGTCCACCATCAGCGTCTCCGCCGGCTGGGCCGACGCGGGCGTCATCTGCTTCTGGATCTTCGCCCTGCTCGCGCTGGCCGGCGCGACGACGAAGGCCGCGCGCCGCGCCCCCCCGTGGGTCTGGCTCGTCCCGTTGCTGCTCTACCTCAGCGTGGTCTTCCTCGTGGTCGAGACTCCGCGCTACCGCACCGGCATCGACCCGTTCATCGTGATGCTCGCCGCCCTCGCGGTCACGCGGCTCCGCCACCGCGTCCGGCACCGACGCCACCCCCTGCGCCTCCGCGATCACGCAGAGTTGGCGGACCCGCACCGGCCGGAGCTTAGTGCGGGGCGGCTCGGGGTACCGACCGCTAAGAGGAGACCCGCAACGGGAGGGTGAGGCATGTACAAGCAGGTGTTCGATCCGATCGGCGACTCGCTCGGGCTCAGCTCGATCTTCGCCGCGATACCGATCCTCGTCCTGTTCATCCTGCTCGGCGGGCTCAAGGTGAAGGCCCATCTCGCCGCCCTGGCCTCGCTGGCGGCCGCGATCATCATCGCCATCGCCGTCTACGGCATGCCGGTGGGGCAGTCGCTCGACAGCGCCGCCGAGGGCGCCCTGTTCGGGATCTTCCCGATCATGTACATCGTCTTCATGGCGTTGTGGATCTACAACATGACGGTCGAGACCGGACACTTCGCCGTGCTCCGGCGCGCCTTCAACCGGATCTCCGACGACCAGCGGATCCAGGCGGTGCTGATCGCGTTCTGCTTCGGGGCGCTGCTCGAGGCGCTGGCCGGCTTCGGCACGCCGGTGGCGATCACCGCCGCGCTGCTGATCGCGGTCGGCTTCGAGCCCATCAAGGCGGCCGCGGTGGCGCTCGTCTCGAACACCGCCCCCGTTGCCTTCGGCGCGATCGCGATCCCGATCGTCACCCTGGCCGGGCTCACGGGCCTGCCGAAGGACGACCTCGGCGCCATGGTCGGCCGCCAGACGCCGTTCCTCGCCCTGATCGTGCCGCTGATCCTGATCGGCATGGTCGACGGCATACGCGGTGTGCGTCAGGCCTGGCCGGCGGCCGCGGCCGGCGGGCTCGCATTCGCGGTCGCCCAGTTCGTCTGCTCCAACTACGTCTCCGTCGAGCTGACCGACATCGTGGCCTCGCTGCTGTCCGCCGGCGCGATCGTCGCGGTGCTGCAGGTCTGGCAGCCCTCCGAGCCGCTGCTCGGCGAGGTCCGGGACGTGGGACCGGCGATCGCGGGGGCCGCGGCGGCCGACTCCTTCCATGAGGCCGAGATCAACCGCAAGGAGGGCAACGGCCACGACAGCGGCCGCGAGGTGTTCGCGGCCTTCGCGCCGTACCTGATCATCATCGTCGTCTTCGCACTCGCCCAGTGGGGCCCGATCAAGGATGCGCTCGACGGCCTCACCAAGGTGTTCGACTGGCCGGGCCTGAACGTCCAGAATCCCAAGGGCGAGCCGCTGAGCTCGCTGACGTTCAAGTTCAACTGGGCGAACGCGGCGGGGACGCTGCTGCTCGTCTCGGGCCTGATCACGATGCTCGTGCTGCGCTTCAAGCCGGGGCGCGCGCTGCGCACGCTCGGCAGGACGCTCAACGAGCTGAAGTTCGCGACGCTGACGGTCGCGTCCGTGCTCGCGCTCGCCTACGTGATGAACTTCTCGGGCGAGACGATCACGCTCGGGCAGTGGATCGCGGGCGCGGGCGGGCTGCTCGCGTTCCTCTCGCCGATCATCGGCTGGCTGGGCGTCGCGGTGACCGGCTCGGACACGTCGTCGAACTCGCTGTTCGGGACGCTGCAGGTGGCCGCGGCCAACAAGGCCGGCTACTCCCCCACGCTGCTGGCGGCGGCCAACTCCTCGGGCGGCGTGCTCGGGAAGATGATCTCGCCGCAGAACCTCGCGATCGGCGCCGCAGCGGTCGGCCTGGGCGGCCGCGAGGGCGAGCTCTTCCGAAAGGTGTTCGGATGGAGCATCCTGTTGGTGCTGATGATGTGCGTCATCGTGTACCTGCAGTCGACGTCGATCCTCGATTGGATGGTGGTCGGGAAGAAGTGAGCAGCGCCTCGGAGACGTCCCACACCGGCGAGCCCGCGCCGCTCGCCGAAGCACCACCGCGCGACCTCGCGCCGCTCGTGGCGGAGCTGCGCGCGGCGGTCGGGGACACGTGGGTCTACACGCAGGAGCACCAGCTCCGGACCTACGAGTCCGACGGGCTGCTCCAGTACCACGTGATCCCGGGCGCGGCCGTGCTGCCCGGGAGCGCCGAGGAGGTCCAGACGGTCGTGCGCGCGTGCGCCCGGGCCGGTGTGCCGTGGGTCGCCCGCGGGGCCGGATCGGGCCTTTCGGGCGGGGCGCTGCCGATCGAGGACGGGATCCTGATCGTGCTCTCGCGGCTCAAGCGCGTGCTCGACGTGGACCTCGAGAACCAGCGCGTGTGCGTCGAGCCGGGCGTCACCAACCTCGCGGTCACGGCCGCCGTCGCGCCCGACTTCTTCTACCCGCCGGACCCGTCGAGCCAGATCGTGTGCTCGATCGGCGGGAACCTGGCCGAGAATTCGGGCGGCGCGCACTGCTTCAAGTACGGCTTCACGACGAACTACGTCTGCGGCCTCGAGCTCGTCCTGCCCGACGGCGAGATGATCCAGCTCGGCGGCAAGGAGCTCGAGCCACTGGGCTACGACCTGCTGGGCGCGTTCGTCGGCTCCGAGGGCACGCTCGGCATCGCGACCAAGGCGTGGCTGCGCGTCATGCCGGCGCCCGAGACGACGCGCACGCTCGTCGCCTTCTTCGACACCACGCGCCAGGCCGGCGAGGTGGTCTCGGAGATCGTGCAGGCCGGGATCGTGCCGGGTGCGATCGAGATGATGGACGAGCTCGCCATCGAGGCCTCCGAGGCGATGGCCCACGCCGGCTACCCCGTCGGTCGGGGGGCGGCGCTGCTGATCGAGCTCGACGGCGCCGAGCGGGAGTGCGAGGCGCGCTTCGACGAGGTCCTGGCGATCTGCGAGACGTGCGGCTCCGACGACGTCCGCGTCGCGAAGGACGAGGCCGAGCGCCAGCTGTTCTGGAAGTCGCGCAAGGCGGCGTTCCCGGCCATGGGCCGGCTCTCCCCCAACTACTTCGTCCAGGACGGCGTGATCCCGCGCACGAAGCTCCCCGACGTGCTCGAGCGCCTCGACGAGCTCTCCGAGGAGTACGGGATGCGCGTCGCCAACGTCTTCCACGCCGGCGACGGCAACCTTCACCCGCTCGTCTGTTACGACGGCCGCGTCGAGGGCGAGGCCGAACGCGCCGAGGAGCTGTCGGGCCTGATCCTCGACGCCTGCCTGGAAGCCGGCGGATCGATCACCGGCGAGCACGGCGTGGGCGTCGACAAGAAGAAGCACATGACGAAGATGTTCGACGAGCCCGACCTGGCGGCGTTCCAGCGCCTGCGCTGCTCCTTCGATCCCGCCGGCCTCGCCAACCCCGGCAAGGTCATGCCGACGCCGCGGCTGTGCGGCGAGGTGCCCGGGCCGTACCGGATCCACCCGCTGGAAGCCGCCGGGCTCGCCGAGAGGTTCTGAGGCATGGCCCGAGGCGGAAGCCGGTGACGAGGCCTCTGGCCGAAGCCGGCGAGGTGACGCACGAGCGCCCCGGCTCGCCGGAGGAGGCCGCCGAGTTGCTGCGCTCGCTGGGCGAGGCGGGCAAGGTCGTGCGCGTCCGCGGCGGCGGCACCAAGCTCGATTGGGGCGGCGCCGGCGACCCGATCGCGGTCGAGCTCGAGACGGGCGGGATGGCGAAGATCCTCGAGCACAACGTCGGCGATCTGACCGCGGTGCTGCAGGCGGGCGTGCCGCTTTCCGAGGCGCACGCGGCGTTCGCCGCGGAGGGCCAGATGCTCGCGCTCGACCCCCCGCTGGGAGCCGGCGACGCGGCGACCGTCGGCGGCATGGTCGCGACGGCCGACTCGGGTCCCCTGCGCCACCGCTACGGCGGCGTGCGCGACCTCATCCTCGGGATCTCGCTCGCCTTCTCCGACGGCACGCTCGCCAAGGCCGGCAGCAAGGTGATCAAGAACGTCGCGGGCTATGACCTGGCCAAGCTGTTCACCGGCTCGCACGGCACGCTCGGGCTGATCCTGACCGTGACCGTGCGACTGCACCCCAGGCCGGACGGGAACGCCACCGCCGTGGGCGCGACCGACGATCCCGACGTGCTGGCCAAGGCCGCGGTGCACCTGGCGGGCCTGCCGCTCGAGGCCGACTCGCTCGACGTCGCCTGGTGCGAGGGCTCCGGGCGCCTGCTGGCCCGCTTCGGCGGCGCGACCGCGGGCGAGCAGGCCTCCGCGGCCGCCGACCGGATGCGCGACGCGGGCCTCGACGGCGTGCAAACGATCGAGGACGACGACGACCTGTGGGCCGACCTGCGCAACGCGCAGCGTCGCCCCGACGCGGCTTCGCTGAAGGTCTCGGGGCGCCTGACCGACCTCGCGCCCGCGATCCGCGCCGCCGCGGCGGCGGGCGGCG